>NZ_JBEZNH010000002.1:0-329462 GCF_040653115.1 Streptosporangium sp. NPDC048047 | reverse complement strand
GCGCGTCGCGGCCCGGGGGCCCTTGAGCCGATGCCTTCCCTCGTCACTCCGCCGCTCCGCGGCTGCGCTCCTCAGTCCAGACACCGGCACCCCCGAGCAGGCTCATGGCGACGCTGCGCGTCGCGGCCCGGGGGCCCTTGAGCCGATGCCTTCCCTCGTCACTCCGCCGCTGCGCTCCTCAGTCCAGACACCGGCGCGCGATGATGCTGCTGGTCTCCGCCGGCGGGAACCGGGTGCCGGTGATCGCCCAGCTGGTGCAGGCCGATGAAGACACCGTGCGCGATGTAGGGACCCCGAGGACATGCTCGCGCTGACGGTCCAGGGCTCCCTTGAGGGCGTCGAGTTCGGCTTTCACCAGGCGGCGCACAGTTCGGCGAGGCGTTCCAGGGTGCTCGCCATCTGCGTCTGCCACCAGGCGCGCCCGCTGTCCACTTCCGCGCGTTTGTCCTCCCGCATGCGCGAAGCGTCGAAGGTCTCGGTCACGACCGTCGCCCCGGCTCCGTCCGGGAGCAGATCGAAGATCCAACGGTGGCCCCACGCGGCCCCGGGCACGGTGGCGTCTGGGTGCCCACGACCGGGCCTCGGCTCCCAGCCGAGGCGACGGTCCGGCTCGTACTCGACGACGTGGTTGTTCATCTCATAGTCGCCGTATCGCTCGTAATGCATCCGCATCACGAAGACGTCCCCGACGCCCGAGACCACGGCGTCGGAGACACCACCGCGCAGCATCCCCGAGCCGTCGAGGTCCGGGTGCCGCCCGGGGTCGGCCAGGATCCGGAAGATCTCCTCCGCCGGGGCCCCGATGCGCCGGGACACCACCACCACCACGGGCCCGCCTGTCGTACTCGTCATCCGCGTGCCTCCGTTAACCGCAGAGTATGAACCCGGCTCCGGCCCGGACGCTACACCGGGGGTACGACAACGCCTCGCCGAGGACGTTCCGCATGCCATCGGTCGGCGATCAATGCCTGACCCGGCCACCCGGCGAACCTATGCGGTCACAGCACTGGCTCACCCCTCTTGCCGGCGTCGACCGGACGCCCTCCCGACCATATGTACCGCCGCTCCGGAACCTGCCGAAGCGGACCGAGATGGAAGATGCGATCACAGGGCTTCTCGAACTGCGGCTCAAGGTCAGAAACAAAGGAAGCGTTCCGGTAGTACGCCCTGACCTGATCGGGGAACCGGCAGCCGCCCCACCCGGAGAGGGCGGCGACCATCAGCCGCCGGCGGACCGGGCGGTCTCTCGGGCCCAGCGGTAGTCGGCCTTGCCCGCCGGGGAGCGGACCATCTTCTCGACGAAGGCGAAGACGCGCGGCACCTTGTAGCCGGACAGCCGGGTACGGCAGTGCGCGGTCAGCTCATCGGCCGAGGGGGCGGCGCCCGGCCGGGGCTCGACCACGGCGGCGACCCGTTCGCCCCACCGCTCGTCGGGGACCCCGGCGACCACCGCGTCGAAGACCGCGGGGTGGCCCTTGAGGACCGCCTCGACCTCCTCGGGGAAGACCTTCTCACCGCCGGTGTTGATGCAGGCCGACCCCCGGCCGAAGATCGTCAGGGTGCCGTCCTCCTCGACGGCGGCGATGTCGCCGGTGAGCAGCCAGCGGGTGCCCGCCCGGTCGGTGACGAAGGTGCGGCGCGTCTTGTCCTCGTCGCGGTAGTAGCCGAACGCGATCCGGCCGCTCTTGGCGACCGTGCCGAGCTTTCCGGACCCGGGCTCGACCGGTTCCAGGTTCTCGTCGAGCACGGCCAGGCCGGAGCCGTCGTTGGCGCGGAACCGCTGCCCCGACTCCGGTGAGGAGCCCGGGACGGCGGAGGCGGTGTAGCCGGACTCGCTGGAGCCGAAGCCGTCCATGATCATCCGGTCCGGCAGCAGCTCGGCCAGCCGGTCACGGACGGCTCCGCTCAGGATGGCGCCGGTGGAGCTGACCACGAACAGCGACGACAGGTCGTGGCCGCCCTGGGCGATCTCCTCGGCCAGCGGGCGGGCCATCGCGTCGCCGGTGATGTTGATCGACACGACGCGCTCCCGCTCGATGGCCCGCAGCACCTCGGCCGGGTCGAACCGGCGGACGTAGACCATGGTGCCGCCCAGCCACCAGGTGATGAAGGTGGCCATCTGGGCCGCGCCGTGCATCAGCGGGGCCGCCGCCATCATGCTGAACGGCTGGGACGCCACGGCCGCCTCGACGACCTCGCGCGGCGTGGCGCGCGGCTCGCCGTACGGGTTGCCGCCGCCGAAGGCGAAGAACAGGTCCTCGCACCGCCACATCACGCCCTTGGGCATGCCGGTGGTGCCGCCGGTGTAGATGATGTAGACGTCGTCGCCCGACCGCTCCGGGAAGCCGCGCGTGGCCGGCCGCCCGGCCAGCGCCGCCTCGTACGGCACCGCCGTCCCGAGCGAGGAGGGGCCGCCCGCCACGATCAGGTGCCCGAGCCGTTCGGCCCGCGGCGCCACGGCCGACACCCGCCCGTCGAACTCCGCGTCGAACAGCAGGGCCACGATGTCGGAGTCGCGGTAGAGGTGCAGCAGCTCCTCCTCGACGTAGCGGTGGTTGACGTTGACCGGCACGGCCCGGATCTTCAGGGCGGCCAGCAGGCCCACGACGTACTCGACGCCGTTGCGGAGCTGGATGCCGACGTGCTCCCCGGCCCGCACACCCGCGGCGAGGAGGTGGTGGGCCAGCCGGTTGGCCTCGGCGTCCAGCCCGGCGTAGGTCATCCGGTCGTCACCGCAGACGACGGCGACCCGGTCCCCGACCGCGTCCGCGAGGCCCTCGAACAGATCCGCGTGGTTGAACTCCATTCGGCCCTCCCGGAGGGGTCAGGGTCTGTCGCTGCCGACCATCCACATCGCGAAGAACTGGGCGCCTCCCCCGTAGGCGTGCCCGAGGGCCCGCCGGGCGCCGTCCACCTGGTGCTCACCCGCCATGCCCCTGACCTGGAGCGCCGCCTCGGCGAACCGGATCATCCCGGACGCGCCGATGGGGTTGCTCGACAGCACCCCGCCGGAGGCGTTCCACGGGATGTCGCCGTCCAGGGCGGTGGCGCCGGACTCGGTGAGCTTCCATCCCTCCCCTTCGGGGGCGAACCCGAGGTTCTCCAGCCACATCGGCTCGTACCAGGAGAAGGGCACGTACACCTCGGCCACGTCGATCTCCCGGCGCGGGTCGGTGACCCCCGCCTGCCGGTACACGTCGGCGGCGCAGTCCCGGCCGCCACGGGGGCTCACGGTGTCGCGACCCGCCCGGAAGATCGGCTCGGACCGCATGGCCGCGCCCAGGACCCAGGCGGGGACGGAGCCGGTGAGCCGGTCCTCGGCGGCCAGCACCATCGCGCACGCGCCGTCGGAGGACGGGCAGGTCTCCAGGTAGCGGATCGGCTCCCACAGCATCGGCGTCGCCTCGACCATGGCCCGGTCGATGCCGGGGATGCGCAGGTGGGCGTAGGGGTTGCGCAGCGCGTTGCGCCGGTCCTTGACCGCCACCAGCGTGCCGATGTGCTCCGGCGCGCCGGAGCGGCGGATGTACTCGCGGATGTGCGGCGCGAAATAGCCTCCCGCGCCGACCACCAGTGAGGCGCTGAACGGCAGGTGCGTGGACAGCGCCCAGGTCGCGTTGGACTCCGACTGCTTCTCGAACGCCACCGTGAGCACCCGGCCGTGCACGCCGCCCTGGATGAGCGAGGCCCCGGCCAGCGCGGTGGACCCGCCGACCGAGCCGGCGGTGTGCACCCGCATCATCGGCTTGCCCGCCGCGCCGAGCGCGTCGGCGAGGTACGCCTCCGGCATCATCACGCCCTCGAACAGGTCGGGCGCCTTGCCGATGACGACGGCGTCGATGTCCTTCCAGGTCAGCCCGGCGTCCTCCAGGGCGCGCAGCGCCGCCTCGCGGACGAGTCCGGCGAGGGAGACGTCGCGCCGCCGCGTCGTGTACCGCGTCTGGCCGACCCCGATCACCGCGCAACGGTTCATCTTCAGCCCTCCAGCACGGCGACGAGGTTGTGCTGGAGGCAGGGGCCGCCGGCGGCGTGCGCGACGGCGCGGCCGGCCCTTCCCTCCATGACGTGACGGGCGGCCTCGCCGATCCGGATGAGGCCGGTGGCCATGACGGGGTTGGCGGCCAGCGGCCCGCCGCTGGGGTTGACGTCGGTGTCGCCGGGGATGCCGAGGGCCCGGCGCAGCACGACCTCCTCGTGGCTGAACTGCGCGTGCAGTTCGGCCACGTCGGGATGACCCTCGCCGGCCCCCGCCGCTCGTGCGGCTTCGGCGGCGGAGGCCGACCGGGCGAGATCTCTCATGCCCGGGTAGTGCGGCTCTATGCGGTGGGCGACGCCCTTTATCCACGCGGGCCGCTCACACAGCTCCCGGGCCAGGTCGCCGGCGGCCAGCACCACCGCGGCGGCGCCGTCGGTGATCGGGGCGATGTCGTACGGCCTCAGCGGTGCGACCTCGAACTCCTCCCCCTCGGGGTCGGGCAGGTCGAGGGCGCAGGGGTTGGCCCGGCCGGCGGCGCGGCTGCGCCGTACGATCTCGTCCAGTTCGGCGCGATCGGCGGACACGGCCGACGCCTGGAGCGCGGCGAGGGAGACCTGGTCGAGGCTGAGCGGAGCCAGGTAGTAGGGGTCGAGCTGGAGCGTCATGATCTCCCGCAGGTCGCCCTGGGACGACTTGCCGAAGCCGTAGACGAGGGCGGAGTCGACGTCGCCGTGCTGCAGCCTGGCCCACGCCTCGTACAGCGCCCAGGCGGCGTCCATCTCCACGTGGCTCTCGGAGATCGGCGGCCAGGCGCCGAGCGCGTCCAGCGCGGAGACGAAGGAGAACGGCGCGCCCGCCAGGTAGTCGCACGAGCCCGAGCAGGTGAAGCCGAACCGGCGCAGCCCCGTCGCCCGGCGGACCTCCTCCAGCGGGCCGAGGATCATCTCCGGCTCGCTGCGGCCCTCGTCGACGGCGCTGTGCCGGGTCTGCGCGAACGCCACCACCGCGACCTCGCGCATCACACCCCCTCCCGTACGGCGCCGCCCGCCGCTGGCCCCGCGCCGCGCCCCGTGTGGTCCTCGCGCATCACATCTCCTCGTCCGGCTCGCCGGTGGGGGCGAACCACCGCACGCTGTCCATGGACGGCCCGCGTTCGGCCTCGGGGACCCACACCGCCCGCACCCGCATGCCCTCCCGCACCTCGTGGGCCGGGACCCCGCCGATCAGGACGATCATGGGGACATCGGCGCCGTCGAGCCGGACGTAGGCCGACACGAACGGCACCTCGGGGGCGCGCGGGTCCGGGAGGTTGTTGATCGCGAAGGTGGTGACCGTCCCGGTGCCGGGCAGCACGACCTCCTCGGTGACGGCGACGCCGCACTCGGGGCAGGACAGCCGGTAGGGCACGTACACCTTGCCGCAGGAGTCGCAGCGGCTGCCGAGGAAGACGCCCCGGGCGATGCCCTCCAGGAAGCGGGCGAGCGCCAGCCCCGGCGTGACGGTGTACTCCACCCGCACCGGGGCGGTCATCGCGGTGACCTCCGGGACGAAGCACTCGATGTCGGTGACGTGGCCGGTGCGCTCGGCCCGCCAGCGGGGCCGGACCCGCAGGCCGGGACGCATGGCCCGGACGTCGCCCGCGTCCACCGCGTGCAGCAGGGAGGTGTCGGCGCCGTCCAGGCGGATCAGGGCCCAGGCGAACGGCCGGTCCAGGGGGTGGCCGGCGCGCGGGGAGCCCGCCCACGACCAGCTCCCGACCGTCCCGGCCGGGCCGACCTCGACGAACTCGTCGGTGACGGCGTCCCCGGTGTCCGGGTCGTACTCCAGCGGCGGCACCAGCGTCCGGCCCGTCGCGGTGCGGACGCCGACGAGGCGGCGGTCGCGCAGCTCGGTGAGGAACCGGCCGATCACCGGCCCGGTCGTCCGGGTGTAGCCGCCGGGGAACTCCAGCACGTGCCGCGTCCGCGGGATCATCGGCGCCTCCCGTTCCGGGGCCGGACGACGGTCCGGGACCGGACGGCGGTCCAGGACCATGCGGTGGTCCGTGGCCGTGTCCACGCGGCGCGGCCGGATCGTTCAGATGGCACGGTCGCGCCCCTCCCAGTACGGGTCCCGCAGCCTGCGTTTGAGGAGCTTGCCGTTGGGCTCGCGCGGCATCTCCGCGATGAAGTCCACCGACTTCGGCCACTTCATGGTGGACAGCCGGCCCCGGAGCGACTCGACGAGCTCGGCGGCCAGCTCGGGTGAGGGCTCGACGCCGGGTGCGGGCTCGACCACGGCCTTGATCTGCTCGCCCCACTCCTCGTCCGGGACGCCGAACACGGCCACGTCGGCGACCTTGGGGTGGACCATCAGCTCGTTCTCGATCTCGGCCGGGTAGATGTTGGCCCCACCGGAGATGATCAGGTCCGCCTTCCGGTCGCAGAGGAACAGGAAGCCGTCCCCGTCGAGGTAGCCGATGTCGCCGACGGTGAAGAAGCCGTCGAGGCGGCCGGCGTCGGTCTTGGCCCGGTCGCCCTTGTACTCGAAGTCCGCGCCGGCCATCTTCATGTAGACCGTGCCGGGGGTGCCGGGCGGGACGGGCCGCAGGTCGTCGTCCACGACGAGCAGCTCGCTGATCGGCCAGGGCCGCCCGACGGTGCCGGGGTGCTTCTTCCAGTCCTCGGGGGTCGCGATCGTGCCGCCGCCCTCGGTGGCCGCGTAGTACTCGTAGACGCAGTCGCCCCACCAGTCGAGCATCGCCCGCTTGACCGGTACCGGGCAGGGCGCGGCGGCGTGGATCATCCACCGCAGCGACGACAGGTCGTAGGCGCCCCTGACCTCCTCGGGCAGCGAGAGCAGGCGCTTGAAGTGGGTGGGGACCATGTGCGAACTGGTCACCCGGTGCCGCTCGCAGAGCCGGAGCATCTCCTCGGCGTCCCATCGGTCCATGAAGACGAGCGTGTGACCCATGTGCAGGGCGGAGCCGCCGAACTGGGTGACCGCGGTGTGGTAGCCCGGCGAGGTGACCAGGTGGACGTTCCCGCCGCCCGGGGTCATGCCGAACATCGCGAGCAGGAACGTCATCAGCTCGGCCCCGTCGTCGGGGTCCAGGCCGCTCAGCGGCCGGCGGACGCCCTTGGGCCGGCCGGTGGTGCCGGAGGTGTAGTGCATGGTGGCGCCCGCCGTACGGCCGGCCGGGGTGGTGGCGGGATGCCCGGCGACCAGTTCGGCGACCGGGCGCGCGCCCGGCACGTCCCCCAGGGCGAAGACCCGGGACGGGTCGATCCCCGACGCGGCCGCCCCGCGCGTGCCCTCGGCGGCGAAGCGCTCGTGGACGAAGAACGCGCGGGCCTCGCTGTCGGCGACGATGTGGCCGATCTCCGGGCCGGTGAGGTGCCAGTTGACCGGCGTGTAATACCACCCGGCCTGCAGCGCCGCGAGGTAGAGCACGAGCCCGTCCGCGCCGTTTGGCGCCAGGCCGCACAGTCCGTCCCCGGTCTCCATCCCCAGGTCCCGCAGCGCGTGCACGAGGCGGTCGGCGCGGGCGAGCAGGTCGCCGGCGCGGTGCGGGGTGCCGTCGGGGTCCACGGCCGCGATCCAGCCGGGATCGGCCTGCGCCAGTCTCCAGAAGCCGAGCGTGCCCATCACAGATCCTTCCCGACAATGCGAAAGGCCCCGACCGCCAAAGTGAATCACGTTCTCGTTATTGATGAAACCTCTGGTGATACGGGGAAGATGGAACGAGAATCTGTTCTCACAAGCATGGGCAGGGTAACCCGCCCGACCTGACCGAGCAAGCGCTTGACAGTAGACCGGAGGCCCCGTGGAACTCCTGCCGATCAGCACGCCGCACTGCCGGGTCGAGCGCGACGGCCACGTCGTCGTGGTGACCATGGACCGGCCGGAGGCCCGCAACGCCCTGTCGACGGACATGCTGGTCGGCCTGGCCGACGCCTGGGCCTACGTCTCGGCCGAGCCGGACGTCCGCGTCGCCGTGCTGACCGGCGCGGGCGGGACGTTCTGCGCGGGCGCCGACCTCAAGGCCATGGGCGCCCCCTCGGAGGACCCCCGGGTGCGGGAGCGGGCCGCGAAGATCCCCGACGTCCACTGGAAGGGCCTGCTGCGCGACCCCGGCGCCCTGCCGTCGAAGCCGGTCGTCTGCGCGGTCGAGGGGTACGCCGTGGCCGGCGGAACCGAGCTGCTCGTCGGCACCGACCTGCGGGTGGCCGCCGAGTCCGCCGTCCTCGGCCTGTTCGAGGCCCGCCGCGCGCTGTTCCCGATGGGCGGCTCCGCCGTGCGGCTGCCGCGGCAGATCCCCTACGCTTTCGCCATGGACCTGCTGCTGACCGGCCGGTCCGTCACGGCGCGGGAGGCCCTGGAGATGGGGCTGGTCAACCGGGTCGTCCCGGACGGCAAGGCGCTGGAGGAGGCCCTGGAGCTCGCCGGCCGGGTCGCCGAGTGCGGGCCGCTGGCCGTACAGGCCATCCTGCGCACCCACCGCGAGACCCTGGGCATGCCCGAGGCCGAGGCGCTGGCGGTCGCCGACGCCATCGGCTGGCCGGTGATCGGCTCCGAGGACGCCAAGGAGGGCGCCCGCGCCTTCCGCGAGAAGCGCCCGGCGGTCTACCGGGGCGCGTGAGGCACGGCGCCGGCGAGCCCGCGGGGGCAGTGGACGTCAGCCGGGCCGCGTGCCCGCGGCTCCCGCGGCCGGGACGAATCTCTTCAGCGCCTCCTTGCCGAACGCGACGGCCGCGTTTCCGCGTTCGAGCAGGTCGTCCCGGTACTCCTCCAGCGCCGACGTCAGGGCTCGTGCACCCCGGCCGGCTTCGGCCAGCCGCGCGCACAGCCGTACCGCGTCCTGCAACGCGGTGTTCGCGCCGTTCCCGCCGCTGGCGAGCGTCAGGTGCGCGGCGTCGCCGAGCAACGTGATCCGGCCCACCGGCCAGGACGGCATCGGCCGGTCGTGGACCTTGGAACGGCCGACCGCGCTCATGTCGGCGCGGCGCACCAGCTCCCGCAGGTCGGGATGCCAGCCGTCGATGAGCTCCAGCGCCAGCTCACGGGCGTCCTCCCCGACGACCCCCGGCCCGGTGGCCGCCGGATGGTCCGGCGGCATCATCAGCACCCAGCGCACATAGCCGTCCCGGTACGGCATGTCCAGCTCGGGGGCGAGCTCGGCGGCGGCCTCGGACGGCTCCCTGCCGAACTGCATGCGCCCCAGCATCAGCGTGATCCCGGGACCCTTCACCATCGTGCCCCGGCCGCTCACCAGCCGCAGGAAGCGGTCGGTGAGCGGGGTCCGTCCCATCGCCCCGCACAGGTCCGAGTCGACGAGTTTCACCTCGGGCGCCAGGTGCCGCCGCACCACGGAGTTCCCGCCGTCCGCGCCGACCAGCACCTCCCCCGTGGCCTGCGTGCCGTCGGCGAAGCGCGCGGTCACGGTCCCGTCCGCCGCTTCCGCGAGACCCGTCAGCCGTCTGCCGTGCGCGACCCGGCCCTCCAGCCCTCCGAGGAGGATCCGCCGCAGCACCTGCCGGTCCACCGCCCTGGTCTCCGCAGATGGCCCCTCCAGGTCACGGCTGAGCGGTGTGAGCCGCTCATCGAACAACATCCCCGGCCCGGTCAGGCTCCCGCTGGTGACTTCGGCCAGTTCGTAGAGCCGCGGCGGCAGGTTCGCGCGCAGCGCCTCCATCGCGAGCGGCCCGAGCCCGATCCGGTATCCCTGGAACCGCTCGCCACCGCCGTCGTCGGCCTCGAACACCTGCACGTCGATGCCCGCGCGGACGAGCGCGTGGGCGAGCGTCAGCCCGCCGAGCCCCGCCCCGATCACCAGCACTCGTCCCACGCCTCGCCCGGTCATCCCGCCCCCCGGAGCCCCGCCCCCTGACGGCCCCTGGGATGCAAGGCTGCGCGGCGTCGCGATCGGTCTGCGCGAGGTCATGCTGGCCCACCGCGACGGCGCGCGCCTCATGTCCGGCTTCCACGAGCCGAGCGCCGAGGCCGTCGCCGCCTTCCACCGGCTGATCGAGTCCCTGATCGCCGCGGGCGTCCCCGCGGACACGGCGGCCGTCGCCGTGGATACCGTCCTGGCCTACGTCAACGGTTACACCGTCGAGGAGCAGGCCCGTAAGAGCGGCTCCGACGCCTGGCCGAGAGAGGATCTCGACCGCGCCTTCCGAGGCGGCCTCGAACTGATCCTCACCGGCGTCAGGGCCTCCCTCCATGGGGCGACGGCCGCCGACCGGCCGCCTTCCCCGCGCTGACCGCACGACCCGGCTCCCGCGTGGGCGTCCCCTCAGGGCTCCCCGTTCTCAGACGCCGACGACTTTGACGGCCTTGCCGCAGAGCTTGTCCATGTCGTCCTCGTCGGAGGCGAGGACGATCACCGGTCTGACGGCCTCCAGCGCCGTCGCGGCCACCACGGCGTCGATGGCGTACTTGTGACCGTGCAGGCGGGCGTCGCGAAGGAGGTCGATCGCCCGCGAACAGATCTCCTCGGTGACCGGCTCGACCTTCAACCGGGACAGGTACCACCGGAGGCGGTCGCCCTTCACACGGACGTCCTGAGCCTCGATCGGGGTCATCGCGCTGACCACGACCCGGAAGTCGTTGTCCTGGGCCTCACGCACGATCGCGGTCACCCTCGGATCGACGGCGCACCACCTGACGAGACCTTCGCAGTCGAGGACGAGGGTGCCCGGCCCGCACTCAGCCTGCTTCGTGCGCGCGTCATCCGCCCTCTTCCTGAAGCTCGGGTGCGGCCTTCACCTCGCGGAACAGCTCGGCCGCCTCGTCGCGCAGCCTCTGCGGGATCGGCCCGGAAGCCGTCTCGTTCTCCCGGAGCGCCTCCTCCAGGAGGTCCCGCTCGATCTGCCGCTCGACCGCGGCGTCCACGTAGGCCGAGAACCCTCGCGCTCCGACCCGTTCCCTGACGGCTCGAATATTGCTGGCGCGCAGGGAGACGCTGACCTTGGCCGCCGGACCGCCCCCGGGGGCGAACCGCTGTTCGGACGCGTTCATCCATCCAGTTTGCTACTTGAGGTAGCAATCGGAAGGGTTTCTCGTGCCGGACGGCGTGGCGGCCTGCGCCCTCCTCCGGCGGCGGCCCAGCGGCGGCGCATTGCGTTCGCCGGTGATACCGGAATGGCTGGCCGACGGTATCACCCGTCGGTTAACGTGAGGGCATGGCGATGACCATCCGGTTCGACGACGACGAGACCCGCCGCCTGCGGAGCATGGCCGAGGCGGAGGGCATCTCCATGCAGGCGGCCGTCAAACGGTCCGTCGACGAACGCGCCGCCCGGCTGACCGTCCTGGGCCGCCTCGCGGACGCCTGGGGTCCGTTGCCGCAGGCCGAGCTGGACCGGGCCGCCGATTCCCTCAAACTGGACCGGAACCGCGCCGCCTCCTGACACCATCTACCGGTGAGCTCGTTCCCCCCGACCGGTTCGGGTCGCATTCTCGACACCTCCGCCCTGACGTCGGCGGCGACGGGCAAGCACGTCTACGCCCGCGCCCTCATCGCCACCGCGTTGCGCTCCGGCACCGTCACCCTCCTCATCCCGGTGAGCGCCTATGCCGAGGCCCTCGCCACCGTTCCGCACGACCTGCGCTGGCAGTTGATGCTTCTCACCAGCTCTCCCACGGTGGACATCGACTTCCTCGACGACCGCGAGAAGGCCCACGAGATCGGCGACTTCGACACCTCGGACCTCCCTCTCGCGCACGTCGCCTGGTGCGGCGTCCGGTACGGCTGGCGCGTCGTCACCGATCGCGGCGACGAACTGCGCGCCGTCGCCCCCGCGGTGGAGATCGAACCGCTTCCCTGACGGCAGGGCATGGAGCGCGCCCGGACGGAGCCTCCTCGCGGCGTGGGATGCCGGTCTCCGCCGGTCGGCTTCGCACGCGCCCGGCGATGATCGGCCGAATCGGCCGCCGAGACCAGATGAGGAAGCCCTTCGAGGGATAAATGCGGATAATCGGGGAGCTGAACCAGGGACATTCGTCTTCAGGAGGCTTCATGACGTACGACGTGGCGGCTGTGCGGGCGCACTTTCCGGCGCTGGAGGAGGGGGCCGCGCACTTCGACGGCCCCGGCGGCTCGCAGGTCCCCGACGTGGTCGCGGACGCCGTGGCGGGCACCCTGCGCGCGGCTGTGTCCAACCGGGGCGTCATGACCGCCGCCGAACGCCGCGCCGACGGGATCGTGACCGGGGCGCGGCAGGCCATGGCCGACCTGCTCGCGGCCGACTCGGCGGGCATCGTGTTCGGGCGCAGCATGACGCAGCTGACCTACGACATGGCCCGCGCGCTGGCCAAGGAGTGGGGTCCGGGCGACGAGGTCGTGGTCACCACGCTGGACCACGACGCGAACATCCGGCCGTGGGTGCAGGCGGCCGAGGCGCGCGGGGCCACGGTGCGCCGCGCCGACTTCGACCCGGCCACCGGTGAGCTGCCCGTCGAGGCCGTCACGGGCCTGCTCACCGACCGCACCCGGCTGGTCGCCGTCACCGCCGCGTCCAACCTGCTGGGCACCCGGCCGGACGTCCCGGCGATCGCGGAGGCGGTGCACGCGGCCGGGGCGCTGCTCTACGTCGACGGCGTCCACCTGACCCCGCACGCCCTGGTCGACATGGGGGCGCTCGGCGCCGACTTCTACGCCTGCTCGCCGTACAAGTTCCTCGGACCGCACCTGGGGGTCCTCGCCGCCGATCCCGCGCTGCTGGAGACCGTGCGTCCGGACAAGCTGCTGCCCTCGTCCGACGCCGTGCCCGAGCGGTTCGAGGTGGGCACGCTGCCGTACGAGCTGCTCGCCGGCACGACGGCGGCGGTCGACTTCCTCGCGGGCCTGGTTCCGGGGAGCGGGAGCCGGCGCGAGCGGCTGGCCGCCTCGATGGGCGCGCTGGAGGAGCACGAGCGGGCCATGCTCGACCGGCTCGACGCGGGTCTGGCCGGCATCCCGGGCGTCACCCTGTACGGCGCGGCGGGACGCAGGCGCACCCCGACGACGCTGTTCTCCCCGGGCGGCGTCACCCCTGCCGACGCCTACCGATTGCTGGCCGAGCGCGGGGTCAACGCGCCCGCGAGCAGCTTCTACGCGCTGGAGTGCTCGCGGAGGCTGGGACTCGGCGACGCGGGCGCGGTCCGGGCGGGGATCGCGCCGTACACCGACGAGTCCGACGTGGACCGGCTGGTGAAGGGCGTCCGCGAACTCGCCGGCTGATCCCATGCCCGAAAAACCCGGAAATTTGAGCCGTTTCTTATATGATCCTTTTCGGTAGCTTTGGCAGGTGATTTCGCACGAGCAGCCGGCCGACCCCCCGCGAGCGGCCGGTTCCGGGGCGGCGGCGAAAGGACCCGATCGTGGCGACGGACATCGAGTGGAGCCGCCAGGCGCTCCTCGAACTCGGCCGGCTGGCACACCGGCGGGGACGCGAGCTGACGGACGCCCGCGAGGGCTTCCCCGCCGAGGTGGGCGCCTCCCTCTTCGGCACGCTGAAGGGCGGCGCGGAGCTGGCCGCCACGGCGGGCCGGGTGGAGAAGCACGTGGACGCCGACGTCCGCGCCGGGAAGAACCGCCTCGACGATGTGGAGCGGGCCCTGGACAACGTCGAGCGGAACATCCGGAAGACCGAGCCGGGCCACGGGAAGGGCACACGCGCGATATGACCGACATGGGAGCCGTGCGAAGCCTGGGCGGGGAGCGGCTGGTCGCGCTGGCGGCCAAGGCGGACGGGAACCCCGGGGAGATCCGCGCGATCGCGAAACGCTGGCGGGACGCCGCCACCAAGAGCGCCGAGCCGTTCGCCGACCTGGACGGGGCGATCCGCCGGAAGGTCTACGGGGCCTGGCACGGCGACTCGGCCGACGCGTTCGTGCGGTACATGCGGGCCTATCCCGAGGCGGGCAACGAGCTGCGCGACACGCTCCGCGACTGCGCCAACGCCCTCGACGACGCCGCCGACGCCGTGCACACGGCCAAGAGCAAGATCGACGAGGTCTGCTCCGCCCTCCTCGACTGGCACCGCGGCAACCCGCGCGCCACCAAGGAGCAGATCAGCACGGCGGTCGGCCGGTCCGTCACCAGCGCCGAGGGGCACGTGACCACGGCCGAGACCGCGCTCTCCACCGCCAAGGGCAAGATAGACGGGTACCTCCGCGACCTCTCCTCGACGTTCGGCAAGATCGCGGCCCCGGCGGGCCAGGAGTTCGCGCCCAAGGACGGCAGCGTCGACGGGTGGATACCGGCGGACCGCACCCCCGTCCGCACCACCTCGCTCGCCTCGGCGCCCGGCGCCCCGCCCGGCGCCACGGCCGGCGGCGCGCCCTGGTCACCCGGCGGCGGGGGCGGCGTCGCCACCGCGGACGCCCTGCCGTACGTGACGGGTTCGGGGACCGGGGCCGACATCGTGTCCGCCGCGCGGACCCACCTCGGCAAGCCGTACGTCTGGGGCGCCAACGGCCCCCGCGCCTTCGACTGCTCCGGGCTCGTGTACTACTGCCTGAACCAGGCCGGGGTGAAGATCGGCGACACCACGGCCGAGGGCTACCGGGTGAGCGGGAAGCCGGCCACGCTCCCGCTCCAGCCCGGGGACGTGATCACCTTCGGCAACCCCGCCACGCACTGCGGCATCTACATCGGCGACGGCAAGATGATCCACGCCCCGCACACCGGGACGGTGGTGCAGGTCGCCAATGTGGCGGGCCACCAGCCCATCACCTACCGCCGCTTCACCTGACCGCCCGCGGGTCCCCTACCCGTCGCCCGACAGGCGGCCCAGGCGCTCGACGGCCTCGATGTACTCCTCGACCATCGTGAACACCACCTCCTTGGCGGACCGCACCTGGTTCATCGCCCCGATGATCTGTCCCGCGGGGAAGGTCGCCAGCTCCGCGGCGTCGGACCGGCCGATCCTGCGCAGGGCGTCGGAGACCAGCATGAACTGCAGCGGCATCGGCAGCGTGCCGGGCGAGCCCTCGGCCTCCCACGCCTCGGTCCACTCGTTGCGCAGCAGGCGCGCGGGCTTGCCCGTCCACGAGCGCGAGCGGACGGTGTCGCGGGAGGTGGCCGCGAGGATGCGCCGCCGGGCCGCCTCGGGGGTGTCCGCCTCCTCCACGGCCAGCCAGACGGAGCCGGTCCACACCCCCTCGGCGCCGAGCGCCATGCCGGCCGCCATCTGCCGGCCGTTCCCGATGCCCCCGGCGGCCAGCACGGGCACGTCCACGGCGTCCACGACCTGCGGTATCAGCACCATGGTGGAGATGTCGCCGGTGTGCCCGCCCGCCTCGGTGCCCTGGGCGACGACGATGTCCACGCCCACCTCGACCTGCTTGACCGCGTGCCGGGGCGTGGAGGCCAGCGCCGCCACCCGCACCCCCCGCGCGTGCGCCGCCTCGACGACGTCGGCGGGCGGCGGCCCGAGGGCGTTGGCCAGCAGGGCGATCGGGTGCCGCAGCGCCACCTCGACCTGCGGCCGGGCGGTGGCGTCGGTCCAGCCGAGCAGCACCTTCCCCGCGCCCGCCTCGGAGTCGGGGAGCTCGGCCACGCCGTGCGCGGCGAGCAGGCCGTCGACGAAGCGGCGGTGCCCCTCGGGGATCATCCCCTGCAGCCGCGCCACCAGGTCCTCGGGCGAGTCGACGTCGAGGCCGGCGCCCTCGTAGGAGGCCGGCATGACGACGTCGACCCCGTACGGCCGGCCGCCGGCGTGCTCGTCGATCCAGGCGAGCTCGACCTCCAGCTCCTCCGGGGTGAAGTAGAGGGCGCCGAGCACGCCCATCCCGCCGGCGCGGCTGACCGCGGCGACGACGTCCCTGCAGTGGCTGAACGCGAAGATCGGGAATTCGATGCCGAGCATGTCCGTGACGCGTGTCCGCATGCGCTCACGGTACGACCGGCTCCGAATGACTGCAACGTGTTCTAGCTATGTAATTCCCTCCGCAGCGGGAACAGGAGATGAGAAGGGAACAGGTTTCAGCGCGGCATTCTGCGCCAGATCGCGCGCGGCAGCACGCGCATCACCGCGAACACCCACCGCAGCCGCCCGGGGACCCACACCGTCTCGGCCCCCGAGCGCAGGCCCGCGATCACGGCGTCGGCCACCTCGCCCGGGGTGGACGACATCGGCGCCGGGGACATGCCCTCGGTCATCCGGCCGACGACGAACCCGGGCCGGACCACCATCACCCGGGCCCCGGAGCCGTGCAGGGCGTCGCCCAGGCCCTGAGCGAAGCCGTCCAGGCCCGCCTTGGCCGAGCCGTACACGAAGTTGGCCCGCCGTACCCGCACCCCCGCCACCGAGGACAGGACGACCAGCGTGCCGTGCCCCTGCTCGCGCAACCGCCGGGCGGCGGACAGCCCGGCCGAGACGTGCCCGCCGTAGTTGACCGCGACCGCCCCGGCGGCGGCCACCGGGTCGGCGTCGTAGGCCGCCTGGCTGCCCAGGACGCCGAAGGCGGGGATCACCACATCGAGGTCGCCGACCAGCTTCGCGGCCGTCTCGATCACCTCGCCGTGCGTCTCCGGGCGGGCGGCGTCGAAGTCGACCAGGTGCACCTCGGCGTCACCGATGACGGGGGGCGTCCCCCCGGCGATGCCGCGGGCGGCGAGCACGACCCGGCGGGCGCCGTCGCGGACCAGCCGCTCGACGATCGCCAGCCCGATCTCGCTGCGCCCGCCGAGCAGCAGCACGGTGTCCACCGACCCCAGCGCGTTCCTCACGGAATGAGCCTCCTTCTCTCGGGACCCGGGCCCACCGGCCCCGGACGACCGGTGAGCCCGTACGGCGCCGGCCCTCACAGCAGCAGTCTGCGGGCCAGGTCGGAGCGGAACACCCCGTCCGGGTCCACCTCTTCGCGGATCCCGCGCCACTCTTCCAGCCGCGGGTACATCGCCGCCACCGTCGCGGCCGACGCCCGGGAGTCCTTGGCGAGGTAGATCCGGCCGCCCGCCTCGGCCACCTGGTCGTCGAACCCGCGCAGCAACCGGGCCAGGCCCCGCCGCCCCGCCGGGATGTCCAGGGCGAGCGTCCAGCCGGGGACCGGGAACGACAGCATCCCCGGCGTGCCCGGCCCGAACCGCTTGAGCACGGTCAGGAAGGACACCACGCCCTCGGCGGACAGCCGGGCGACGATCCGCCGCAGCGTCGCCTCCTGCCCGAACGGCACGGCGAACTGGTACTGCACGAACCCGCGCGAGCCGTAGACCCGGTTCCAGCCGTCCACCCCGTCGAGGGGGTGGAAGAAGGGCGCGATGCCCTGGATGAGACCGGTCGCCGGGCGCGACTTCGCGTACCACGCCTCGTTGAACGCCCGTACGGTCAGCGGGTTCAGCAAGCCGTTGGGCGCCCAGGGCGGGGCCTTGAGCACCGGGCCAGGGCCGAACGCCAGCGGGTCGGCGCCGCGCGGCAGCTCCTCGCGGGACGCGTGGTCGCCCCGGGTGAGGACGCTGCGGCCCATCCGGCCGCCGCGGGCGAGCAGGTCGATCCAGGCGACCGTGTAGCGGTAGCGGTCGTCGGTGGCGGCCATCGTCTCCAGCGTCTGGTCCAGGTCGCGGGTCCGTTCGACGTCCACCCGGACGCGGGAGGTCTCGATCGGCACGCACCGGAAGACCGCCTCGGTGATCACGCCGGTGAGCCCCATCCCGCCGACCGTGGCCCAGAACAGGTCACCGTCCGGCACCGCCCCGCCGCCTTCGGCCGTACGGTTTCCGTCCGGGGTGACCGTGCGGGTCTCGCCCGAGGCGGTGACCAGGGTGAGGGAGCGCAGGTGGGCGCCGAAGGAGGAGTCGACGTGGTGGTTCTTGCCGTGCACGTCGGCCGCCAGCGCGCCGCCGACGGTCACGTGCCGGGTCCCCGGGGTGACCGGCACGAACCAGCCCCGCGGCACCAGCGCGGTCATCAGGTCGTGCAGGCTCACCCCCGCGCCCGCGGTGACCAGGCCCGTGTCCTCGTCGATGGACCACGTGTCGAGCCCGGTGCAGTCGCAGACCAGCCCCCCGGCGTTCTGCGCGGCGTCGCCGTAGGAGCGGCCGAGCCCCCGGGCGGCGACGCCGCGGCCGGGGGCCCGCCGTACCAGCTCGGCGACCTCCTCGGTGGAGCGGGGGCGGGCCAGGCGTGCCGGGGTCGGCGCGGTACGGCCCCAGCCGGTGAGAAAGGTCATGAAAGGTAGATTCCCACGAGCAGGGGCACGAGCAGCAGTCCGGTGAAGAGGAGCAGGGGCCGGTCGCGCAGCACGAGCTCCTCGGGCTCCTCGCCCACCCCCCGGTCCACCAGCAGGTTGTGCCGCAGGACGATGAGCACGAACGGCACGATGCTGATCGCGTGGAAGGGGCCGGGGTGCCGCTCGTTCAGCGCCCACAGGCAGTAGGTCACGATCATCGCGCCCGAGGACATCGCCCGGACCCCGGCGAGGTAGCTGGGCGTGTAGGCCGACAGGGCCCGCCGGGCGGAGTCGCCGGAGGCGCGCAGCTCGGCCTCGCGCTTGCCCGTCACGAGCAGCAGCGAGCCGAGCGAGACGACCACCAGGAACCAGCTCGTCACCGGCACGTCCACGGCGACCGCGCCGGCGAGGGCGCGGACCACGTGGCAGCCGGCGACCGCGACCAGGTCCACCACGGCCTGGTGCTTGAGCCAGAAGGTGTAGGCGAAGGTCAGCGCCAGGTACCCGGCGACGACGGCGGGCAGCCGCCAGTCACCGGTCAGCGCGGCCAGCGCCGGGCCCAGCAGCAGCAGGACGACCCCGACGATCCGCGCGAGCCGTACGGTGACCAGCCCCGCCGCTATCGGACGGCGGCGCTTGCGCGGATGGCGGCGGTCGGCCTCGACGTCGGCGGCGTCGTTGAGCAGGTAGGCGCCGCTCGCGGCCAGGCAGAACGCGCCGAAGGCGATCGCCGTGCCCAGCAGGCCCCGGGGGGTGGTCAGCACCCCCGCCGCCGCGGGGGCCGCGAAGACGAGGGCGTTCTTCAGCCACTGGCGGGGCCGGCAGGCCCGCAGCAGCGCCACGGGCGAGAACCTGGAGGAGGCGGGCGGGTCCGCCGGCGGCCGCGCGACGGCCGTCTCCTCGTTCACCAGGTCAGTTCCCGCCGCCCGCGGCCGGCGATGACCATGAGGATCCCGGCGACCAGCATGACGACGCCCACGATCAGCAGGACCAGCGGGATGGTGACCTTGAGCAGGGTGATCTGGCTCTTGCCGTCCAGGGCCTTGCTCACCAGGGCGTCGACCGTCTTGGGGGTCATCCTCGCCGTCGCGTCGAAGGCGGTGATGGTGTGGGCGCCGTCCTGGGTGGTGAGGACCTCGTGGCGTTCCTGCTCCTGCCGCACCGGCGAGCCGGTCGTGGGCTCGACCCAGAAGGTGTTCCGGCCGCTGTAGTACCGGTCGACCTCGATGTCGCCGGTCGTGTCCGTCACCCCCATGATCGAGGCGGGGACGGTGCGGGTCTCGGTCTTCGTCTTCGGGACGTCCTGCTCGAACCGGTAGGCACGCACCCCGTTGACGTTCTCCTCACCGACGAAGCGGGCGTCGAACGCCTTGCCGGCGGTGGCGTTGAAGACCCGGTAGGTCTTCTTCTGCACGTCGAAGGGGAACAGGTAGACCTGCCCCTCCAGCTTCACCGGCTTCTTGTCGATGTTGGCGGCGCAGCAGTCGACGGCCTCGCCGGTGTACTTGTTGAAGGCGCTGCGGCGGGGGACGAGCGAGATCAGCGGGTTGTCGTTGGTCACGTCGTTGACCGCCATGACCTCGTCCCAGACCACCCGGTCGCCCTGGGCCTGGGAGACGTCCCCCCGCGTGGTCACGGTGATGTCGGCGTCGCCGGTCATCACCTTGAGGTCCCCGGCGCTGAAGTACCGTGCGCCCGGGGCGGTCAGCTCGCTGATCCCGTAGTAGTCGGCCGGGGCGGCGATCAGCTTGGGGCTGACCTGGAACCGCACGAGCGGCGCCAGCACGATGAGGAACGCCCCCAGTGCTATGAGGACTAGTCCGACGGTCCGGCGCATCTGGCCTCCTGGGGGGTCCCGACCTGGGAGAATTAGGGGGATATATCTGGATTAACGAGGCTACTGGCCAGTATGTTAGTTGCCGAGAGTGACCGTCGTCACGTGGGGATGCGGAAAAGTGACCGAAACAGGTTCTGCCACGGAGGCCCTCTCCGACCCGGATCCCGCGACCCCCCGCAAAACTACCCCCGAACTGCACCTCCCGGACCCAGGGGACATCCCGGAACCCGCCATACCGGCCGCCGAAAACGCGCCCGCGACGCCGTCCGGGACGCCGTCCGAGACCGGGCGGGCGACGCTCACCGAGGACGGCCCGGCGCCGCCCTCCGGCGACGGGCCCGCGACGCTCACCGGCGACGGCCGGCTCGACACCCTCGACGGCGTGCGCGCCGTCGCCGCGTTCGCCGTCCTCGTCTTCCACGTGGCGACCGAGAGCGGGGCCGCGCTCGCGCCCGGCTTCGGCGGCGCGCTGCTCTCCCGGGGCGACGTGGCCGTGCCGATCTTCTTCGCGCTCTCCGGGCTGCTGCTCTACCGCCCCTTCGCGGCGTCGCTGCTGGGCGGGGAGGAACCCGTGCACGTGCGGTCCTACCTGTGGAAGCGCGCCCTGCGGATCCTGCCCGCCTACTGGCTGGTGGTCGCCGTCGCCCTGCTCCTGTGGTCGCGCGACCACCTGTCGGACGGCTGGACCTGGCTGAAGCTGCTGACCCTCACCCAGAACTACGACACCCACCCCTGGTGGTTCGGCCTGGGCCCCAAGGGCCTCGCCCAGATGTGGAGCCTGTCGGTGGAGGCGGCCTTCTACGTCGCCCTCCCGCTACTGGCGGCCGGGCTCGCGGCCTTCGCCCGGCGCGGCGGCCCGGACACGGACGTCCGGGCCCGGCGGCTGCTGACCGGGCTGGCCGTGCTGGGGGCGGTGTCCCTGGTCTGGACCCTGCTGACCTACTACCCGGAGTACCGCCCCTACCTGAACTCCTGGGCGCCCCGGTCGGCGATCTTCTTCGCCGCCGGGATGGCCCTGGCCGTCGTGCTGGCCTGGGACCGGGCCGACCCCGCCGGAGACTCCCCCGCGAGCCGGTTCCGGCGGGCGGCGTCCGCCTCCCCCGGCTCGTGGTGGCTGGTCGCCGCACTGGCCTACGCGCTCGCGGCCTCCCCGGTGACCGGCACCCGCTTCCTCGGCATCGACGGCCTCTGGTCGGGCCTGTTCGAGATCGTCCTCTACACGGTCGTCGCCGCGTGCCTGCTCGTCCCGGCCACCCTGCCGCCCCCCGGCGACTCCCCGGTCCGGCTGCTGCTCGGCAACCGGACGATGGCCTACCTCGGCCGGATCTCCTACGGGGTGTTCCTCTGGCAGTTCGTGGCGATCCATCTCTGGTACGGCTTCACCGGGCAGCCGTCGTTCACCGGCGGCTTCCTCGCCAACCTCGTCCCCATCGCGGCCATCACCCTCGCGCTGGCCGCCCTCACCCACCGCTTCATCGAACGCCCCGCCTACCGCCTGGCCCATCTCGGACGAGGAGAAGGCCGAAAGCCGATGCGATGACACATCGCGATGTATATGTGATGCGTACCTATACATACGGGGAGGCGCGATGAGTCGAACCATGATCGATCTGGATGACGATCTGCTGGCCGAGGTGGCCAAGGCGCTGGGAACCGGCTCGAAGACGGAGACGGTCGAGGCCGCGCTACGCGAGGTGCTGGAGAACCGACAGCGGGTGGCGGCACTGACGCGGCTACGCGCGGCAGCCGCCGACGGCGCCTTCGACCTGGAGATTTTCGAAGAGAAGACGAACCGCCGGCGGTGACTACCGGAGACCTTCGGCTCAGGCGAATGCAACGTCGTCACACGGCTGGAACAGCCACCAAGTGCGGTTACCGCCGGTTCTGAATGATTTGATCGATCGCCGCCATGAGTTCCTCGTCTTCGACGAGAGGTGGGTCGTCCTTGTCCTCACAGCAAGCAGGCTTGGGTCGGGAACGACCCGCGCCGTGGCCAGCCCGGTCGGGCAGACCGAAGGCATCCCCGAGGAATGCATATGGGTCGGTGCGGTTGTCGTGCTGCTCCAGGAGCACGAAGGCAGCGGTGTCAATCTCAGGAAAACTCATTATCAGCCGCCAGCTTTCCGGTAGCTGCACTACACAGAACCGAGGCCAGTTACCCGGACCCGACAACCGATAATGGGCAGCGGAGCATCCTCGCTGGGCCGCATCACGGTGCACATGAACGTATGCCTCCCTGACCCGACGCGGCGTCCTGGCATCACGAACAGTCGCGTCGACCTGTTTAGCCACAATGATCCGGAAACGAGCGCCGCGAGGGGTTTCGCCGATATGACGCGCGCGACGGCTCATGAACGGAGCAACTCCTCCAGCTCGAACTCGCCGTACTCGACGAAGTCGGTCGCCCCGGCCAGCGCCTCTTGCGCCCTGCTCAGCAGGTCACGGTCACGAAGCGCGTCGATCACCCTGGCCAGCCTGCGGCCGGACTCGTCCTCGCCGAGCTCGCGAAGCACCACAAGGACCCTGGCGAGCGATGTCGCCGAGACGCGGGCGACGCCCTCGCCGGGCACCGCTTCCAGCAGGCCATGGCTCATCCATGACCGGACCGTGGGAACCGTCACCTCCAGAAGCTCAGCAGCGGTGGAAAGACGTACCGCGGAGGGTCGCGGTCCCAGGTCATGCCGCTGGGACATGCGGCGGACCGCTTCGTGCAGGGCCCGGTCGGCGGTTCGCCGCTGCGCGAGGGTCAGCAGATCGGCGAGGTCCTCCACCACGAGCCGCGCCTGTTCGTCATGTACGGCCATGCGTCCACCGTACCCATCTTCTTTCAAAATCAAGCCCTTTATTGAAAGCAACGGGTGCAGCGGTCTTTGAGAGTGAGTCAGGACGGGCTTTCGCCCTCGGGAGCCGGGGAGCCCAGGGCGACGGCGATCACGCAGACCGGGGCCTCCGGGTCGTTCATCTCGATCCGCATCCCCCGCCCGATCCCGTGCACCGGGAACTGGACCAGCCCCGTGACGGTCCTGCGCAGCGACAGGACCGTGCGCTCCCCGCCGACCTCCACGGTGACCGAGGCGGGGCGGTCCGCCGAGTAGGACAGGCCGCCCACGGTGGCCCGGCCGCCGAAGGAGACCGCGTCGGGGAAGGACATCGCGCCCAGCAGCGTCCGCATGCACCGCTCGTCCGGGCCCCGGGCGGCGAAGAAGCCGGGGGCGACGTTCATCCGCACCAGCCTGCCGTCCCGGTTGAAGACCCGGGCGTCCTCGGTGGGTTCGGGGTGGGCCATCCTCGCCCGCAGCGCCGGCCGGGCCAGCGGGGCGAGCAGGCGGTCGGTGAGCCGCCGTTCGCCGTTCACCGGCAGCACGATGTCGGGCGGCACCGGCGCCGGGTAGATCACCGCGGTGTCCGGGGCGGCGGCCAGCTCCGCGGCGGCCGTGTCGAGGTAGGCCCGGACACGCTGGCCGTTCAGGGTCGCGCGGTACGCCTCGACGGAGAACACCGACAGCACCAGGTAGGCCCCGGCGGTGAGCCCGGCGACGAGGGCGAGCGAGGACCGGTCGGGCAGCGGACGGCGGTAGGCGTCCGTCTCCCCCGCCACCGGCAGCAGCGCGCAGCCCAGGCAGACCGCGAGGACCAGCGCGGCGTCGGCGACGTAGCGGGTCTCGGCGCCCACCAGTCCCAGGTAGCTGCCCCGGGCGATCACCGTCGGGATCGCGTCGGCGAGCACCAGGTACCCGGCCAGCGTGAGCCATGCCCGGTGCGCCCGGCGGCGGTAGGCGAGCGTGGCCACCACCGTGACCGCCAGCACCGTCCAGGAGAGCGCCACGACGAAGCCGGACGGCGCGGCCAGGCCGCCCGCGGGGGTCGGCGTCCAGGACACCGGCCCGCCGACCGCCCCGCTGGGGAAGGTACGGCCCAGCAGCAGGGAGACCAGGTCGGCCGCCACACCGGGTTTGGGAGCCGAGGCTCCCTCGCCCGGCGCGGTGTCCATCCGGTCGAGGTAGACGAGCGTGTAGGCGGCCAGCACCGCCGCGTGCGCCGCCCAGAGCCACCGGTTCGCCCGCAGTTCCCGCCACATCGAGCGGAGCCAGCCGGTATCCCGGTCCCGCAGGAACGCCGTGGTCAGCGCGAACAGCAGGAAGGGCGCGAAGACGCCCTTGGTGCTGAAGGCCATGCCGGCCACGCACCAGATCAGCGCGCGCCGGCCGTACCCGGCGCCCTCCCCGCGGGCGAAGCGCACCTGGGCGGTGAGCGCGAGCACCAGGGCGAGCTGGAGCGGGATCGCGTTGATCGCCGCGGCCCACCAGGCGAACGCGGGGAAGGTCAGCGGGCAGAACAGGAACAGCGCCAGCGGCAGCAGGATCGCCGGCCGGGTGCCGAAGAGGGTCCGCAGCAGCCGCAGCGTCAGCACGCCGAGCAGCGCCTGCGCGGCGAGCGTGACGGCCGACACCAGCGCCCAGTCGTAGGGGGCGACGCGGGACAGCACCCAGGTCAGCGCGATCGCACCCGGCATGAAGTGGCCCTTGTGCACCCGGGTCAGGTAGTCGAGCGTGAAGTCCTCGCCGTAGGCGTTGCCGACGAACAGCAGGTCGTCCTCGACGAAGTAGGAGTCGCGCAGGACCAGCACGCGCAGCACCAGCGACGCCGCGATGAGGGCCGCCGCGCCCAGCGCCACCGGGCCGCGCAGGCGCGCCAGCCACCCGGGCAGCGTGAGCCGCACCGCCGGCGGTCCCGCCTCCGCCTCCGCGCCGTCCCCGGAGCGACTCGCCTCCGTGCCCGTCCCCTCCTCGGGGCGGTCCGGCGCACCGGCATCGGCGGCGTGCTCCAAGACTGCGGCGTCCTCTCCCGGCTTCCGGGGTGCCTTGGCGTCCGGGGCGTCCGTGCCGGCCGGGTGCTGCGGGCCCTCGGCGGTTCCCGTGTCCTTCGTGGCGTCCACCAGGCGTCTCCCTACGATCCGGTGTTCCGGTGGAACACCGTACGAGCTGTCAGGACCAGAGATGGTGCGGTGTTATGCTCCGGCCCACCTGGTTTGTCCAATTGGGGTGAGGAGCAGCGTTGGAGACCCCGCAGGCACCGTTCCGGGCCACTTTGGGCCGGTCCGTCGCGCTCCTCCGCGCCTTCCGCAAGGAGCAGACCGACCCCGACTTCTTCTACGGCATGCTGGCCCGGGACACGGTCGCCCAGCTCGCCTCCTACGCCGAGCTGGACGGCGCGCTCGTCGCCGACGTCGGCGGCGGCCCGGGATACTTCACCGACGTGCTGCGTGCGGCGGGCGCCCGCCCGGTCTGCGTCGACTGCGACGCCGGCGAGATGATGGCCCGCCGGGGTGCCACACCCGAGGGGGCGGTGCTGGGCAGCGCGCTGGACCTGCCGCTGGCCACCGGGTCGGTGGACGTCTGCTTCTCCTCCAACGTGCTGGAGCACGTGCCCGACCCGTGGCGGATGGCCGCCGAGATGGTACGGGTGACCAGGCCCGGCGGCGTGGTGTACCTGTCGTTCACCAACTGGCTGTCGCCCTGGGGCGGCCACGAGACCTCCCCCTGGCACTACCTCGGCGGCCACCGCGCCGCCGCCCGCTACGCCCGCCGGTACGGCAGGCGCCCCAAGAACGTCTACGGCGAGAGCCTCTACCCCGTCTCGGTCGGCGCCGCGCTGCGCTGGGCCCGGCGGCAGCCCGGCGTCACGGTCCTGGACGCCCTGCCCCGCTACCACCCGAGCTGGGCGACCCCGGTGATCCGCGTCCCGGGGCTGCGGGAGATCGTGAGCTGGAACCTGCTGCTCATCCTGCGCCGCCACTGACCGCCCCTTCCGGGTTCTCCGGCACGGCCGCGCCGACCACCACGGCGCGCAGGCAGACGCCGCTCTCCGGGCCGCCGTCCGGGCGCGAGCCCTCCGGACGCGAGCCGTCCGAGCGCGGAACGTCCGGGCGTGAGCCGTCCGGGAGTGTGACGCGGACCGGGCCCGGGGCGGGCGGCGTCACGAGATGGACCCGCTCCCGGTCCGCCCGCAGCGTGACCTCGGTCCGCCGCTCCCCCACGGCCACGGTGACACGCGTGTCGCGGGGCACGCGGTAGTGCAGGCGGACGACGTTCCCCTCGCGAACGGCGAGATCGGCGGTGACCGCGCCGCCGCGCCACGGGAGGCAGCCGCCGTCCTTCCCGGTCACGAAGCCGCCGAGGATCGCGGCTGGCACCAGGTGCCCCCGGTCGTCGAAGGTCACCGCGTCGTAGGCGACCCCGGGGTGAGTGATCCGCTCGCGCAGCGCGCCCGTGGCGAGCGGGGCGAGCGCCCGGGAGGTCAGCCGGTCCGGCGGCGCCTGCAAGGGGAACAGCATCCGCTCGGGCACCAGCGCGGGGTACACGCCGGGTCCCGGGCCGAGCGCGGCGAGGTCCGCGCGGGCCGCGTCGAAGTAGGCGCGGCCGGTACGGCCGGGGAGCGTGGGCGCGAAGACCGACGCCGACACCAGGGCGAGCGCCACGTAGGCGCACGCGGCCGGTACGGCGTACACCGGGAGGGTCCG
Source organism: Streptosporangium sp. NPDC048047 (assembly GCF_040653115.1). Taxonomy (NCBI): domain Bacteria; kingdom Bacillati; phylum Actinomycetota; class Actinomycetes; order Streptosporangiales; family Streptosporangiaceae; genus Streptosporangium; species Streptosporangium sp. NPDC048047. Next base: position 302,990 of record NZ_JBEZNH010000002.1, on the reverse strand, counting down.
CGCGCCCCCGTCCGGGACCGCTTTCGGCCCCGGGACCGCCGGGACCGCCTCCGGGCTGGAGGCCGCCGGATCCGCCGCGCCCCGCCGTACGGTCTGCGCGTCCGTGTCCCGCCCTCGCCACGACATCAGGGCCAGCGCCAGGCAGACGGCGAGCACGGGGAGGGCGTCGGCGATGTAGCGGCTCTCGAAGGCGCGCGACGGCCCGGACCGGACGATCATGATCAGCAGGCCGTCCGCGACCAGGAGGTAGCCGCCCGCCAGCAGCCAGGCGGGGACCGCCGCGCGCCGCGCCCGGCAGGTGCCGGCCACGACGGCGGCCAGGGCCAGCCAGGCCACGGCGATCTCGACGGGCCGGTGACCGGCCAGCGCGCCGGCCGACGTCACCGGCCCCCAGGTCAGCGGGCCTCCGGCCAGCAGGGTCGGGACCGTGCCGCCGAAGAACGTCGCGGCGTAGTCCACGGTCACGTAGAAGTCGGGGAGCGCGGGCCCCTGCCCGCCGGACCGCCCGGACGCCGCGAGGTAGGCGGCGAGGTACACGCCGGCCACCGCCGCGTGGACGAGCCACAGGCCCAGGTGCCGGCGCGCGGCGCCGAGCACCCCGCGCTCCCCGGCGAGGAGCACGACGGTGAGCAGGAACAGCACCGGCGGGATGAGGACCGCCTTCTCGAAGAACAGCAGCCCGGCGCAGGTCCAGGCGAGCCCGGCGACCGCGTGCCGCGGGCGGCCGGTGCGGAGCAGCAGCACCTGGGAGCACATCGCCATGAGCATGGCGATGTGCAGGGGAAGGATGTTGACCGCCGCGGCGAACCAGGCGGTCGCCTGGAAGGCCGCAGGTGAGAACAGGAAGAACGCGAGCGGGACGAGGATCATCGGCCGGGGCCCGAACAGCAGGCGCAGCAGCCGGTACAGCGCCAGGGACGCCGCCGCGGACAGGGCGAGGACCACGGCCGAGACCAGCCCCCAGTCGTACGGCGAGATCGCGGTGAGGGCCCGGACCAGCGCGAGACCGCCCGGCATCAGGTGGCCGATGTGCACCCGCAGCAGGTGTTCCCAGCCGAACGGCTCGGTGACGGCCCGGCCGGCGAAGACGATGTCGTCCTCGGTGAAGTAGGACCGGCTGAGCAGCCATCCCTTCAGCACGAGGCTCGCGGCCACAAGCAGCAGCGCCGCGACCGTGAGGCCGTACCGGAGCCGTGGGACGCCGCGCACCCAGGCCGGCAGTCGCAGCTCCACCTCGACCGGGCCGCCGCCCGTCCCCGTCATCGCCCCACCCCGGCCGCCGCGCCGCTCACTTCCGCTCCCCGTCCGCCCGGACCGGGCCGCCGCCCGTCCCGGCTCCGCCGCCGGAGTGCCATCGGGACCAGCGCGAGCCCGGCCGCCAGGAACACCCCCGGCAGCAGGTCGCGGACGAGGAGGACCCAGCGGTCGAAGGCCCCCGCGTCGGCCACCCGGTCCGCCACGTCCTCGGGCGTCATGTCCAGGTCCGCCAGGAGGGTCACCTTGCGCTCGACCCCGTCGGGGGTGCGCAGAGCCTGGCGCTGGTGCTCGCGCACCTTGACGGTCAGGCCGCTCTCCGGATCCACCCAGATCGTCCGGGTCACCTCGGCGTAGCGGGAGACGCTGACGGCCTTCCACTCCGGCAGCCCGAGCGCTTTTCCGGGGAGCTGCCCGGGGACGTCCTCGATCCTGATCGGGCCCGCCGTGTAGGTGTAGCGGTAGGCGGGCCGGCCGAACACCCGTTCCTGCCGCTCGTAGCGGAGCGGGACCGCCGTCCGCAGCAGCACGTCGTACATCGGGTAGGTGCGCGGCTCGGCGCGGAACGGCAGGCGGAAGGCGATTCCCTCCTGCCGGGCTCCGGGGTCGTCGTCGACGTACCCGTCGCAGCAGGCGACCGCCAGGCCCGTCCTGCGGTCGAAGGCGGTCCGGCGCTCGTGGTAGTCGATCCGGTCGCCGCCCTCGGCGGTGAGCGAGGTGAACTCCACCCACACCGCCGTGTCCGGGCCGCCCGCGCCGGCGTCCCCGCTCACCGTCGTGGTGGACAGCAGCGAGACCCCGGCGTGGGAGGTGAGCGTCGCGGTGTCGAAGTACTGGGCGCCGGACGCCGTCATGCGGTACGTCCTGGCCTGCTCCAGCGGCATCACCAGGGCGCTGGGGTAGACGTACAGGCGCAGCAGCGCCGCCAGCGTGACGAAGAAGGCGCTCGCCGCCGCGAACGCGGTCCAGGGGACCCGCGGGCCGGTCACCGGCGCACCGCCGCCGCGACCGGCTCGGGGTGTCGCGCCGGTTCCGGCCCCGGGGCGGCCGGGTCGGCGGGGCCGGCGGGGGCCGGTTCCGGGGCCGCGACCGGCAGCCAGGCGAGCGCCAGCAGGCAGAGCGCCTGCGGCACGATCCCGGTCAGCGCCCCGGCGAGGGCGGTCCCGCCGTACGCGGTGCCCGCGGCGAGCGCGAGACCGGCGAGGCAGAGCGGGACCGCGGGGGCCCACCGCAGCAGCGTCGCGGGCACGGACCCGCCGGGGCGGGCGCTCCAGCGCCTGACCGCCAGGGCGTACAGCGCCGCCGCCGCGGTGACGGCCACCGCGCCGGCGACGCCGCCGGTCCACAGGCCGACGGCCGGGGCGAGCGGCCAGAACCAGGCCGCGCGGACCGCGGCGGCCCCGGTCCCGGCCCGGCGGGGTGCGGTACGGCGCGGCCGGACGAGCGCGAGCGCCGCCACCAGCGGCACCAGGCACCCGCCGCCGAGGAGCGCCGCGCGGTAGGCGGAGTCGGGCTCGTAGCGCATGGTCACCACGCCCTGCCCGGCGGGCAGTTCCCAGGCCTGCCGCCAGCCGTCCAGCCGGACCGGCTTCAGCCGTCCGCCGTCGAGGTACGCCTGCCAGCCCGCGTTGTGGTTCTCGTTGACCACCAGGTAGGAGGGGGCGGAGACCGAGAAGCGGACCCGGCGCTCGGCCGGTCCCCACTCCTGCGTGGTCACGGGCGCGGCCGTCACGGCGCCGCCGCCGGGACCGGCCCCGGGGGAACCGGAGGACTCCGTGGACTCCGTGGACACCGACGCCTTCGAGGACTTCGAGGACGTGGAAGCCGGCCCGGACGAGGAGCCCGAAGACGACCCGGCCTTCCGGCCCGTCGTCCCGCCGTCCGCGGTGCGCACCACGACCGACTCGATCCGGAAGGCGTCGGCCGGGGCGACGCTCACCCGGGCCGTGCCCGGCTCCAGCTCGACCCGTCCGCAGGCGCGGTAGCCGACGGGGCGTCCGCCGAGCACGTCGCCCATCGTGCCCCGGACGACCTCGGTGCGCACCGCCTTGCCGTTCACCGAGAGGGTGGGCCCGTACCCGCAGGGCAGCCGCAGCGGGGTCCTCTCCATCAAGCCGAGCGGCTTCACCCCGGGGACGGTGACCTCCGACACCTCGATCGGCCGGGACGCCGGGGCGGTGAAGCCGATCTCCAGGGTGTCGGTGGTGATCTTGGGGAAGACCACCCGGCCGTCGGCGCGGATCCAGCCCCGCGTGGTCTGCCCGCCGCCGCTCACGCTGACCTGGACCGGCGGCTGCCCGAGGAAGGAGTCGGGGAACAGCACCATGATCTGGGAGATCGTCCGTTTCCTGCCCAGCCTGACCGTCAGGGACGGGTGGCGGTCGGCGGGGTCGGCGTACCAGACGGTGGAGATGTCGCCGTCCATGGCCGCGCGGCCGAGGACGGCCGGATGATCGGTCAGCGTGGAGGAGGCGGTCACCTGCGGGTGGACGCCGTGCAGGGTGGTGACGAGGCGGGAGGAGACGGGGTCGGTCAGCACGGCGTCGCCGCTGATGGACCGTTTCCCGTCCTCGCGGACGGTGAACGAGCGGTCGAAGCCGTCGCCGTCCTCGCCGGTGATCTGCAGCGTGGCGGGGTCGCAGGTCCAGGTGGACGATCCGCGCATGCAGGCGCTCGCCGTGCCCCGGCGGGTCAGCAGCACCGTCCCGGGGTCGCGCGGGCCGCCGGTGGGGACGACGAGGGTCCGGCCCGGCCGTACGCCGGGGATCGCGACCTCGGTGACGCCGACGCGGGCGCCGGTCGGCGTGGCGAGCTCGGCGGCCAGCCCGGTCACCCGGATCCGCAGCCAGGAGGTCCGCCCGAGGGGCGGGCGCATCAGCTGCGGGGCGGTGTCCGGGCTCACCGCGACCCGGCGGGCGCCCGCCTCGGTCTCCAGGGAGACCTCCGCCACCTGCGGCAGCACCGGCGACCGTTCGAAGGCGACGGTGATCTGCGGCATGTCGATCGGCGCGGTGAAGCGCACCTGGAGCCACTGCCCGACCGCGCCGTCCCAGCCGTCGGAGCGCCACCCGGTGCGCGGGTCGCCGTCGAACGCCGCGTACGGCTGGCGGCCCGGATCGCGGCGCTCCCCCGCCTCGATGCCCGACTCGGCGGAGGAGGCCCGCACGTCCCGGACGCCGGTGTAGGTGGCCGTGACGGTCGCGCCGGACCAGGCGAGGTCGGTGAGGTCGGCTCCCCGGTCCCGTTCGGGCGGCTGGCCGGCGGTCATGGCGGGGGTGGCGATGCGGCGCAGGTCGCCGAAGAGGATCTCGCGGCGGCGCAGCGTGTCGGTGGCCACCGTGTCCCGCGCGGACACGGCGGGCGCCCCGGGCTCGTCCCCGACCACGACGGGCCGGTCGCCGGAGAGCAGTCCCTCCTCGGCCAGGTCCAGCACCGCCTCGGGCGCGCCGGTGACCCGGAGCGTCCCGTCGCGCGGCACGGTCGCGGCGAGCGGCGCCGGGTCGGGCACCGCGTAGACCTCCAGCGCCGAGTAGGGCTGTTCGAACCAGCCGGCGGCCGTGGGGCTGGACCGCAGGCCGATCTCCGGGCCGAATCCGGCGACCCGCCGCAGGCCGGTGGACTCGGCGAGGGTCTCGTGGACTCGCGCGGGCCAGGCCGTGCCGAGACTCTGCCGGGCGAGGTCGTTACGGACGAGCAGGTACTTCACGCCGATCCGGCGCAGCGAGGCGGTGAGACCCGGCGACCCGCGGCCGGTGGCGAAGCGCTCGTCCACCGCCTGGACCAGCCGCGCCAGCCCCGGGGAGCCCCAGGGGACGTTGGTGTGGGTCGCCCAGCGGACGTTCAGCAGCGACTGCATGGGCTCGTCCATCGGACGGCCCCACAGGTAGTCGCCGCGGCGTGATCCGGGCACGGCCAGGACCATGCCGTCGCCGGTGTTGCGGTTCAGCCAGGTCGCGGCGTCCCGCCAGTAGCCGGGCAGGGCCTCGAACCCCCCGGCGGGGGTCGCCCCGGCGGTGGCCACCGGCAGCGCGGCCAGGGCCGCCAGTACGGCAGCGCCCGCCAGGACGGGCCTGCGCAGCCGTACCGGACCGGCCAGGGGCAGCGCGGCGAGGCCCAGGGCCAGCGGGAGCCGGATGAGGGCGTCGAACTTGTGCAGGTTGCGGAAGGGCGCTAGCGGCCCGTCGAGCAGCGCCCGCACCTGCTCGGTCCAGGGGTGGGCGAGCGCGTCGGCGTGCCCGGCGGTGACGATCACCACCCCGGCGAGCACGCTGAGCGCGAGGAAGGGCCGCTCCGGCGTGGCGCGGGCGGCGATCCCGGCGAGGCCGAGCGCGGCGACGGCGGCGGTCAGCGCGATCATCACCGGTACGGTGGCCTGCTCGAACGACGCGGGCAGCCACGCCTGGCCGTCGATCGGCAGGAAGGACATCCAGCTCGACGTGCCGCGCAGGGTGTTGAGGAGCGAGGTGACGCCGGTGGTGGCGTCGGCGGTCTCGATGAAGGGCAGGAAGGAGAAGATGTAGCGGCCCATCACCAGCAGGGGCAGCAGCCACCACATCGACACCGCGGCCACGCAGGCGAGCCACCAGGCGAGCAGGCGCCGCCGGTGGGGGCCGCCGCGCCGGGTCAGCAGGTACAGCAGCGGCACGACGAGGACCGCCAGCTCGGCCACGGCGTTGATCCCGCCGGCGAGGACGAACGCCAGCGCCGACAGCGCCGCGGCCCGGCGCGGGCTCGCCCCCGGCCGGGTGCCGTGGACCAGGGGCAGCAGCACCCATGGCAGCACGGCGCTCGGCTGGAACTCCGAGGAGTTGGTCCCGATCAGCGCGACGGCGTGCGGGGCGAGGGCGTAGGCCAGCCCGGCGAGGACGCGGGTGGCGGGGGTGCCGATCCCCATCGCCCGCGCGACCCGCTCGACGCCGAGGAACGCCGCGCACAGCACCAGCGCCATCCAGAGCCGCTGGATGTTCCAGGCGGGCATGTCGAGCGCGGTGAACAGCGCGTAGAACGGGCCCATCGGGAACAGGTAGCCGTGCGCCTGGTTCTGCAGGTGGCCGAAGAACGCGTCGTCCCACAGGTGCGCCGCCCGTGCCAGGAAGGCGACCGGGTTGATCGCCATGTCCAGCTTGGTCTCGCCGATCACCTGGCCGGGGGAGGTGTTGAACGCCACGGCGGCGAGCAGCAGGCAGCCTGCCAGCAGGCGCAGACCGTGCCGGAGCCGGCCGGGCTCGGAGCCGCCGGCCGTGCGGGGTCCTCCGGCCTTCCCTGCGTTCCCGGTCTTCCCTGCGTTCTCGGTCTTTCCGGTCTTTTCAGCGGGTACGCCGTGACCGCCGGCCACGGCGTCGTCGGGCGCGGCGGTTCCGGCGGTCTCGGAGGCGGGTCCCGTGTTCAAGCGGGGTCGGTCTCTCCGGGGGCGAGGAGGCCGGGGGCCGCGACGCCGCGCAGCGGGCCGGCCGTACGGGCGGCGCGGCGCTCAGGGCGCTCACTGCGCTCACGGCGCTCACGGAGTTCGGCGGTGATGAGGGAGGTGACGGCGGCGCCGGTCCGCCCCCAGGTGAACTCGCCCGCCCACGCCCGGCAGGCCGTCTGGATCTCCGCGCGCCGTGCCGGGTCCGACAGCTCCCCGATCGCCCGGTCCACCACCTCGGCGAGCGTCTCGCCGTCGCGGACCAGCCAGCCCGTCACCCCGTCCCGTACCGAGTCGCGCAACCCGGCGACGTCGTAGGCGACGGTCGGCACGCCGAAGCCCGCGGCCTCGATCACCGTCAGGCCCCACCCCTCGAACTCCGAGGCGGTCACGTTCAGCAGCGCCGCGCCGAGCACGGCGTTCTTGGCGGGCTCGGCGAGGAAACCGTGCAGGTGCACCCGGTCGGCGACGCCCAGCTCGGCGGCCCGGCGGGCGAGCTCCCCGCTCTCGGGTCCCCGGCCCACGACATGGACGTGCAGGCCGGGGCGGGCGTCGCCCAGTTCGGCGGCCAGGCCGACGACCCGCTCGACCCTCTTGTGCCCGACCAGTCTGCCCAGGTAGGCCACGAGCGGGTCGCCGGGCAGCTCCCGCATCGTCACCGGGCGGGCGGCCGGGCTGCCGTTGGGCACGACGTGGATCGGCGCCTTCCAGCGCAGCCGCGCCCTCAGGTCCTCCCGGGACGACTCCGAGACGGTGATCGTGGTGCGGCGGCGGTAGAGCAGCCGCGCCACCGGCCCCTCGACGAGGCAGCCGATCCTGGCCAGCCAGGGCGGGAAGAAGGCGTGGAACTGCCGGTCGTGCACGTGGTGGACCAGGCAGATCACCGCGGTGCGGCGGCGCACCACCAGGGGGGAGAAGAAGGGGATGCCGTTCATCGAGTCGATGACGACGTCGAACCGGCGGCGGCGCAGCAGCAGCCAGAGCGGCACGAGCAGGTAGACGAGGTAGCGGTTGCCCATCCTGCGCAGCTCGACGCCGTCGCGCCGCTCGGCGGCGGGCTGACCGGGCTCGCGGGCGGTGGCGAACCACACCTTCGCGCCCTGGCCGGTCAGGTAGCGGCTGACCTGCCAGGCGTATTCCTCTGCGCCGCCCGCCACCGACTGCTGCGGTTCGCGGAAGTTCAGCACCGCCACCCGGACGCCGCGCAGCGGCGCCTCGGGCGTCCCCTCGGTCTCCACGCTGAGGACGGGCCGCGACGGGGCGGGCGGGCGCGGCCCCGCGCTCGCGCTCCGGCCGAAAAGGGCCACGCTGCCTCCTTGCTCCTTCGGTCCGCGGTCCTCCGCGGCCTCTCCTGTCCCCCGCGTCCGTGCGGGCGCCGCCGGACGCCCCATCCGGGCCGATCCGGTCCGGGTACGGCGCCGCCGCCCACGCCACCTCGGTCCGGGGCGGCGCGCCCGTTCCAGGGCATGGTGAAACCGCGCTCCGTGCCGGTGGATGATCTCCGCGGCCCGGCCGGGGACGGTGCCCCGCCGGCCGCCGCGCGGCCTCAGGTCACCTGGTGCCGTAGTTGTACAGGGGCCGGTTCGGCGGCTCCGGGGTCGGCGAGCCCACGTTCACGACTGCCACGGAGGCGCCGACCGCGAGGATCGCTCCGATGGCCAGCGCCAAGAGCACTCGCATCACTGGGCTCCCTTCAGCGACGGACAGTGTGCCGAGACTAGAACGTGATTCGCGCATAAGCCATGGTTTTGGTTAAAACGTGACAAAGAAAGTTACCGTTGGGTACTCCTCCGAGCTGGGGATACACCCCGCCCAAGAGCGTCGATCAAGCTGTTCAGAGGCCCTGGTCAAGCCGCAGGAGCCGGATCTCCGGGCCGGTGAACACGGTCACCGCGTCACGGAACGTGTCGTCGCCCGCCCGGGTGAGGACGTAGCGGACCCCCAGCCGCGCCAGCGCCGCCTCCCGCGCCCCCGGTCCGGCACGCAGCGCCGCGTCCACCCCCGCCGTCGCCGGGTCCTCGGGCGCCACCCGCAGCCGCCCGCCGCCGGGCAGCCCCACCAGCAGCGCGTCGTTCCACAGCACCCTGCGCCGGAACATCTTGGTCGCCGGGTCGAGGATCACCCGGTGGCCGTTCCACCCGAACGCCCGGTGCGCGCCCCACGGCAGCGACAGCAGCGCCCCGGGCGCCGGATCGGAGTTCACGATCGCCTGGACCCGCCGCCACTCGTCCGGGTAGTCCACCGCGGCCAGCCTGCCGAACGCCCCCATCGCGAACGTGGGCAGCACCAGCACGGGGACCGCCACCGCGACCGCGGCCACCGCGCGCGAGCTCCAGCGCGAGCGCGGCGCCTCGAAGTCGCGGCCGGTCCCCGCCTCCACCGCGCGCGAGCTCCAGCGCTCCACCGCGCACGCCAGGCCCACCGCCTGCAACAACACGAACGGGGCGAGGTAGAGCTGACCGTCCCGCAGCGGCCCGAACCCCGGCCACCAGCCGACCAGGCCGCCCAGCACCCCCGGCGCGAAGGCGCCCGCCAGGGCGACGCCCAGCCCGGCCGCCGCCGCCGTCGCCAGTCCCGTCCGGTACGGCGCCGCCCGCCCGGCGCGCGTGAACGCGTATCCCCAGACCGCGACTGCCGCCAGCGCCAGCCGCACGCCCGCCGACCACCAGGTGCCCTGCCCCGGCACGCCGGCGTCCGAGTTCCAGATCCCGCCGAGCCCGAGCAGGCTGCCGACCGTCCCGAAGGGGCCGTCGGCGCGGGCCGCGAACGCCCGCACCCCCGCCGGGTCCGTCACCGCGCGGCTGCCCAGGGCCGGCACCAGCCACGGCAGGCTGAGCAGGACGACGACCGCCGCGGCCGTACCCGCCCGGCGGAACGCGGCCCCGGGTCGCGCGGTCGCGGCCACCGGGAGCACCGCCAGCACCGAGACCAGCATCGCCTGGAACCCGCCCACCGCGGCCGGCAGCAACGCGACCGCCAGCCGTACCGGGCCGCGAGCGGCGGCGCGCACCGCCCAGGGCAGCCCGGCCACCCCGAGCAGCAGCGCCCACTGGCCCAGCAGCAACCGCTGCGCGAGGTAGGCGTTCCAGGCGTAGAAGGCCGCCGCCGCCAGACGCGGGCCGAGACGCCGCGAGGGCACCAGCGCCGCCGCGCCCGAGGCCGCTAGCACGAAGACGCCGAGCAGCGCGGCCTTCTGCACCACCTGGGCGGGCACGGCCTGCGCGAGCAGCGCGACCACCAGGTCGCTGGGCACCGCCCGGGGGAAGCCCTCCCCCGCCGCCGTCAGGGGCGGGTCCGGCACGAAGACCATGTCATAGCGGAGCACGAACCCCGGGCCCAGCGCGGGGCCGAGGGCCAGCACCCCCAGCGCCAGTCCCAGCAGGGCGGGGGCGGACCTTGCCGCCCTCCCGGCGAGCCTGCTCCACACAAGGACCGACCCTAACCGGTCACCCACAATGGACGATCCCCTTCGAAGCGGCTCCGTCTGCGGCCGGTCCCGGCGGGACGGCCGCGCCGGGCTCCGGAGGCGCCGCCACGGACTACCGGCCCGGCTCCGGGTCGCGCGGCAGGCCGAGCATGCGCTCGCCGATGATGTTGAGCTGCACCTCGGTGGTGCCGCCGTAGATCGTCATCGCCCGGGTGGCGAGCACGGCGCGGTTCCAGTAGCCGGCGTCGCCGAGCTTCATGTCGGCCGCGACCACCGCGGCCGCGCCGAGCAGGCCGACCGCGCACTCCGAGACGTGCTGGGCGTGCGAGGTGGACAGCAGCTTGCGCACCGAGGCGTCGGCGCCCGGCTCCGCGCCGGTGAGCTGCTTCAGCGTCACCCGCATGCCGAGGGCGCTGATCGAGTGGCCCTCGCAGACGACCCGGGCCACCTCCTGGCGCTCGGCGGGGGTCAGCTCGCGGCCGAGCCGCCCGGCCAGGCCGATCAGGTCGGGGACGGACGCCCCGGTGCCGCCGGAGCCCGCCGACAGCGAGACCCGCTCGTTGGACAGCGTGTTGCGGGCGACCTTCCAGCCCTGGCCGACCTCGCCGACGACCAGCTCGTCCGGGACGAAGACGTCGTCCAGGAAGACCTCGTTGAACAGGTTCTCGCCGGTCATCTCGGTCAGCGGCCGGACGGTGACGCCCGGGGCCTTCATGTCGACGATGAAGTAGGTGATGCCCTCGTGCTTCGACCCCTCGGAGGAGTTGCGGGCGATGCAGATGCCCCACTCGGCGACGTGGGCCACGGAGGTCCAGATCTTCTGGCCGTTGAGCCGCCAGCCGCCCTCGGTCTTCTCGGCCTTCATCTGCAGTGAGGCGAGGTCGGAACCGGCGCCCGGCTCGGAGAAGAGCTGGCACCAGATCATCTCGCCGCTCAGCGTGGGCGGCAGGAAGCGCTCCTGCTGCTCGGGCGTGCCGTACGCGACGATCGACGGCACCACCCAGGCGCCGATGATCATCTGAGGCGTCCGGACGCGGGCGGCCTTGAGCTCCTGGAGGATCAGCACCTGCTCCAGCGGCTTGGAGTCGCGGCCCCAGGGGCGGGGAAGGTGCGGCATGACGAACCCGGCTCCGGCCAGGGCCCGCTTCTGCTCCTTGCCCTCCAGCGCTGCGATCCGGGCGATCTCGGCGCGGATCTCCTCGCGCAGCGCCGCCGACTCCTCCGGCAGCTCGATCTCCATCTCCCGGCTCACGCCGGAGAGCGCGAGCCCGGCGACCCGTTCGGCCCACTCGGCCGAGGGGCCGAGCAGCGCGCGCAGGGTCAGCGCGCGGCGGTAGTAGAGGTGGGCGTCGTGCTCGAAGGTGTAGCCGATGCCGCCGAAGATCTGGATGGCGTCCTTGGCGCACTGCACGGCGGCGTCGGGCGCGACGACCCCGGCGATCGCGGCGGTGTAGGCGGCCACCGCGGCGGCGCCGTCCCCCTCCCCGGCGGCCTCGGCCGCGGCGCGGGTGGCGTCCCAGACCGTGGCGCGGGCCTGCTCCAGCGCGACGAGCATCCGGGCGGCCTTGTGCTTGACGCCCTGGAACTGGCCGATCGGGCGGCCGAACTGCACGCGCACCTTGGCGTACTCGGCGGCGGCGCGCACGCACCACGCCGCGACGCCCGCGGCCTCCGCGCCGAGGAGGATCGCCGCGAGGTCGCGGACCGCGGCGCCGGTGAGGCCGTCCAGCACCCGCCCGGCAGGCACGGTCACCGCGTCCAGCTCGGCCCTGGCCACGCCGCGGGTGAGGTCGAGGGACGCGACCGGCGTCACGGTCACCGCGGAGGCGTCCAGCACGACCCATTCCGCCTCGTCCCGGCCGGTGTCCACGGGGAGCACCAGGACGTCGGCGAGCGCGCCGCCCAGGACCGTCGCGGCGGCGCCGGTGACGGTGAGCGCCCCGGCGTCGTCACGGGTGCCGGTGAGGGACCCGCCGAGCGCGACCGCGCCGGTCAGCGTGCCGTCGGCGAGGCCGGGCAGCAGTTCGGCGCGGGCCTTGCCGTCGGAGGCCAGGATCGCGGCGGCGGCGAGGACGGTGGGGACGTAAGGGCCGGGGGCCGCCTTCTCACCGAGGGCCTCGACGGCGACGGCGGCCTCCAGCAGGCCGTAGCCGCTGCCGCCGTACTCCTCGGGGAGGTGCAGACCGAGAAGACCCTGACCGGCGAGGGCGGGCCAGAAGGCGGGGCGCTCCCCGTCCCCGGCCGCGACGGCGGTGCGCACGACCTCGGGGCGGATGTTCCGCTCGGCCCAGCCGGTCACCGACTCGCGGAGCGCCTCGTGCTCCTCACTCAGTCCGATCGCCATGACAGCCTCCAGATACGGTTCTCTGACAGAACCATATTCTAGAAGTTGCTTCCATCACAACGGCCGGGCACTGGCCATCAGGGGGGCGATGTCCGCCCAGAGCTGCTTGCGCGAGTCGGGCACGGTCACGAAGAGCATGGCGGGCTTGCGGCGGCCGACGTCGAGCACGGTGACCGCCGCCTGAGAGATGTGCTTCCTGCCGTCCAGCACGTAGGTCACGCGGTATCCGAGCGTCCAGCCCCTGCCGCCGGCCGCCTTCTGCGAGGCCGTCCAAGTGATCTTCCCGCCCGGCGGGTGGTGGTTGGCGGCCGTCCACTTCACCGCCTGCATCGCCGCCGTCCGCAGGGCGGTGTAGGTCTTCGGGGCGGTGGCCGGGGTCGCACCGGGGAGCATCCCGGAGCCGACGACCGTGCGCGGCAGCCGCGCCGCGCCGACCTGCTGGCCGACCGAGAAGGACGGCACGGCCGCGGTCTTCCAGGGACTGCCGAGCTTGGCGTAGGTGATGTCGGCCATGGTGTCGGTCACCGAGCCGACCACCCCGCTGGGCGTGCCGGGCAGCGTCGCCAGGGCCTTCATCTTGGGCCTGCCGGGCAGCGTGATCGTGGGGACGGCCTTCGCGCCGGGCGCGGCGGCGCCCTCCTGGCGGGGCTGCGCGCTCCGCTCCGGCGGCTCGTCCCCGGAGAACAGGACGAAGACCAGGACGACCGCGGCGGCGGTGAGGAGCGCGGCGACGATGCTGTAGACGGCCCGCAGCGACAGCCCGCCGCGCCGCGCCGGCCCGGTGGGCGAGCCCCCGGACGGCGATGGCGGCACCTGCGGCACCGGCGGCTCCGTCCGTCCTGAACGGTCGCCCGCGGGCGACGGCCGCTCCGGCGCGGGGAACGATCCATCCGGGTCGATCCTCGGGACCAGCAGGGTCTCCTCGCCGTCCCCGATGGGGAACCGGCGGGGCACCCGGGTGCCGATCATGGTGCCGTCCTCGGCCTGGACCGCGGGCATGGGCGCCGTGGGCGCCTCGTACGACGGGATGTATCTCTCGTGAGAACGCCCGGAGGAGTCACCGTCAACGTCCGCCATGGTCGTCAGGCTACGTCACCGGACCCCGAACGATGAACCCGGACCCGATCAAAACCTCGGCAGGGTACCGCCGCCGGTGTCCGGGAAGATATCCCCACATGGGGAGATCGACATCGCGGGCCGCGCTGCCGGCGGCCGTCACCATCGCCGTCGCCGTGGCGCTCGCGGGCTGCGGCGGGACCGGCGGGACGGGGCTGAGCGGCTCGGTCTCCGACTCGGTCTCCGGCTCGGCCGGCGGACCGCCGGGGAGCCCGCCGACCGCCACGGCCGGCGGGCTCCCCGCCTCCCCGACCGGCACGCCCGCCGGCCCCGGGACGCCGGTCTCGCCGCAGTCCCTCCAGGCGGCCTACGAGCAGGTCATCACCGCGGTGCTGCCGTCGATCGTGCAGATCACCACGAGGGAGGGTCTCGGCTCCGGGGTCGTCTACGACACCGCCGGGCACATCGTGACCAACGCCCACGTGGTCGGCCGGGCCAGGCGCTTCCAGGTGACGCTCGCCAGCGGCGGCCCGCCCCGGGCGGCCAGGCTGGTCAGCTCCTTCGAGCTGGGCGACCTGGCCGTGATCAAGGTGGACGACCCCAGGGGGCTGCGGCCCGCCGCGTTCGGCGACTCCAGCCGTCTGCGGGTCGGCCAGTTCGTCCTCGCCATGGGCAACCCGCTGGGCCTGTCCGGCAGCGTCACCGACGGGATCGTCTCCGCGCTGGGCCGTACGGTCACCGAACCCGCCGACGGCGAGGGCCCCGCCGCGACGATCACCAACGCCGTCCAGACGTCGGCGGCGATCAACCCGGGCAACAGCGGCGGCGCCCTGGTCGACCTCTCGGGGAGGGTCATCGGCATCCCCACCCTCACCGCCGTCAACCCCGAGCTGGGGGGCGGCCAGGCGGCCGGCATCGGCTTCGCGATCCCCTCCGACACCGCCGTGGACATCACCCGGCAGATCATCGAGAAGGGCAAGGTCGTCAACACCCGCCGGGCCGCCCTCGGCGTCACCGTGCAGACCGTGATCGGCTCCGACGGCCTGCCGGCGGGAACCGGCGTCGTACGGGTCGACCCCGGCGGCAGCGCCGCGCGGGCGGGGATCAGGACGGGCGACCTGATCGTCTCCATCAACGGCACCGCCACCCCGACGACGCAGGCGCTCTCGGAGGTCCTCGCCGGCCTCGACCCCGGCGACCGGGCCCGGGTGGAGCTGCGCCGCACGGACGGCTCCACCACCGCCGTCACCGTGACCCTGAGCGAACTCCCCGGCGCCGGCTGACCCGGCCCTCGGGCACCCGGCGGGAGCGGCGCCCCCCCGGCGAACGGCACGGGGCGGGTGCCGGGGTCAGCCGGCGGTGAAGACGAGCTCGACGCGGCGGTTCCTGGCCCGGTTCTCCTCGGACGGCCTGCCGTCGACGACGTTGGGCGCCTTCGGTTCCCGCTCGCCGCGGCCGGTGGCCTGGAAGGTCACGTTCCGCCCGGCCAGCAGCGGCAGCAGCGCCCGCCGCACGGCCTGCGCCCGCCGCAGGGACAGCCGGTCGTTGTAGGCGTCCGCCCCCTGGTCGTCGGTGTGCCCCACGACCTTGACCACCCCGCCGGCCGACTCCGCCGCGATCCGGTCCGCCACCCCGCGCAGCCGCGCCGACGCCCCGGAGGTGAGGGAGGCGCGGTCCAGTGCGAACAGCACGTCACTGGTGATCGCCAGGGTGACCGTCTCACCGGTTTTCGACTCGCTCTCGCTGCCGTCCAGGGACTCGGTCTCGGCGAGGATGTCCTCGACGGGCAGGGCGATGTCGTCGACCGGGGCCGTGGTGCCGTCCGGCGGGTCCGGCTCCGCCAGCACCGGCGACGCGGTCCCGGCGGCGAGCCCTGCCGCCAGCGCCGCCGTCAGCACCGCGGCCGTCAGGGCGCGGCGGGCGCGCTCAGGAGATCGGGACATCGGTGAACACCCCGAGGACCGGCATCTCGACGTTGATCTTCTGCACGTCCGGCGGCGGCGCGGCGTACGTCGCGTACATCGTGGCGACCTCCCCCGCGTCGATCGAGTTCTCGTACGCCGAGCACACGCACTTCGTATCGGAGCCCTCGCCCGTGCGAGCCACCCGGTAGCGCTTGGCGTTGGCCGGGTCGACGAGACTCACCCCGGCCACCGTCAGGCCGAGATAGGCGGGTGTGTCCCCCATGCTGCTGCTCATGCTCCAGTCGGTGTCACCGGTGTTGGTGATGGTCCAGCTCAGTGTGATCAGCCGGCCCTGCCGCTTGAGTCCCGTGATGTCCGCGGTCAGCTCGGTGCCCTCGGCCTTGGCGGCGCGAGTGGCGATCACCGTTCCCTGCTGGACGGGGGCGCTGGCCCGCGTGTCCGGCGAAGCCTGGTCGCCCGGCTCCGCCGTCTCGGTCCCGCCGTCCCGCGACGCCTCGCCGCCCGTCTCCGCCGCCTCCGCCTGCGCGGACCGGGCCTGGCGCTCCTGACCGCCGCCGCCCGGCTGCAGGCCGTCGAGCGCGCCGCACGCCGTCAGGGCCAGCGCGAGTCCGGGTACGGCCACCGCGACGGCGATCTTCCTTCGCATCCTGGGTCACCTCTGTTCGTCGGGGTCGGTGTCGGTCCCGAACCTACCGAGACGACCTTAAGGATCCGTATAGTCCCCTATAACCGGTCCGCTACAGCCGCAGGCCGCGCCGTCGGCGCGCCTCACCCGCGAGCTCCCGGGCCTCGCCCAGGCCCTGCCGGTCACCGAGGACGCCGAGCTCCTCCATGGCGGCGGAGACGATCGCGAACGCCTCATCCACCTCGTCGAGGTCGAGGTGCGCCCCCGCGAGGACGAGGGCCGCGCGGGCCGCGCCCCGGCGGTCACCGTACTCCCTGAAGATCGACGAAGCCTCCCCCGCCGCCGCGCGCGCCGGCTCCGGCAGCCCCTCCGCGCGCGCCACCCGCGCCAGCAGCAGCAGGCCCGCCGCCTCCGGCAACCGGTCGCCCAGCCTCCGGTCGATCCGCAGGGCGCGCTCGACGCGGTCGCGCGCCGCGGCCACGCGCCGCCCCTCCAGGTGCGTCCGGGCCAGGTCGCGCAGCGCCGCCGCCTCACCCCGGGGGTCGCCCAGCTCACGGTAGGCGTCGAGAGCGGCCGCCAGCAGGGGCTCGGCCCGCCGTACGGAGCCCAGCGCGCGCAGCGCGTCCGCCCGGCCGCGCGCGTCGCCGGCCGCCTCGAACTCCGCCAGGCACTCCGACAGGCACCGTTCCGCCTCCACCGGTTCCCCCCGCGCGAGAAGGACCAGACCGAGCCGGTACCGGGCGCGTGCCGCCTCCGGCCCGTCGCCCAGCTCGCGGAAACACGACAGCGACTCCCCGAGCTCCCGCGCGGCGTCGTCCAGCCGCCCCTCGGCCCGGTGCAGGTCGGCCAGCGCCCGGCGCAGCAGCGCCTCGCCGTGGCGGTGGCCCGCCCGCCGGGCGGCCGCGAGACCGATCCGGTTCGTCGCGTGCCAATCCTCCCGATGCGCGCGCAACTCGAAGAACGGCGTCAGGTAGAAGGCCAGCCGCCAGGCCGCCTCGTCCAGTCCCGCCCGGTGGAAGTCCGCGACGGCCGCGACCAGGAACCCGCGTTCGGCGGCGAGCCACCGGACCGGCTCGCGCAGGTGGACGGTCTCGGGGGCGAGCCCCCGCTCCGTCGTGCGGGCCAGCGTCCGGCCGGTGCCCGGCTCGGCCGGCAGCAGCAGCGCGCGGGCCCGCCGGACCCGGTCCAGGACCTCCCGGGCGAGTACGGCGAGCACCCGCTCCGCCGTCCCCTCCTCCTCGGCGAGGCGTTCGGCGGCGTAGAGACGGGTGAGGTCGTGGCGGCCGTAGCGTTCCTGCCCCGCGTCGTCCAGCCCCCGCGCCTGCAGCAACCCCGCGCGGGTCAGCTCCTCCAGTTCCCGGTCCACCCGCACGGCCCCGAAGACCGCCGCGGCCGCCCACGGCGCGACGTCCGGCGCCGACAGCGCCCCGAGGCGGCGCAGCAGACGCCGCTCCTCCTCGGCCAGGTCGCGGTAGCCCAGGGCGAGGCTGCTCCGCACGGCCAGGTCGCCCGCGGTCAGCTCGTCCAGCCGCCCCCGCTCATCCTCCAGCCGCCCGGCCAGGTGCGCCAGCGTCCAGCCGGGACGCCGCGCCAGCCTGGAGCCCGCGATCCGCAGCGCCAGGGGCAGCCCGCCGCACGACACGGCGATCCGCCGCGCGGCCTCCGGCTCGGCCCGGACGCGTGACGCGCCGACCACCCCGGCCAGCATCGCCGTCGCCTCCGCCTCGTCGAGGACCTCCAG
Organism: Streptosporangium sp. NPDC048047; assembly: GCF_040653115.1. Taxonomy (NCBI): domain Bacteria; kingdom Bacillati; phylum Actinomycetota; class Actinomycetes; order Streptosporangiales; family Streptosporangiaceae; genus Streptosporangium; species Streptosporangium sp. NPDC048047. Next base: position 285,214 of record NZ_JBEZNH010000002.1, on the reverse strand, counting down.
CTCGAAGGCGCGGGACGCCTCCAGCCCGTACAGCGGCGACCTGCTGGTCACCAGCGTCAGGCAGCCGCGTCCCGTCGGAAGCAGCGGTCTGACCTGCGCCTCACCGACCGCGTCGTCCAGCACCACCAGCAGCCTCCGGCCGGACACCATGCTGCGGTAGAGCCGCACCCGATCCTCGATGCCCGCCGGGACCGCGCCTTCGGGGCAGCCCAGCGAGCGCAGCAGGTCCTCCAGCACGGCGCCCGGAGCCGCCGGGCGGTCTCCCCCGGCCCTCAGCGCGGCGTGCAGGCGCCCGTCGGGGAAGTCCCCGCCCAGCACCGTGGCGGCGTGGACCGCCACGGCGGTCTTCCCCGCCCCGGCCGGACCGTGCAGCACCAGGTGAACCGGGGCGCCGTCCGTGTCGGGGGCCTCACGGGCGATCCAGTCCATCACCGCCGCGCGGCCGGTGAAGTCCGCGATGTCGGGCGGCGTCTCCTGCGGGACGGGACCTCCGCCGCCCGGCCCGTGCCCCCGCGGCGAGCCGTGTCCCCCGGCGGTTCCCCCGGCGACGTGCGCGGTGTGCGCGCCGTACGGCCCGGCCGGCACGCGGGCCGCGTGCGGCTCCGGCCCGGCCAGCACGCTGTCGTGGGCCGCGCGCAGCTCCGCCCCGGGCTCCAGTCCCAGCTCGTCCACCAGAACGCGGCGGGCGTCCTGGTAGGCGGCGAGCGCCTCCGACCGCCTGCCCGCCCGGGCCAGCGCGAGGATCAGCTGTGCCCAGGACCGCTCCCTGAGCGGGTAGGCGGCGACGAGCGCGCGAAGCTCGCCGACGACCTCCCCGTGGCGGCCGAGCGCCAGGTCGAGGTCGATCCGCTCCTCGGTGGCGGCGAGACGCGCCTCCTCGAGGCGTACGGCCTGCGTCCGCCACAGCTCGGCCGAGTCGACGCCGGCCAGCGCCGGTCCGCGCCACAGCCGCAGGGCCTCACGCAGCCCCTCGGCGGCCTCGGCTGCGGCTCCCGCGTCGCGCGCCCGGCGGGCCCGCTCCACCAGGCGGCCGAACAGGTGCGCGTCCACCTGGACGGGATCGACGTCGGCCAGGTAGCCGCCGGGGGCCGTCCGGATCGTCGCGGCGCCCAGCGACCGGCGCAGCGCGCTCACGTAGACCCGCAGGACCGCCTCCGCCGAGGCCGGTGGTCCCTCGTCCCACACCGCGGCGGCCAGGCGGTCGAGCGTGACGACGCGCCCGGCGTTCAGCAGCAGCGCCGCCAGGACCGCCCGGTGCTTGGCCGGGCCCGGCGTCAGGTCACGGCCGCCGTCACGGACCTCCAGCGGTCCCAGAACGCCGAACCGCACGGGTCAGTCCCCTGCCGGGCGCGCGCCGAACGAGGCGAACCGGACCCGCACCACCGCGTCACCGTACGGCGCCGCGTACACGCCGGTCTGCCCGGGACCGTACGGATCACTGTCGACGGCCTCACCGGCGAAGCCCTCGTTGACCCACATGCGCAGCGCGATCCTCCGCCCGTCGGGACGGCACTCGGCGACGACGCGATTGTCCGCCGACGCCCTGACCTCCGCGTTCTTGACGGGACCGTAGAGGACGGCGGGCGGGCGGCCCGCCCGCCGCTTGGTGATCGACACCGTTCCCGCGGAGCCGACCGCGAACTCGTAGCGGTCGCCGCCTCCCGCGCCGCCCCGGCACCAGACGCCGAACTCGCCGGTTCCGTCCGTCAGCCTGGCCGAACCGGTGACGACCGTTCCCGTCTCGGGCTCGTCCGGCACGGGCGCCGACTTCCACAGCCGCCACCCCGGGTTCACCGACAGGAGGTAGGCGCCATCGGTCACCCGCGCGCTTCCGGCGTCGGTGGTCCCCTCCGACCAGGGGTGCCGGGCGTCGCCGAAGCCGGCCTGGAACGACCACTGCCCGCCCGGCCGGGTCGTCGCCCACCACACCGCCCCGCCGGCCACCACCGTCACCGCCACCGCCGCGGCGGCCAGACGGGCCGCCGGCCGGATCCGCCGTCCGCGCCCGGCGGCCCGGGGCTCGTCCCGCCCGGCCGTGTCAGGCGCGGTACCGGCCGTGCCGGGCGAGGCAGGGGACGCCGGTGGGCCGCCCCACCCGCTCGTGGCGGGCGCCGGCCGCGGGGCGCGGGCGTCCGCCGTACCGGAGGCGGACGGAGGGCCGGCCACCGCGCCGGGCGCGTGACCGGGCGGCGGCTCGGACGCGAACCCGCGGTCAAGGGCCGCCCCGGGCCCGGGGGCGGACCCGGGGGCGAGGGCGGACCCGGGGGCGGGGACGGACCCGGGGGCGGGGGCCGTGCCGTACCGGGGGCCGGGACCGGTCCCCGTGACGCCGCCGGTCCAGGTGCGCTCGACGACCCGGGTGGCCGTGTCCGGGGTGAGCTCCGGCCCGCCGACCAGTTCGGCGAGCAGTTCCCGGGCACTCGGCCGCCTGGCGGGGTCCTTGGCCATGGCCCGCTCGACGACACCGCGCATCCGCTCGTCCAGGCCGTCGAGCCGGGGGCCTTCGTTGACGATCCGGTAGAGGACCTCCGCCGGGGCCCCGCCGCCGAACGGCAGCCGCCCGGTCCCCGCGAAGACGATGACGCCGCCCCACGCGTAGACGTCGGCCGCGGGGGTGAGTTCCTCTCCGCGCACCTGCTCGGGAGCCATGAACGCCGGGGTTCCCAGGATCACCTGGCTGGTCAGGTTCTCGCCGTCCACCAGCTTCGCGATCCCGAAGTCGATCACGCGCGGTCCCATCGGGGAGAGCAGCACGTTCGACGGCTTGAGATCCCGGTGGATCACTCCGGCCCCGTGGATCGCGTTCAGCGCCACCGCGACCCCGACCGCCAGCGCCTCCAGGTCGGAGCCGGTCATCGGCCCCCGCTCCCGTACGGCCCGCGCCAGGTCGGGTCCCTTGACGTACTCGGTGACGAGGTAGGCGACGTCCCCCTCGACGCCCGCGTCCAGCACCGGAGCCGTGCAGAACCGGGCCACCCGGCGGGCCGCGTCGACCTCGCGCCGGAAGCGCCTGCGGAAATCCGGGTCGCGGGCCAGCTCCGGGTTGATCACCTTCACCGCGGCCAGCGCCCCGGTCGGGGAGGTCGCCAGGTGGACGGTGCCCATGCCGCCGCGCCCGAGCACCCGCCGGAGCAGGTACCCGCCGATGGCGGGCTGCTCGGCCGATATGCCCCGTTCCGAAGGATTCATCGGGCTTAGCGTAGCTTTCCAGCACGATTCTCACGCGCTGCTCTCACGTCCGGCCCTGCCCTGCGCACCGCACGGTTCGCCGGACGGCCGGGAAAGTCGGGAAGGCCGCACCCGAAGGAACGGACCGGGGAGATCCCGCGGGCCCGCGGTGTGGACGTCGCCGAGATCGCATCCGTCCCGCCCGAGGGGGCGGACGGATGCGAAGCCGAGCCGAGGTCTCATCCGTCCCGTCTGAGGGGCGGACGGATGCGAAGAAGCCCGCCGGGGCGAGTGCTACTCGCCCCGGCGGGCTTCTTCACGGGGTGGTGGAGGTGGCGGGAATCGAACCCGCGTCCTTCAGCTCCAAAACAGGGCTTCTCCGGGTGCAGCCCGCTGTGCTTTTCTCAGCCCCGGCGATCACGCAGGCAAGTCGCCGACGGGCTCAGCCACTGTTAGATTTCCCGATCTCCCCCGTGGCCGGGTCGATCGGTTGAGCCTCCTAGCGATGCCGGATCCGGGCCGGAGGCGCTCCCGGGCCGGCAGAGGTCACTCGCTGCTTAGGCGGCGAGGGCCAGGTTGCCCTGGCTGACCTCGGAGTGCGTCTTATTGGCACTTGTTGGTCGCGGTCACAGTGTTAACGAGGTTATGTCCGCAGTCCTCGACCCGCTTCCCCTGAGATGCAAAGCCAAAGTCGAAACCAGTCACCCCCCTGTTGAGTTGTCAACCCGGCCCCGAAGGGCGGGCTATCCGAAGATACCCGTAACAACACCGTCGATGCCAACCTGATTCCCGCCCGGGAGCCCTTCCGGGCGGGAAGATCCAAAAATCCTGGGGGCGCGGGCGTCGCGCCGCGCGCCCCCGGGATCGACCGGCAGGGTCGAGCCGGTCCGGGCCGACGGGGCCTCCCCGAGACGAGGCCCCGGTCCCATCACAGTGACCGGGCCCGCAACCCCCCAGGCGGTGCCCGGTCACCTGGAAGGACGCAGCGCGGGCGCCCGATGGTTGCTCGGGGCGGCGAGATTGTCGCCGGGAATGCGTGCGAGGCCGGTGACACGGCCGGCTCCCGCGTGCGGCGGGTCACAGGCCCGCGCGCAGCCCCCGGAAGAACCGCCCGGCGACGGTGGCCCCCGCGGCGGGGTCGGAGCTCTCCATCAGCACCGCCACGGCCGTGTCCCCCTGCCAGCCGACGAACCACGACAGGGGCTTGCGGCCGCGGATGGCGGTGGCGGTGACGCCGTACACCGGGTCGCCCGGAGCCGCGGCGGCGCGGGCCGAACCCGAGGTCACCCCGGCCCGCATGAGCGTCTTGAGGGTGGCGACCGTCCTGTCGTCGAGCTTGATCGGCGCGGGCGGCTGCGCCGGCCTGGTCTCGGCCGAGGGGTCGGGCTCCTTGGGGTCGGTGACCAGGACGGGCGGGTGCCAGGTGCCCGTGGGCGAGGCGACCGCCCCCGCCACCAGGGCCATGGTCAGCGGGCTGACCAGCACGTTCTGACCCACGATGGCCCGTGCCGTGGCCGCGTCGCCCTTCAGCGGCCGTATCGAGCCGCTGAAGGTCGAAAGCGGCAGGTTCCAGCGCGTGCCGAGGCCGAACCTCTTCGCGCCGGCCTCCAGCTCGGCGCCGTCCACCTTGCGGGCCAGCGAGGCCAGCGCCGTCACGCAGCCGGTGGCGAACGCCCCCTGGACGGTGGGCGTGCTCGGGGCGGGCGGCCCGGACTGGCGGAAGCGGGCGCCGCCGACGCTCCGCTCCCCGGGGCAGGCGAGCTTCTGCTTGAAGCTCGTCCCCGCCTTGATCAGCCCCTCCACGGCCATGAGCGAGAACGCCGAGCCGGGGTGGAACCGCCCGGCCAGGGCGTCCTCCTTCTGGTTGTACTCCTTGGTCGCGCCGACGGCCCGCACCTCGCCGGTGGAGGCCTGCACCGCGACGAGCATCCCGGGCGTGGCGCCGAACAACGCGTCGTCGGCCGTCTTCTGGACGCCGCGGTCGAGGGTGGTCCGCACCGGCGAGGTGGGCCGTCCGGACCACTTCTTCAGCTCGGCCACCTCCTTCATCGTCCTGACGTCCAGCGTGATCACGCTGGTCTCGGTCGAGCCGGTGAGGTACTCCTGGTAGGCCTTCTGCAGCCCGGTGCGGCCGACCGTGTCGCCCGCCCGCTGGGGGCCGCCGAGCTGCTGCTGGAGGTCGGCGGTGACCGCGGAGACGACGCCCACGATCTGCTTGGGCGAGTCGGGCGCCAGGGGCTGCGGGTCCTTGGCGATGGTGATGCCCGGGATGGCCTTCAGCTGCGACTCCAGCTGCGCGTAGCGCCGGCCGCCGAAGGTGGCCAGCGGCACGGCCGCGTCGGGCCGGGCCGACCGGATCCGGCTCAGCAGGCGGTCCTGCGGGAACCCGGTGACCTTGGCCAGCCGTTCGCAGACCTCGGACGGGTTCTTCAGCTCGGCCGGCGTGACGTTCGCCACGTAGAGGGTGGTCTCCTGCTGGAGGGGGGCGCCGGTGCGGTCCTGGATCGGGTTGCGCCCCTGCGGCTTGATGTCCACCGCGAACCGCTGGCCCTCGTGCAGGTCGGGGTGGAGGACGCTGGGCGACCAGTGCACCTTCCACTGGCCGTTCACCAGGCGCAGCGGCAGCCTCCCGTCGTACTCCCACAGGGGGTTGTTCTCCCCCAGGTCGACCTCGGCCGCGAAGTCGGCCTCGGCCTGCTCGTCCCGGTCGTCCTGCCCGGCGCGCAGGCCGGTCAGCCGGAAGCGGAACGAGGCCGCGTCGAGCTGGATCTTCGCGTCCTCCAGCGCCTTGCGGACCGCCTTCTCGTCGCCGTCGGTGCGCCTGGCGGCGGCGGCGTAGTCGCCCGTCTGCCAGCCGACCAGGAAGTCGCGGACCGCCTCGTGGGCCGACGGCTCCTCCAGACACGCCGACAGCAGGGGGACGGTCGCGGCCAGCGTGAGCGCCGCGGCGGCGGCGCGCCGAGCCTTCCTCGTCACGGTTACCTGTTCCTGTACCGGACCGCGCGCGCCATCTCCCGCTTGGCCTGCTGCTCGGCCAGCGTCTGCCGCTTGTCCCAGTCCTTCTTGCCCTTCGCGAGGCCGATCTCGATCTTGGCCTTGCCGTCCTTGAAGTACAGGGCGAGCGGCACCAGCGTGAGGCCGCCCTCCTTGGTCTTGGAGGCCAGCTTGTCGAGCTCCTTGCGGTGGAGCAGCAGCTTCCGGGTACGGCGCGCCGCATGGTTGGTCCACGTCCCCATCGTGTACTCGGGGATGTGGACGTTGATCAGCCAGGCCTCGCCGTCCTTGATCGTGGCGTACCCGTCGACGAGGGACGCCCGCCCCAGGCGGAGCGACTTGACCTCGGTGCCCTGCAGCACGAGGCCCGCCTCGTAGGTCTCCTCGATGTGGTAGTCGTGCCAGGCACGCTTGTTCTGGGCGATGACCTTCCGCCCGGTCTCACGTGGCATGCCTTCGAGCCTACCGGTGACCGGGACGGCGTACCGCGCCCGAGATCGCGCGCATGTCCGGCGCGGGGGTCATCGCGGCGTCATACCCGCAGGTAGCGGCGGAGCGTGACGAACGACGCCAGGATACAGATCACCACACCGATGACCAGGGTGAGGAGGATGACCGAGGTCACCTTCTCCCAGGTGAGCACGGTGTTGGCGAGGTAGACCTGCACCTTGTCGAAGAGGAACACCTTGCTGACGATCAGCAGCACCCCGGACATCACACCGCCGATCAGGCCGGCGATGACGCCCTCCATGACGAACGGGAGCTGGATGTAGATGTTGGAGGCGCCCACCAGCCGCATGATCCCGGTCTCGCGCCTGCGGTTGTAGGCCGACAGCCGGACGGTGTTGCCGATCAGCAGCGTGGCCGCGAAGACCAGGATGATGGCGATCACCAGGGCGGCCCAGCGCAGACTCTCCAGGAGGGCGAAGAACTTCTCCAGGAGCTCCTTCTGGTTCACCACGTTGGAGACGCCGGGAGCCCCCTTGAGCTGCTCGATCACCGCGGGGTAGGTGTCGGGGTCCTTGAGCTTCACCCGGAACGACTCCGGCATGTCCTCGGCCCGGATCGCCGAGAGCAGCACGGTGTTGCCGGCGTTCTGCGACTTGAAGACCTCGTAGGCGTGCGCGGCGTCCTCGAAGGAGACCGACTCCACCTGGGGCAGCGACTCGATCCGCTGCTTGAGGGCCGCCTGTTCCTGGGCGTTCACCCCGCCGCTGCCCTTGCACTGCGGGAAGGGGTCGTTCTTCTTGCACAGGAAGGCCGAGACCTCGACCCTGTCCGACCAGAAGTCCTTCATGGTGGAGATCTGGGAGTTGATCATCAGGCCGACGCCCAGCAGGGCCATGCCGATCGCCACTGTCACGATCACCGCGACGGTCATCGTGAGGTTACGCCGGAGGCCGATCCAGACCTCGGAGAAGATGAAGTTTGCCCGCATGCTCTTCCTGTCGCTGCTGCCGGTACTGGTGTGTCAGTACGCCTGGCCGTAAACGCCACGCGACTGGTCTCGGACGATCTTGCCGTCCTCCAGTTCCACTACGCGTTTGCGCATGGAGTCGACGATGGCCGCGTCGTGCGTGGCCATGACGACGGTGGTGCCCGTCCGGTTGATGCGGTCGAGCACCTTCATGATGCCGATGCTCGTGGCCGGGTCGATGTTGCCGGTGGGCTCGTCGGCCAGGAGGATCATCGGCCGGTTGACGAACGCGCGGGCCATCGCGACCCGCTGCTGCTCACCACCGGAAAGCTCGTCGGGCATCCGGTGGGCCTTGCCCTCCAGGCCGACGAGTTCGACGACCTCGGGCACGACCTTGCGGATGAACCGCCGCGGCTTGCCGATCACCTCCAGGGCGAACGCGACGTTCTCGTACACGTTCTTGTTGGGGAGGAGCCGGAAGTCCTGGAACACGCAGCCGATCCGGCGCCGCAGGTGCGGCACCTTGAAGTTGGTCAACCGGGAGAGATCCTTGCCGGCCACCTGGATCACCCCGGAGTCGGGGCGCTCCTCCTTGAGGACCAGGCGCAGGAAGGTGGACTTCCCCGACCCGGAGGGGCCGACGAGGAACACGAACTCACCCTTGTCGACATCGACGCTGACGTGGTCCAACGCGGGCCGGTTCTGGTTCGCGTAGACCTTGGTGACATTATCAAAATGGATCACGGGCGCATCACGGCATGCCAGTCTAGGGGGTAGGACGGTCGAGGTAGTGGCGGAGCTTCGCCTTCGCCTCTCGCCGGCCGGGGGGCGCCGGTCTTTACCGACGATCGACGTTCCGGTGGGCGGAGCCCAGTCTAGAGGGAAGACCGGCCTGGAAAGTCCATAACGGAAACAAAACGATTCGGCCGCCCGGTAACGACCGCATAAGGTGGTTCTGAAGGCTAGGAGGAGGACGTATGAGCTGTGAGGACCTGGTCTGCGCGCGGTGCGCGCACCCTGTCGCCGAGGGCCGCTGTCCTCAGTGCCGTGCCGCCCGCGAGCGGATGCACCACCACGGCCTGGACGGCACGACGGCCACGCTGGTGCTGCTGGCGCTGGTCGCGCTGCTCCTGCTGTCCCTGGCCCTGAACCACCTCACGGGGGCCTGAGAAGGCCCCCGACGGGCGCCGGACGGCGCCCAGGCGCCCCGCCGTACGGCGGTCCCGCCCGGACGCCCGACGGCGTCGCCCGACGCCCGGCGTCACCCGGCCGTCACTCGGCGTCCGCCTCCTGGCGGCGCGTCCAGCGGATCTCCGCCTCGATGAACTGGTCGAGGTCGCCGTCGAGCACCGCGGCCGGATTGCCGGCCTCCGAGCCCGTACGGAGGTCCTTGACGATCTGGTAGGGGTGCAGCACGTAGTTGCGGATCTGGGTGCCCCACGACGTGGTGGCCTCACCCCGGATCTCGTTCAGCGCCGCGGCCTCCTCCTGCCGCTTGCGCTCCAGGAGCTTCGACTGCAGGACCGCCATGGCGGTGGCCTTGTTCTGCAGCTGCGAACGCTCGTTCTGGCAGGAGACGACGATCCCGGTGGGCAGGTGGGTCAGGCGGACCGCCGAGTCGGTGGTGTTGACGCCCTGGCCGCCGGGCCCCGAGGAGCGGTAGACGTCGACGCGCAGGTCGTCCTCGTTGATGTCGATGTGGTCGGTCGTCTCGACGACCGGCACCACGTCCACACCGGCGAAGGAGGTCTGGCGGCGGCCCTGGTTGTCGAACGGGCTGATCCGCACCAGGCGGTGGGTGCCGTGCTCGCCGCGGAGCGTGCCGTAGGCGTAGGGGGCCTTGACGGTGAAGGTGGCCGACTTGATACCGGCCTCCTCGGCGTAGGAGGTCTCGTAGACCTCCGTCGGGTAGCCCTTGCGCTCGGCCCAGCGGAGGTACATCCGCAGGAGCATCTGCGCCCAGTCGGCGGCGTCGACGCCGCCTGCCTGGGAGTTGATCGTGACGACGGCCTCGCGGGCGTCGTACTCGCCCGACAGGAGGGTGCGCACCTCCAGGGCTCCGACGTCGCTCCTGAGCGACTCCAGCTCGCGGTCGGCCTCGACGCGGGTCTCCTCGTCGTCCTCGGCGGCGGCGAGCTCGTACAGGACGCCCAGGTCCTCCAGGCGGCGCCCCAGCGACTCGATCCTGTTGACCTCACCCTGGAGGTAGGAGAGCCTGCTGGTGACCTGCTGGGCCCGCTCCTGGTCGTTCCACAGGTCGGGCGCGGCTGCCTGCTCCCCGAGCTCCTCGATCTGCTTGCGCATCACGCCGAGGTCGAGGACGTCCTGGATGCTGGCGAGCGTGCCGGTAAGCTCGTTGATCTCTTCGGCCGGATCGATGACTGCCACGTCTGTAAAGGGTACGCGACCGCCGAACCCCGTTGGGTACGGCTCGCGTCCCGCCGGTGGCTAGCATGGGCGCGCGAGGGGACCACGAGGAGGCCGGCAGTGCGAGCACATCGGAGACGCGGGCCGCTCGCGCTCGCCCTCGCGCTGGTGACCTGCGCCGCGGCCTGCTCGGGCCCCGGCGACCAGACGCCGCTCAAGGGCGGGATGCCGCCCGGCTCGACCTCCACCCCCGCGGCCCTGGCCGCGCCGCCGGTCACGCTCGCGGAGGCGGACGAGGCCCTGGAGGGCGTCCTGGCCGTCGAGGGCGTGCTGAACGGCGCCACGCCGCACCTGAGCGCCGACCGCAGGAACGCGCTGGCCCAGACCTGCGACGCGCAGTACGACCTCACCTTCGCCGCTTTCAAGGTCTCCCGTGACGCGCCGCCCCACCGCACCTGGGGCCGGCCGCGGCTGCTGGTCCCCCGCGTCCAGCGGGCGCCGTACTGGTTCGCCGCGGTGGTGAGCAACGAGGACTCCGCGGGCGGCTCCCGCACCGCCGTGCTGACCCTGACCGAGCGCGACGACAGGTGGTGCGTGAGCTCCACCGCGCTGCTGGAGCCGGGCGAGCGGGTCCCGGAGATCGCCGAGGACGCCGAGGGCTACGCCACGGCGCTCGACCAGGACGACCGGTCGGTGGAGATCAGCCCGCGGCTGATGCCGCCGCTGCACGCGACCGCGGCGGAGCAGGGCACCCGGGGGATCGCGGCCGGGCTGGTCGAGAAGGGCCGGCGCACCACCGGCTACGCCGAGGAGATCGCGGCCGAGCGGGCGAAGTACAAGAAGGACGACTGCCAGGGCTACGACTCGATCTTCGGCGCGAGCGGCTACCCGGTGCGCGCCCTGCGCACCGCCGACGGCGGGGCCATGGTCATGTACGCGCTGATCAGGACCGACACCCTGACGAACAAGGTCCCGCCCTGCGCGATGATCAGGGTGCCGGAGCACCTGGAGCCGCTGTACTCCGGCCCGACGACGGTGGTCAAGGAGCTGCGGATCGCGGAGACGCAGCCCTACGTCAGCGTCGTCCCGCGCCGCAACGCCCACGCCCCGGCGCGGATCATCGCCTATCTCGGCTCCGTCACCAAGGTCTTCGGCACCTGACCCGCCTGACCCTCGCCTGACCCGCCTGGGGGGCTCCGGTGACCGGCCGGTCACCGGAGCCCCGCCGGGGTCACGCCTCGCGGATCGGCAGGTTGACCGTGGCAACCAGCGCGCGGATCGCGCGCAGCGCCACCGACAGCGTCGCCAGGTCGAAGTTGTCGCTCTCCCAGATCTCCGACAGGGTCTGCCGGGCGCGGGCCACCGCCGCCGCGTTCGCCTCGGTCCAGCGGGCCAGGCGCTCCTCCGGCGACAGGCCCGGCGAGCTGTGGGCCAGGACGTCGCGGGTGAGGGAGGCGTGCGCGGCGTAGAGGTCGTCGCGCAGCGCGGCCCGTGCCATGGAGTTCCACCGGTTGTCCCGCGGCAGCGCGATGACGCGCTCGCGCAGCCCGGCCAGCTGGAGCCGGTCGGCCAGGTCGAAGTAGACCTCGGCCACCTCGCCGACCGGGCGGCCGAGCTGTGAGGCGACCTCCACCAGGTCGAACGTCGAGTAGGCCGGGACCATCGACGCGACCCGCTCGGCCAGCTCCCCGGGGACGCCCCGGGCGACGAAGGAGTCGCGGCGCTCCTCGAACGCCGCCAGGTCCGAGCCGGTCAGCAGCTTGGGCAGGTGCGGCAGCAGGCCGTTCATGCCCTTGGCGAAGAAGTCGGCCGTGGAGGCCAGGTCGAGCGGCGCCCGGCGGTTGCCGAGCAGCCAGCGGGTGCCGCGCTCGGCCAGCTTGCGCGCCTCCAGCTCCATGGCGATCTGCGTGGCGGTGTCCACCTTGTTGTCCAGCTCCTCGACCTGCCGCCAGAAGCTGGGCAGGTCGAAGACCTCGCGGGTGACGAGGTAGGCGCGGGTGATGTCGGGGGCGGACGCGCCGCTCTCCTCCCCCAGCCGGAACATGAAGGTGGTCCCGCTGGAGTTGATCATGTCGTTCACCACGCAGGTGGTGATGATCTCCCGGCGCAGCGGGTGGGCGTCCATGTGGGGGCGCATCCGCTCGCGCAGTGCCGACGGGAAGTAGGACACCAGCCAGGAGGCCAGGTAGGGGTCGTCGGGCAGGTCGGAGGCGAGGATCTCGGCGTCCGTCACCAGCTTGGTGTAGGACAGCAGCACCGAGAACTCCGGCGCGCTGAGCCCGAGCCCGGCCTGGCGCCGCTCGGCGATCGTCTTGTCCGAGGGCAGGAACTCCAGCTCCCGGTTGAGCAGCCCGGCCCGCTCCAGCCTGCGGAGCTGGCGCGCGTGGATGTGCAGCATCTCCGGCGCCTGGGCGCGGGCGGCGGCCAGCACCACGTTCTGGTCGTAGTTGTCCCGCAGGACCAGGTCGGCGACCTCGTCGGTCATGTCGAGGAAGATCTGGTCGCGCTGTTTGTCGGTCAGCTCGCCGTCGCGGACCGCGCGGTCCAGCAGGATCTTGATGTTCACCTCGTGGTCGGAGGTGTCCACGCCGGCGGAGTTGTCGATGAAGTCGGTGTTGACCAGCCCGCCGTTGAGCGCGAACTCGATCCGGGCGAGCTGGGTGAAGCCGAGGTTGCCGCCCTCTCCGACCACCTTGCAGCGCAGCTCGGCGGCGTCGACCCGCAGCGCGTCGCTGGCCTTGTCGCCGACGTCGGCGTGGGACTCGCTCGACGCCTTGACGTAGGTGCCGATCCCGCCGTTCCACAGCAGGTCCACCGGGGCCCGCAGGATGGCGCTGATCAGGTCGTTGGGCGCCAGCGAGGTCACCTCGTCGGCCAGGCCGAGCGCGGCGCGCATCTGCGGGGAGACCGGGATCGACTTGGCCGTACGGGGCCAGACGCCGCCGCCCTTGGAGATGAGCGAGGTGTCGTAGTCGGCCCAGGAGCTGCGGGGCAGCGCGAACAGCCGGGCGCGCTCGGCGTAGCCGCGGGCCGCGTCCGGGTCGGGGTCGACGAAGACGTGCCGGTGGTCGAAGGCGGCGACCAGCCGGATGTGCTGGGACAGCAGCATGCCGTTGCCGAACACGTCGCCGGACATGTCGCCGATGCCGGCCACGGTGAAGTCGGTGCTCTGCACGTCCACGCCGATGGTGCGGAAGTGGTACTTGACCGACTCCCAGGCGCCCCGGGCGGTGATGCCCATGGCCTTGTGGTCGTAGCCGACCGAGCCTCCGGAGGCGAAGGCGTCGCCCAGCCAGAAGCCGTAGTCCTTGGCGACCTCGTTGGCGATGTCGGAGAACGTCGCGGTGCCCTTGTCGGCGGCGACCACCAGGTAGGTGTCGTCCTCGTCGTGCCGGACCACGTCGGCGGGCGGGACGACCCGGCCGTCGACGAGGTTGTCGGTGATGTCCAGCAGGCCGGAGATGAACATCCGGTAGCAGGCGACGCCCTCGGCCAGGACCTCCTCCCGGTTGCCCGACCTCGGCGGGTTCTTCACGACGAAGCCGCCCTTGGAACCGGTGGGGACGATGACGGTGTTCTTCACCATCTGTGCCTTGACCAGGCCCAGCACCTCGGTGCGGAAGTCCTCCATCCGGTCCGACCAGCGCAGGCCGCCGCGCGCGACCTTGCCGAAGCGCAGGTGCACGCCCTCCACCCGCGGCGAGTAGACGAACACCTCGAACCTCGGCCGGGGCAGCGGCAGCACGCTGATCGACGGCGAGTCCAGCTTGAGGCTGATGTACGGCTTGCGCTCGCCGCCCACGGTCTGGAAGCAGTTGGTCCGCAGGGTTGCGCCGATCATCTCCAGGTAGGCGCGCAGGATGCGGTCCTCGTCCAGGGAGGCGACGTCCTCCAGGGCGCCGAGGATCTCCTCGTGCAGCGCGTCCTGCAGCTCGGCGCGGACGTCCTCGGCGCGGCGGGGGTCGAGCCTGGCCTCGAAGTAGCGGACCAGCAGCCGGGCCACGCGGACGTTGCCGAGCAGGACCTGCTCGATGTAGTGCTGGCTGAAGGTGGTGCCGGCCTGACGGAGGTACTTGGCGTAGACCCGCAGGATCTCGGCCTGCCGCCAGGTCAGGCCGGCGGCCAGGACCAGCGCGTTGAAGCCGTCGCTCTCCACCCGGCCGTGCCACAGCGCCTCGAACGCGTCCTGGAACAGCCGCTTGAACTCGTCGCGGTCCACCTCCTGCGAGGGGGTGTAGCGCAGGCCGAAGTCGTAGATCCAGGCGTCCTTGGTGTCGGGGTCGTTGTCGCGGTCGATCTCGTACGGCCGCTCGTCGACCACCTCGACGCCCATCCGCTGCAGCAGCGGCAGCACCTGCGACAGGGAGACGGGAGCGCCGATCCGGTAGATCTTGAACCGGCGCTCGCCCTCGGCCGCGTCGTAGGGCTCGTAGAGGTTCATCCCCAGTTCGTCGGACGACTCCGCGAGCTCCTCCAGGCGGCGCAGGTCGGCGACGGCCATCCGCGGCGGGAAGTCGGCCTTGTACCCCTCGGGGAACGCCGTGGCGTAGCGGCGCACGAGGGCGGGGGCCTCCTCCTCGGAGCTCAGCTCGACGATCGCGGAGGTGAGGTCGTCGTCCCAGGAGCGGGTGGCCGCGGCCAGCTTGGCCTCCAGCTCCTCGACGTTCACCGCGTCGGCGCTCAGCGGCCGGCCGCGCTCGCCGCGCACCACCACGTGCAGCCGGGCCAGGGCCGACTCGCCGATCATGGCGCTGTAGTCGAGCGAGGTGCCGCCGATCGCCTTGAGCAGGAGGTTCTGCAGCTTGACGCGGATCTTGGTGGTGTAGCGGTCGCGCGGCAGGTAGATCAGGCAGGAGATGTAGCGGCCGTAGTCGTCGGGGCGGAGGAAGAGCCTGACCTGCTTGCGCTCGCGGAGCCTGAGCACGCCGAGCGCGATGGGCAGCAGCTGCTCCACCGAGGTCTGGAAGAGCTCGTCGCGGGGGAAGGTCTCCAGGATCTCGATGAGGTCCTTGCCGTCGTGGCTGTCGGCGGCGAACCCCGCCAGGTCCAGGACTTCGGCCAGCTTGCGGCGGAGCACCGGGATGCGGGAGATCGACTCGCTGTAGGCCACGTGGGTGAACAGGCCGAGGAAGCGCCGTTCGCCGACGACCTCCCCGGCGGCGTCGAACATCTTGACGCCGACGTAGTCGAGGTAGGCCGGGCGGTGCACGGTGGCGCGGGTGTTGGCCTTGGTGATGATCATCAGCTGCTGCCGGTCGCGGGCCTTCGCGCGCAGCTCGGGGCTGAGGGCGGCGAAGCTCTCCGAGCCCGCCTTGTCGTGACGCAGGATGCCGAGGCCGGTGCCGGGGACCTGGCGCAGGCTGTCGCCGTCCTCGCCCTCCTCCAGGCGGTACTCGCGGTAGCCGAGGAACGTGAAGTGGCCGTCGGCCAGCCAGCGCATCAGCTCCAGGCTGTCCTCGGCCTCGGCCGGCTCCAGCGGCGGCGGGTTGAGCGAGACGTCCTCGGCGGTCTGCACGGCCAGGGCCCGCATCTTGACGAAGTCCTCGACGGCGAAGCGCACGTCGGACAGGATCCGCTCCAGGTCCTCCTCGATCACCCTGAGGGTCGCGGCGTCGGCCTGGCGGTCGACCTCGAAGTGCATCCAGGACTCGACGAGCATCTGTCCCGTCGTGTCGTCCTCGCCGCGGCCGAGCAGCCTGCCGGTCATGTCCCTGCGCACCCGCATCTGGGGGTGGACGACCAGGTGGACGCCGATCTCGTGGCGGTCGAGCTCCATCGTCACCGAGTCGACCAGGAAGGGCATGTCGTCGGTGACCACCTCGATGACCGAGTATCCGGGGTCCCAGCCGTGCTCCTCCAGCGTGGGATTGTAGGCCCGCACCAGGGCGCGGCCCTGGGGGCGCCGCTCGGCGAGCTGCCGCTGGGCCATGGCCGGGCCGTAGACGTCGACCGGGTCGCGGCTCAGCAGGTCCTCGGGGGCGACATGCCGGTAGTACAGCCGCAGATAGGCGAGGGCCTCCTCGGTGCCCACGTGCTCGCTACCCGGCGTGTGCGCGCACATCTCGGCGGCACCCCTGAGTAGCTCGTCCTTGGCCTCGTTGAGCGGCATGTCGCTCTCACTCCTTTGTGAGGGATTTTTCATAGTTGGAGGGATCTACGGCTTAACCCGTAGTTCCCAGGGGCGGAGGAAGTAATACGGAAGCCGCGGATCTCCCGGCGGCGGGTCTCCCGCCGCACGGCCCACACCGTGGCACCTCGCCCCCGGACGGCCCGCGCCCGGCGCGGACGGGAGCGGAGGCGGAGTGCGGCGCGGTGTCCCCGCGACGGAGCGGGCGGAAGGGCCGGCGTGACCGTCGCGGCGGATGACCGGTCGCCGCCGGTCGCCGTGGCAGGGTGCGTCGTGGGCCCCGCGGCTCCCCGCCGCCGTCGGCGCGGAAGCCGCCGTCGCCTGCGCGGGACCGGCGGTCCCGTGGTGCGGGAGGGACGGTCCCCGCCGGATGCGGGCGGTGAGGCCAGCATCGCACAGGGTGGCCTGGATGAGGCGGCGACACCGCGCCCCCCGCTCACCGAAACTCCGCCCACCGGGCGTGGCCCGCGGCACAACACCTCCAGCGGCCGCTGTCCCGGTCCCCGTTGACCGGAATATGCCGCCGCCCTGCATATCACCCGAAAAGCCAGGAAACGTCAACGTGGCGTCGATGCTCCGGCGGGCCGCCGGAACGGTCCGGCCGGATACCGGGGGCGCCTCGTGCGATCCGGGCGGCGAGGGGAAACCCCGCCCTCCCCCCATGGTAGAGCCCCTGGAGGGTGTCTTCGCGAGGTTCGCGCATCACCGGCGCCCCGCCGGACCACCCCGCCGGCCGTACGGCGGGCCGGGGGCACCGGACGGTCCCCGGCCGCACGACGGCTGAGGCCATCGGACGGCCCGCCCGCGACCGGCCGTACGGCGGGACGGACCGTACGGCGGGACGGGATGGGCCATGGGGACCGGAGATCCGCCGAAAACGGGTGGAGCGCCGTCCACCCGGGTTGACACCATCGGGAGATGCGCAACTGGCCCATTTTCGGACTGAGGGTGACCACCCCTCGCCTGGAGCTGCGACTCCCGTCCCTCGACGACCTCGACGCCCTGGCCGACCTCGCCGCCGAAGGCGTCCACGACCCCGACGCCATGCCGTTCCTGTTCCCGTGGACCGACGCCGAGCCCGCCGAGCGGGCGCGGAGGAGCGTCTCCTACCACTTCCGGCAGTGGGGTGACTGGTCCCCGGAGAAGTGGGCCTGCGCCTTCGTCACCGTCGTGGACGGGGCGGTCGCCGGCACCCAGGAGGTCTGGGCCTCCGACTTCGCCGTCACCCGGCAGGCCGAGACCGGTTCGTGGATCGGCCGCCGGTTCCAGGGGCGGGGCATCGGCACCGAGATGCGCGCCGCCGTACTGCACCTGGCCTTCGCGGGTCTCGGTGCCCGCCACGCCGTCTCGGGCGCGTTCGCCGACAACCACGCCTCGCTCGGGGTCTCCCGCAGGCTCGGCTACGCCCCCGACGGTGTGGAGATCCGCAGCCGCAGGGGTGAGCCCGCCGAGCTCCTCCGGCTGCGCCTGGCCCGCGATGCCTGGACCGCCCGGGACGACGTCGAGATCCACGGACTGGAGCCCTGCCTGCCGCTCTTCGGCGTCAGCCGTACGACGGAGAGCGGCTGACCGCCTCCGACGGCCACCCGCCCACGTTCCCGTGTCAGCCGTACAGCGTGGGAAGGTCCACCAGGAGGACGCGGTCGTCCCGGCGGGCGGCCGCGGCGAGGTCGGCGTCGAACCCCGCCCCGCTGTAGCAGGCCAGTTTCGCCTCCTCCACCCTGTGCCCCTGTGCCGCGAGCACCTCACGGGCGCGACGCAGCCTCTCCAGATGCCCGAGCCCCATCACCCTGTCCCACTTCACCTCACCGATCGACAGGACCCGCCGCTTCTCGCCGAGCAACGAAGGCGACACCGCCACCACATCAAGTTGGATCTTGTTGTTCTCCCGCTTCGCGTGGTCGACGACGAGAGTGGAGCCCACCTCTCCGGGTGGCTCGTCGAAGGCGTCATCAGCCAGAATCGCCCAGTCGCGGCATGTCTGTTCGAAATCTGGACCGACGACCTGGGACAGGAATCTCGGCCGCGAACCCCGCCACACCCGCTCGGCCTCCCCGAGTTCGAGAGCGGCCCACTGCGGCCTCATCACCGCCTGGTAGAAGGTGATGAGGGGTTCCGCTATCCGATAGACGGGCTTACCGCTCTTGAGGGCGTCGTGATCCTTCACGATCAGCTGACAGTCCTCAAGCACGTTGAGCGGGTGAGCGATCTCCGCGGACTTGCGTCCCACATAAGCGGCTATCCCACCATTGGTGGAGTTTCCAGCGGCGATGGCACCGAGAACCGAGTGGTAGAGACCCGAGTCCCGCGCTCCCATCTCCTCCGCGAGGAGATACCGCGCCTCGCGGAACAGCGGCGTCTGGGGGTTGAGAACCGTGCGGCGCACCCAGTCGTCGAAGTCGCCCGATCCATCGGGAGTGTCGTTGCGGACGAACTGGCGCCGGTAGGCGGGCGTGCCGCCGACGACGGCATGGAGAAGCGCGGCGAGCGTCGGGTCGTCCGCTCCCCAGAACGCGGCGGCGGACCGGTAGCGCAACGGCTTGACGACCAGTTCGAGTCCGGCACGCCCCCGGAGCGGGGCCTGCCCGGAAAGCAGACCGCCCATCACCGACATCGCCGACCCACAGAGCAGGACACGGGCGAAGCACCGTTCACGGCTGACGTGCCAGTACGTGTCGAGGTGACGCTGCACGATCGAGGGCAGTGCGGGGCTCGCCTTCATCAGGAGCGGGAACTCGTCGATGATCAGCGGGATGGGCCGGTCCGCCGCCAGGGAGAAGAAGTGCGTCAGGGCGTCGTCCCAGCCGGAGAACATGATCGGCGCGGGAGCGTTCGTGAAGCGGGCGAGTGCCGCGCCGAACATGCGCAGCGCTTCGGTCTCGGTCGACTCGTCCGCCTGGAAGTAGAAGCCGCCCATGCTCTCGGCCAACGCGGTGAGAAGGTAGGTCTTGCCCTGCCGTCGCCGACCACTGATCACTCCCAGGGTCGGCTCCGGCTCGGCGTACTCGACGAACGAGACCAGCGCGTTCCAGTCGCTGTCGCGATCGAAGATTCGTTCAGGCTTGGTAACCGGCATATGCCGATTCTACTAAACTAGAGTTTAGTCAACTGCAGTTTAGTGATCTGGGTCACTCCCGGTTCGGCGTGAAGTGCGACAGCACCTCAGGGTTGGCCATGGCGTCGAGGTTGGCGGCCTTCTCCGGCGGGACGCCGAGGAGGATCTTGCGCACCGGCACCTCCAGCTTCTTGCCGCTGAGCGTGCGCGGGATGCCCGGGACCTCGATGATCTCGTTCGGCACGTGCCGGGGCGACAGCTCCTCGCGCAGCGCCGTGCGCAGCCGGCTGAGCAGGTCGTCGGAGAGCCCGGCCCCCTCGGCCATGGTGATGTACAGCAGCAGCCGGCCGTCCTGGCCGAGCTGACCGGTGTCGATCACCAGGCTGTCGGCGATCTCGGTGAAGCGCTCCACCACCCGGTAGAACTCACTGGTGCCCATCCGCACCCCGCCCCGGTTGAGGGTGGAGTCGGAGCGGCCGTAGATCACGCAG
The DNA here is from genome assembly GCF_040653115.1 of Streptosporangium sp. NPDC048047. Classification (NCBI taxonomy): domain Bacteria; kingdom Bacillati; phylum Actinomycetota; class Actinomycetes; order Streptosporangiales; family Streptosporangiaceae; genus Streptosporangium; species Streptosporangium sp. NPDC048047. Next base: position 265,595 of record NZ_JBEZNH010000002.1, on the reverse strand, counting down.
CCGCCGTCCGGCAGGATCTTGATCCAGTCGCCGTGCCGCCAGACGCCGGGGTAGTCGGCGAAGTAGCTCTCCCGGTAGCGGGCGCCGTCCGGGTCGTTCCAGAACATGACCGGCATCGAGGGCATCGGCGCGGTCAGCACCAGCTCGCCGACCTCGCCGACCACCGACCGCCCCGACGGGTCGAACGCCTCCACCTTCGCGCCCAGGCAGCGGCACGGGATGACGCCCGCGCGGACCGGCAGCAGCGGGACCGCGCCGACGAAGCCGGTGCAGACGTCGGTGCCGCCGGAGAACGAGCCGAGCTGCACCCGCGGCAGCCTCTCCGCGATCCAGGCGAACCCCTCGGGCGGCAGCGGCGAGCCGGTGGAGCCCACGCCGCGCAGCGCCTCCAGCCCCTCCGGCCGCACATCGTCCTTCATCGACGTCACGATGTACGGCGCGCCGACGCCGAAGTACGTGACCCCCTCCTCGGCGGCCAGCCGCCACAGCGCGTCGGTGCCCGGGTGGGCGGCCGACCCGTCGTAGAGCACCACCGTCGCGCCGACCAGCAGGCCGCCGACGAGGTAGTTCCACATCATCCAGCCGGTGGTGGTGTACCAGAAGAAGACGTCGTCCTCACCCAGGTCCTGGTGGAAGGAGAGCGACTTGAGGTGCTCCAGCACGATGCCGCCGTGGCCGTGCACGATCGGCTTGGGCAGGCCGGTCGTGCCGGAGGAGTAGACGATCCACAGCGGGTGGCCGAACGGCACCGGCTCGAAGTCGAGCGGTCCCTCGGCGGCCCGCAGCTCCGCCCAGTCGATCACCCGCCCGCCGTCCTCGCCGTCCCCGGTCGCGGGCGTTCCCGCTCCGGCGGGCGCGTCCGGGGAGGGGACGCGCACCCGGGCGGCCAGGGTCGGCAGCTCGGCCGCGATGTCCCGCACGACCTGGGAGCGGTCGAACCGCCTGCCGTTGTAGTGGTAGCCGTCCACCGCGATGAGCACCTTCGGCTCGATCTGGGTGAAACGGTCGATCACACTGGAGGCACCGAAGTCCGGGGAGCACGACGACCAGACGGCCCCGAGCGAGGCCGTGGCGAGGAAGGCGACCAGCGTCTCCGGCACGTTCGGCGCGTAGGCGGCGACCCGGTCGCCCCTGCCGACGCCCAGCGCCGCCAGGCCCGCGCGGACCCGCGCGACCTCTCCGGCCAGCTCCCCCAGCGTGAGGGCCCGGCGTTCACCGGTCTCGCCGCGCGACACCACCGCGAGGCGGTCCGGGTCGGACGCGGCCCGGCGCAGCGCGTTGGCCGCGTAGTTCAGCGTCGAGCCGGCGAACCACTCCGCGCCGGGCATCGTCCCGGACGACACGGGCCCGTCACCGCGCTCGCCGACCACCCCGAAGTAGTCCCAGACCGACGTCCAGAACCCGGCCGGGTCGTCCACCGACCAGCGCCACAGGGAGTCGTAGTCGCCCGGCCGTCCGAGCCACTCCATGTAGCGGGTCACCTTGGCGTCCCTCACGACCTCCGGGGCGGGTTCCCAGAGCAGCGCACCTTCCTCAACCATGGTCCCCATCCTGTCGGCGGCCCGCCCGAATGTCATCCCCGGGACGCACACACCGGCCGGGTACGGGGTGTGGGCCGGACACGTGGCTCAGTCGCGCAGCCACTCCACGGCGGCCCGCGCCGCGGAGCCGATCACCGCGTCGGCGCGGGGCTGGTTGTACGCCGTGCCGTACGAGCGGGTGAAGACGGCGACGGCGTAGCGCCCGCCGTCGGGGTACTCCACCACGCCGGCCTCGTTGCGGATCGTGGGCAGCGTCCCGGTCTTGCCGCTGACCGCGACGTCGTCGTAGGGGAAGCCGGCCGCGAGGCGGTGCGGCCACACCTGCAGGCCGAGCAGCCTGCGCATCGCGGCGCACGATCCGGGCGAGGCCGCCTCGTCGCGCCAGATCATGCCGAGCAGCCGCGTCGTCTCGCGCGGGGTGCTGCGGTTGGTGCGCGCGGGGTCGAGCACCCGGAGTCGCGCCAGCACCGAGGGGTCGGTGGGCATCTCCTCCTGCCCGGCGTCCTCGACGATGCTCGCGAACAGCTCGCGGCAGTCGTGCTCGACCCGTGTGCCGGTCAGCCCCAGACCGGCGAGCATGGTGTTGACCGCCGACAGCCCGACCCGGCCCATCAGCGTGTCGGCGGCGGTGTTGTCGCTCACCGCCATCATCAGATAGGCCAGGTCGCGCAGGGACATCGTCACGTCGTCGGACATCGCCGACACCCCGGTGGGCCCGGGAGTGTGGCGGTCCGCCATGACCGTGACCCGCTCGGCCGGGTCCAGCAGCCCACGGTCCGCCTGCCGGAAGAACTCCACCAGCAGCGCGACCTTGAACACCGAGGCCGTGACCACGGCCTCGTCGGCGCCGTGGGCGACGTCGGCGCCGGTGTCGATGTCCACGGCGTGCAGGAAACCCGTCACCCCGGCGGAACGGAAGAGGGTACCGAGGCCGGTCATCGAATCTCCTTGCGAGGGGGAAGCCCGGTCGCCGGGGCCGGGGCGGAGGTGGTCACGCGAGGAACCCGGAGGCGGGGCGGGCCCGCACCCGCCGGGCCGGCGCCACACCGTCGTCCGTCATCCCGGCGTTCTCCCTCAGCACTCGTGCCGCCACCGCACCGAAGGCTACGGCAGCCTCTCCGGGCTCTCCCCGCCAGGCGGTGGAGACCTGCCAGGTCAGCGGGCTGCCCAGCAGCGGCCGCCAGCGCAGCCCGGGAAGGGTGACCTGCGGCCCGAAGGCGACGGCCGTGCCCGCCATGACCAGGCCGAGGGTCTGCGCCTCGTGGACCTCCTCCGGGACGAACCCGTGGCGGCGGCACTCGGTGAGCGTCTCCTCGTGCAGCCCGGGTTCGTGAGGGTAGAGCACGAGACGCCGCCCGGCCAGGTCGGCCAGGTGCACCGACGCCGACGCCGCCAGCGGGTCGGACTCGGCCAGCACCACGCCGGGGCGCTGGACGAGCACCGGCCCGAAGCGGAGACCCGGCACGGCCACCGGGTGGCGGACCACGCCCACGTCGAGGGCGCCGTCGAGCAGCGCCGCGACCTGGTCGGCGCTCCACATCTCCGCGGGCGCCGGCCGTACGTCGGGGGCCCGTTCCCGGAATCCGGCGATGAGCGCCGCGATCACCGCCGACCCCAGGTCGGGCAGGACCCCCACCCGCAGCACCGCCCCCTCGCCGCGCCCGGCCAGCTCACGCAGCCGCTCCACCCGCGACACGATCTCGCGGGCCTCGGGCAGCAGCAGCCGCCCCTGCTCGGTCAGCCGCACCTGGCGGGCGGAGCGGTCGAACAGCCGCACGCCGAGCTCCTCCTCCAGCCGCCGGATGCGCTGGCTGAGCGGCGGCTGGGCCATGCCGAGCCGGATCGCCGCGTTGCCGAAATGGAGCTCCTCGGCGACGACGGTGAAGTAGCGCAGATGGCGGACGATGTCCATGAGCAGCAACCATATCGGTTCCGCTATGAAGCGACACCAGATATCAATATTGGACACCACCGGTATCCCTCTGGTCTCCTCGATCCGCGAGACAGGGGGACGAACCATGAGGAACACATACAGGTACGGTGCGGCGGCGGTGACGCTGGCCGTCGCGGCGGGCGCGGGCGTGTGGCTGCTGCGCACGCCGGGGTCGCCCGAGGACACCGCCCGGGACTTCCTCGCCGCCTGGGCCCGGCAGGACCACCGGGCGATGCGGGCGCTGACCGTCGACCCGCCGGACGACTTCGACCGCTGGTACACCCGCTTCCGGTCCGACCTGAAGCTGTCGAAGGCCGCCTTCCGGGTCACCGCGGGCGACGACTCCGGCGGCTCAGACGACTCCGGCGACTCGGGCGGCTCCGACGGCTCCACGGTCAGGTTCCGGGCGACGCTGGACGGCCCGGTGCCCTGGTCCTACGACGGGTCGCTGCGGGTGGTCGAGCACGAGCGGGCCTGGCGGGTGCGGTGGACCCCGGCGGCGATCCACCCCCGCCTCGGCCGGGGCCTGCGGATCAAGGCCATGCCGTCCCGGTCCGAGCGGGCGCCGATCCTGGCCGCCGACGGCGCCAGGATCGACACCCCCTCCACGCCCGGCTCGGTGCAGCAGCTCGTCGAAGGGCTCTCCGAGAGATACGCCGCCCGCCTCACCGGCTCCTCCGGCGGCCGGGTGGACCTGGTACGGGGCGCCGAACGGGTCGCCACGCTCACCACCGCGGGCGCGCGGCCCGGCCGGAAGCTGACCACCACGATCGACCTGCGGGTGCACCGCGCCGCCGCCGACGCCATGGACGGCGTGACCAAGCCGGCCTCGCTCGTCGCGCTGCGCCCCTCGACCGGCGAGATCCTCTCCGTGGCCAACCAGCCGGGCGGGTTCAACCGGGCTCTGCTCGGCCACTACCCGCCCGGCTCCACCTTCAAGGTGGTCACGGCCTCGGCCCTGGTGGCGGGCGGCATGACGGCCGACCAGCCGGTGGGCTGCCCCGCCGAGCGGAACATCGGCGGCTACGCCTTCCACAACGCCGGCTTCGAGGAGTTCGGCACGGTGCCGCTGCGGGCCGCGTTCGCGCACTCCTGCAACACCACGTTCGGGTCGCTGGGCGTGGAACGGCTCGGCGCCGAACGCCTGGCCTCGGTTGCGGCGAGCTTCGGGTTCGGGGGGCCGGTGGACCCGGGGGTGCCCGCCGTACGGGCGCAGTTCCCGGAGCCGAAGGACGACACCGACCTCGCCTCGGCCTCGATCGGGCAGGGCCGCGTCCTGACCAGCCCGCTGAACATGGCCACCGTCGCCGCCGCCATCGCCGACGGCTCCTGGCGCCCGCCCCGCCTCGTGGACGCCTCCCTGCTGCCGGCCGCCCCGTCCAGGAAGCTGGAGCCCGCGGTGGTGCGGGCGCTGCGCACCCTGATGCCCGCGGTGGTGACGGACGGCACGGCCAAGGGGGTCTCCTTCCCCCCCGGTACGGCGGGCAAGACCGGGACCGCGGAGTTCGGCTCGGGGACCTCGGGGAAGGAGCCGCCCACCCACTCCTGGTTCATCGGTTACCGCGACGACCTGGCGTTCTCGGTGATCGTGGAGGGCGGCGGCGAGGGAGCCGCGGTGGCCGCCCCGATCGCCGCCCGCTTCCTCAACGGCCTCGCCTCGCCCTGAGCCCGGCGGAATGCCGAGGTACGGCGGCACCGGTCACGGCCAGGCCCTGACGCCATCGGCCGGCACGGGACGCTTCGCGGTTCAGCCCGCCCTGCGGGACGGGGAGGTCAGGCCGGCCACGGCGGCGACGACCTCGGAGGGGTTGGCCAGATCGGGCAGCACCACGTCGGCGCCCGCCTCGTGCAGCTCGGCCGGCAGGGAACGGCCGGTGGCGACACCGATCATCGCGGCCCCGGCGATCCGGGCCGCCTGGACGTCGCGGGCCGAGTCGCCGATCATCACGGTGTTGCCGCCGTCGAAGGCCGTGCCGTACTTGGCCTTGGCCCGGCCCTGGGCGACCTGGAGCAGGGTGGCCTTGGGATAGACCTCCTCGCCGTAGCCGCCGACCTCGAAGTCGACGTGCCGGTCCAGGCCGAAGGCGGTCAGCTTGTGCACGGCGTTGCTCTTGATCGTGCCGGTGAGCACCGCCTGGACGGTGCCCTCCAGCCTGGCCACGGCTCTGAGCGCCTCGGCCGCGCCGGGCATCGTCCGGCCGTTCCGGGCCAGCAGGCCGCGCCGGGCCGCGAAGGCGTCGGCCAGCGCGTCGAGGAACGCCGGCAGGTGGTCGTCGGTGGCGACGACCCCGTTGAGGGCCAGCATCTCGAAGACGATCTCGGAGTCCGGGCGGCCGTTGTGCTGGGTCAGCTTGACCAGCGGACGGCCGGTGACCCGCCGGAACGCCTCTGCGTACGCGTCGCGGGTCACGATGGACACGTCGACCAGCGTGAGATCGATGTTCCAGAGAACCAGGCGGTTGATCGTGGCCTCCCGGGGGTGGGGCGCGGATGCCACCGGGTGGGGGTTCACGGACGCCGGTGGTACGGATGCCAAGGGTACGGCCGCCGCCGGGCCCGCGCTCCACCCGATGCCGAGAACGTCAGGCGTGGCTGAGGGCCTCGGCGAGGGTGTCGACGACCGGGACGCCACAGGTGGCCAGGGCCGCCCTGCCGGTCACGCCGCCGCTGTAGAGCACCGCCCGCGCCCCGACGTGCTGCGCCGCGTGCGCGTCGTCGAGGCTGTCACCGATCACCAGCACGTCGGCGGGATCGGTGCCGAGCGCCGCGAGGTGCGCCGCCATCGACTCGGCCTTGCGGCTGCCGGAACCGGCGAGCAGGCCGTCGATCCGCAGGAAGTGCCGGGCGATCCCCAGCTCGGTCACCTTGGGCACCAGCCGGTCGTGCGCCCACATGGACAGCAGTGACTGCCCGCCGCCCGACTCCTCCCAGCTCAGCAGGGTGGTCAGCGCGTCGGCCGCCAGACCGCACCCCGGCATCAGCCGGTGGTAGTGGTCGTGGAACCCGAGGTCGAGCTTCTCCCACTCACCGTCGAGGAGGGAACGGCCGAGCATGCGCTCGTAGGCCGTCCAGATGGGGCGGGAGTACACCGCCCGGAAGCCCTCGACGTCGTAGGGGGCCAGACCGTAGGGCTCGAAGACCGCGTTCGTCGCCTCCACCACGGCGTCGATGTCGTGAAAAAGGGTGCCGTTCCAGTCCCAGACAATATGTTTCGCCATAACCGCTCCAGCCTAGTAGGGCAGCCGCCGCTCGGAATGACGGCTGCTGTTCGAGGCCGAGCCGCCGGGATGGCGGGCTCGTCGGGTGAAGCCGCCCCGACCACGGGGCGACCGGCCCGTTGCCCGTTCCCCTGTGAGGTCGGTCACCCTCGCGTCGTACAGGCTTGAGTGTGCCGTTGCGGCATACCTGTTAATTGTGCGGATGCGCACCGACGAAGAACCGAACCTGATGCCGGAGCAGAATCGTGGGCCTGCCCGCCCTGACTACGGTGCCGAGGCCCCGAGGCCCACCGTGCTGCACCAGATGGGGGGCATCGCCGGGTTCGTCTATTCGACGGTTCCGGTGGTCGTGTTCGTGACGGCGAACGCGTTCCTGCCGCTGCCGGTCGCCGTCGGCGTCGCAGTCGCGACCGGGCTGGCGTTGTCCGTCTTCCGGCTGTTGCGCGGGGAACGCCTTGTTTCCGCGGCCGGGAGCCTGCTCGGGGTGGCGCTGGCCGCCGGGATCATCGCGTGGACCGGCTCCGCGCGGGACTTCTTCGTGATCGGGATCTGGGCGTCGCTGGCCGGGTTCGTCGTCACGTTCGGGTCGGTTCTGGCCCGTCGGCCGCTGACCGGTGTCATCTGGAACGCCTTGCACGGCGGGACGTGGGCGTGGCGGTCCGACCGCGCCGTGCGTGTGGCGCACGATGTCGCGACCCTCGCCGCAGCGTCGGTGTTCGGGGCGCGGTTCGTGATTCAGCAGTGGCTCTATCTGGCTGACAGCACCGGTGCCCTGGGCATCGCCCGGGTGGCCATGGGCACCCCGCTCACCGTGCTGGCCGCGCTGGTGGTCCTGTGGGCTTTCCGGCGCAGCACCAAACGCCTCATCCGGACGAGCCGATGACCCGGGGCTCGAGCCCGCCGGCGCCGCCTCCGGTGGCGCCGGCACCGTGCTCGTGGCCGCGGTCGGAACGGCCCTGACGACGGCGCGTACCGTCACGGCGGAACGGCGCGGATCCGCTTGAACCCCTCCCCTCGCCCTGCGGGCGACGAATGAGCCGAAAAGGTAATGAGCATGACCCTTTACGAAGGTGCGATGCAGGTGGTCCCCGTCCTGCTGATCGTCCTGTTCATCGAGACCCGCAGCGGTGACCCGCAGGCCAGCCCAAGAATGCGGCGTTGGGAGGACATTCAGAACAGGGGTTACGCCGCGCTCGGCCTCGCCGCGTTCCTGGTGTCGATGTTCGTCGTGGCAGGCATCGTCCCCGTCGGACGCATTCCAGCCGTGATCGTCATCGCCGCCCTCTCCGGCTGCATGGGCCTGTTGTACGCCCGGATTCAGCAGCGCCTCGTTCGTAACCGCCGTGAACGGTACGACCAGGCGGCGGACGACCACTGAAGCCCCGTGCCGCCTGCCGGTTCGACGGAAACCGTGCCGCCTCGGCATGGCCGGGCCGGCCCGCCGCACCGACAGGGCACTCGTGCCATGGACGCCGTCGCCGTCCGACGCGGCTCGACCCAGCGGAAAAGCGCCGGTCCCCCGCGGGGTCCGACGCTTTTCCGGGATGATCAACGGCAGGCCTTGGCGGTGACGCCGGCCCCGTTCTGGCCGCCGGCGCCCGTGCCCCACTGGATGCTCGCCGCGCCCCACGCGCAGACACCCGGGGCCCGGAGCATGTTGCCCCAGTGCCGGCCGTGGTTGCCCGCCTTGAAGCGGAAGGTGTCCGAGCTCCGGTTGGTGTAGACACGGACCGACCCCCGGGCCGTGCTGCTGACGGAGATCTCGGTCCAGTTGGTCTTGCAGCGGCTGGACCACATGAGCTTGACCGTGCCGACCGTCCCGTTGGCCCGGCTCGTGATGTCGGCCTTCTTCACCACCCGGGCCGTGTTGCCACAGCCGGTGCGGTACGGATCCTTGTGGTCGTAGTAACTCTGCGCGTTCGCCGGCGCCGCGGCGACCAGGGTCACACCGGCGACCGCCAGCGCGGTCGCGACCGTTCGAATCCTCATTTTGTGCCCCCTTCTTCGGACATGGATCTGAAGACGGGGATCAACCCTAGACCGAAAAGTAAAGGGAAATAAGCAAATATCGGATTTTAAGACAGGAAAGCCGCCTGACCTCGCCGTACGCCATCAGCCGGCCGCCATCAGCCGACCAGGTCGGGCATCTCCTGGGTGGCGTACCACAGCAGCTCGTGGGCCTCGGCGCCGTCCACCGTGAACCGCGCGTCCTCGTCCCCGAGGTCGGCCTCGGGCAGCGCGGCGATCGCGGCCTCGACGTCCGCCACTGCGGCCTCCTCGTCCACGTGAACCGCGGCGATCCGCGCCATGGGGACCGCGGCGGCGAGCCGTACCCGGGCGCGCTCCTCCAGATCCGCGCCCATGCCCACCTCGCCGTCCGGCACCTCGGCGGCGACGACGACCCGGCGCGCGGCCGCCTTGACCCCGTCGGCGCGGTCGGCGGCCAGCATCCGCAGGGACGCGCGGGCGGCGTCGGTCAGGGCGACGTACTCCAGTTCCTCGGTGTCACCCGAGGCGTACCACTCGACCAGCGCGGGCGTGACCGCGTAACCGGTCAGCGGGGCGGAGCCGAGCTCACCCTCGGCGAGCACGCGGGCCAGCGCCGGAAGCGTGCAGGGCAGGTAGACGCGCATCCATGCCTCGATCTGTTCATCCCACACCGGCGCCGGTGCGGCGCCGATCACCCATCGAGTGTGCCAGCCCGGACGGCCGGGCCGCACGCGACGCGGGCACCCGGCCGCCCGGCGGGCACCGCGCGGCCATGGCTGCGCGACACCGGCACGGCCGTACGGCGCGGGCACGGCCGTACGGCGCGGCGGAACGAGACGAGCGGACCGGGGCGATCGGACCGGGGCGGGGACGGCGGTGCGGCGTCAGCGCAGCGGCAGGCCGAGAAGCGTCTCCAGCTCCGCGATGGTCTTCTCCGCCTCCCGATGGTGCACGCCGACGATGCCCAGCGCGCGGGCGGCGACGATGTTGGCCTCGATGTCGTCGACGAACACGCACTCCTCACCGGTCAGGCACACCCGTCCCAGGGCGTGCTCGAAGATCCTCGGCTCCGGCTTGCGCATGCCGACCTCGCCGGAGATGACGACCTCGTCGAAGAACTCCTCCCAGCCGTCACGGGGGTACTCGTTGGCCCAGGAGTTGGAGACCAGGCAGGTCCGCAGTCCCGCCGCGCGCGCCGCGCGCAGCATGTCGTACATCGGCTCGATCCGGAGGAACCCGGAGAACATCCTCTCCAGCAGCCCCTCGGCGGCCGGTGGCACACCGTCCGTCGTCACCAGCATGGCCGCCAGGGAGCGTTCGAAGTCGGGCCCGGAGATCTCCCCGCGTTCCAGGGCGTGCACGACGTTCTCGGCCGGGCCCGACCCCTCGTAGGCGTGCTGCACCAGCTGCTGCATCACGTCGCGGTAGTGGTCGGCGTCGATCCGGTCGGCGACGATCCAGGAGGCGACCGCCTCGGACAGGTTCGTCGTCAGCACCCCGCCCCAGTCGATGAGCACACCTTTGAGCATCCCGCCTCCTTCTCGACACCAGCCCCAGATTATGACGTATCCGGACGAACTCAACGGGGGTCTTATCTTCCCCCTGATCGCCGAGGGGCGAAACACCCCCTTCATCGTCTCTTCTTGATATTTCGGGAAAGTGCGTGGAATGCAGATGCCTTTGCATGGTGAATGCCCACCTGAGCAGGAGAAATGCGTTTCGGACGCGGCTTGGGAGGAACGCTATGGAAACGGCGGCATGACCATGGAACCGTACGTAGATGGCCTTATGGGTCTTCTGCGGGCTTTGTTCCGATCGTTTCTCAGAACTCCGTCCTGGAGGGACCATGACAGTGAGCCAGACGTCGAGCCGGACGCCGACCCGGGCGTCGAGCCGGGGTGCGACCCGGGCGTCGAGTCAGGCGTCCCGGCCGTCGCGCAGTCGCGCGGCGACGGGTTCCACCGCGAAGGCGTCGGCGCCCGCGACGACCGGCCGGAAGACGGAGCGGCACGGGACCGCGGGGCAGAGCACCGACGGCCACGCGCTGACGCTGAACCTGCCGATGCTGACCGTGCAGCTGCGCCCCCCGCACATGCATCTTCCGCACCTCAGCCGGCAGGAGGCGGGCCAGGCCGTCGACACGGCCCGGTCACTCCTCCCGTCACCGGAACGGATCGTCTACTACGGCGGGCTCGGCGCGCTCGCGGTCGCGGGACTGATCGAGTGGCCGGTGGCGGCGGCCATCGGGGTCGGTACGGTGATCGCCCAGCGCGCCCGCCGGGAGCGGGCCGCCTCCCGCTCCTCGAAGGCCGCGTCGCCCGTCCCGGGCTCCGTGATCGCCCCGGACGTCGCCGAAGGCTCCGGGAAGACCGGTACGGCGGGCACCTCTCGTACCCGGGCCGCCCGCACCACCGCCCGCGCCACCACACGGAGCACCGCGCGGACCCCCGGAAGCACGTCACGAGCCACCGGCGGCACCGCCCGGACCACCCGGTCCACCTCCGCGGCCACGGGAGGGACCACGCGCGCCACCCGATCCACCACGGGCGGCGGAAGCACGTCACGAGCCACCCGGGCCGCCACGCCGGCCGCTCGGTCCACGTCGCGGACCACCCGGGCCACCAAGACGGCGTCCCCGGCCGCCAAAACCACACGGGCCACCTCACGGACCACCCGGGCCGCCACACCGGCCGCCCGATCCGCATCACGGACCACCCGGGCCGCCACCGCGAAGAGCGCCTCCGGGTGACCTTCGTGCCGCACGCACTCAGGTCGCCGATCGAGGCGCTCTGGGGACTCGTGCCCGACCCGCTCCGCGCCGCCCTTCCGGGCTCCCGTGAGGCGCGGGCCTGTCCCGGCGGGGTCCGCATCGATCTGCGGAGAATCGGTGGTCCGGGCACCGGCCGGATGGCGCGGCGGCTGGAGGACCGGCTGCTGTCGGTGAAGGGCATCGACCGGGCGGAGGTCAACGGCGTTCTGGGCTGGGTCTTCGTCGGCTGCGACAGCGCCGCGGCCGACCTGGGCAGGCTGCTGTCGATCGTCGAGCAGTTCGACGGCGGGGCCGGGGAGGAGGAGTTCGAACCGGGCCCCGTGGAGGAGGCCGAGACCACGGAGGACCGGTGCCCGCGCTCCCCCTCGTCCCGGCTGGCGGAGAACCACGCCCGGGCCGGCCTCCGGCTGGGCGCGAGCCTGCTCGGGGCCGGGCTGGCCGTCGCCGGACGCGTGTTGCGGACGCCGCCGCTCCCCCCTTCCGTCCCCACCATCCTCAACCTGGTCGACTCCACCCCGTTCGTCCGTACCGCGCTGGAGCGCCGCCTCGGGCGCGCGGTCACCGACACGCTGTTCACCACCGCCGGGATCGTCGGTCACACGTTCGCGCTGCGGCCGTTCGGGATGGTGGTCCAGTCGGTGACCGCGGCCGCCCGCTACGCGGAGACGCGCGGCACCCTTCGGGCCTGGCGGGAGCACGAGAAGGAGCTGGCCAACCGAGAGGGGGGCTACCGTCACATCCGGTCGGCGCGGACGCCCCGTACGGCCCCGATGGCCCACAGCCCCGTGGACCGGTTCGAGCGCGCGGCGAGCCCGCTGGCGGTGGGCGTCTCCGGCCTGACCCGACTGCTCAGCGGCAGCCGCGAGCAGGGCCTGGCCATGCTGGTCAACGCGACGCCCAAGGCCGCGAAGCTGGGCCGCGAGGCGTTCGCGGGAGCGGTCGGCCGGGCCGCGGCGGGGCGCGGCGCGATCGTGCTGAGGGGCAACGCCCTGCGCCGGATGGACGGCGTGGACACGGTCATCCTCGACGCCGGAGTCCTCGCGACGGGCTCCTGGACGATCGACCGCGTCGTCCCGCTGACCGGCGACGCGACCGGTGGCGCGGACAGTGACACGGACAGTGACACGGACGGCGGCACGGACGGCGGCACGGACGGCGACGAGCTGCGGGCCCGGCTGTACGGGCTGATCGACCTCTCCGACCCCGCCGCGCGGTGCGAGCACGACGGGTGGACGGCCGAACCGCTCGCCGACCCGGCCGGGTTCCTCCCGGCGGGCGGTCCTCCCCCGCCGGACGACCTCGGCGAGTGGGAGAGCCGGGGGCTGCGGGCGGTCGGTGTGAGGAGGGAGGGCGTGCCGGTGGCCCTGGTGGGCGTGGCTCCGGGGGTCGATCCCCTGGCCGACGCCCTCGTCGCCGCGGCCCGGGGTGCGGGCACCGTACTGCTCGCCGGCGGCCGCGCGAAACGCCCGGAGCACGCGGGACGCCCGAAGCACGCAGGGGCCGCGGAACCCGCGGAGCTCGCGGAGCTCGCCCGGCGGCTGGGGGTCGCCGAGAGCGTCCCGGGCGGCTCAGGGCTCGCCGCGAGGGTCCGCGCGCTCCAGGCGGACGGGCACGGCGTGGCCGTGGTGTCGGACCGTCCCCTCGCCGCGCTGGCCCAGGCGGACCTGGGCGTCGGCGTGCTGCGGCCGTCGGGCCCGGTGCCGTGGGACGCGGATGTGATCTGCGAGCCCGGTGAGGCCCACCTGCTGCTGAGCTCCCTGGGCCCGGCGCGCCGGACGAGCGAGCGGTGCGTGTGGCTCGGCGCCGCGACGGCGTTGCTCGGCACCGGCCTGACCTTCCTCGGACCGAGGGCCGCGACGGTGCGCTGGGCACAGCTCGTCAGCGACGGCACGGCGCTGGTGGCCATCGCGGTCGGCGAGTGGTCGGGCCGCGACGCCGGGCGCGTGGCGGCGCCGGTCCGCACCGACCCGACCCCCTGGCACGCCATGCGGGCCGAGGACGTCCTGGCCCGGCTCGGCTCCTCGCCCCGGGGCCTCAGCGAGGCCGAGGCGCTGCGGCGCCGTACCGCCTCGGGGGCCCGTCCGGAGGCCCCCGCCTCGCTGCTGCGCGCCTCCGCCGAGGAGCTGGCCAACCCGCTGACACCGGTCCTGACCGCGGGCGCGGGCCTGTCGGCCCTGGTCGGCTCGGTCCCCGACGCGGTGCTGATCGCCGCGGTCATGGTCATCGACGCGTTCATCGGGGGCGGCCAGCGGTTCGCCGCCGACCGCTCCCTGCGCCGCCTGACCGAGACCGTCGCGCTCCGGGTACGGCTGCGCCGCCCCGGCGGGCAGGAGAGCACGACCGTGGAGAACCTCGTGCCGGGCGACGTCGTCGAGCTGCGGGCGGGCGACGCGGTGCCTGCCGACTGCCGGGTGGTCAGGGCGGTGGGCCTGGAGGTCGACGAGGCGAGTCTGACCGGCGAGTCGCAGCTCGTCGCCAAGTCACCGGCGCCGGTCGGCGCGTCCGCCCTGGCCGAGCGGACCTCGATGGTCTACGAGGGCACGACGGTGGCGGCCGGGCACGGTCTCGCCGTGGTCGTCGCGGCGGGCCGGACGACCGAGGCGGCCCGTACCGCCGGGATCACCGCGGAGCGGCCCCCGCCGACCGGGGTGCAGCTGCGGCTGCGGCGGCTGAGCCGGGAGATCCTCCCGGCCGCGATCGGCTCCGGCCTGCTGCTCCTGGTCGCCGACCTGGTAAGGGGCAGACCGGCGGCGCAGGCGCTGGCGCCCGCGGTGAGCCTCGCCGTCGCCGCCGTGCCCGAGGGGCTGCCCTTCGTCGCCTCGGTCGCCGAACTCGCCGCCGCCCGGCGGCTGTCCAGGCGCAACACCCTGGTGCCGAACCCCTCCACCATCGAGGCCCTGGGCCGGGTGAACGTGCTCTGCTTCGACAAGACGGGCACCCTGACCGAGGGACGCATCAACCTGCGGCGCGTCTCCGACGGCCGGACCGAGCAGCCGGTGGAGGCGCTGACGCCGGAGCTGCGGCGGATCGTGGCCGCGGGGATGCGGGCCGGGCCCCGGAGCGACCCCGGGCGGCCCGTCGCCCATCCCACCGACCGCGCCGTCCTGGAGGGGGCCCGGCGGCTGGAGGTGACGCCCGAGGACGGCGCCGAGGGGTGGGTGCGGATCGACGAGCTGCCCTTCGAACCCGGCCGCGGCTACCACGCCGTGCTCGGCGCGGGCGGGGCGGGGGCGCTGCTGAGCGTCAAGGGCGCTCCGGAGATCGTGATCACCCGCTGTACGGCGGTGCTGCGCGACGGCCGCGAGACCCCGATGACCGATCCTGTGCGCGCGGAGCTGGAGAAGGAGGTGAACCGGCTGGCCCTGCAGGGGTACCGGGTGCTCGCGGTGGCCGAGCGCGGAGCCTCCGACCGCCGCGACCTGGACGAGGAGCGCATCCGCGAGCTGCGCTTCCTCGGGTTCCTCTGCCTGGCCGACCCGATCCGGCCCACGGCGGCCGAAAGCGTCCGCCGGCTGATGGGGGCGGGCGTCCGGATCGTCATGGTCACCGGTGACCATCCCAGCACCGCCGAGGCGATCGCCGCCGAGCTGGACGCGCTGAACGGCGGGCGGGTCATGACCGGCCCGGAGATCGACGACCTGGACGACGAGGAGCTGGCCGAGGCGCTGTCGGACGCGGCCGTCCTCGCCAGGACCACCCCGGCGCACAAGGCCAGGATCGTCCGCTGCCTGCGCCGTTCCGGCAAGGTCGTGGCGGTCACCGGCGACGGCGCCAACGACGCGCCCGCGATCCGCGTCGCCGACGTGGGCATCGCCCTGGGCTCCCGCGCCACCGCCGCGGCCCGGGCCGCCGCCGACGTCGTGGTGACCGACGACCGCATCGAGACGATCGTCGACGCGATCATCGAGGGCCGGGCCATGTGGAGCTCGGTGCGCGACGCCCTGAGCGTCCTGCTCGGCGGCAACATCGGGGAGATCGTCTTCACGGTCGGCTCCAGCCTGCTGTCCGGCCGGAACGTGCTGAACGCCCGTCAGCTGCTGCTGGTCAACCTCCTCACCGACATGCTGCCGGCGCTGGCGGTGGCGGTCCGGCCTCCGGCGGCGACGAGCCCGGAGAAGCTGCTGGCCGAGGGGCCCGAGGCGTCCCTGGGGGCCTCCCTGACCCGGGACATCTACCTGCGGGCGGTCACCACGGCGAGCGCGGCCGGGGCGGCCTGGTGGATCGGCCGGATGACCGGCACGGCGGGCCGGGCGAACACGATGGGGCTGGTGGCGCTGGTGTCGGCGCAGCTCTTCCAGACCCTGGCGCTCGGCCGCCGGGACCGGGTGGTCCTGCTGGCCTCGGCCGTCTCGCTGGCCGTGCTGGGCCTTGCGGTGTCGGCTCCGGGGGTGAGCCGGTTCTTCGGCTCCCGCCCGCTCGGGCCGGTGGGGTGGACCGTCGCCCTGGGCAGCGCCGTCGCCGCGACGGTCGTGGAGGCGGCGCTGCAGGCGTCGGCCCGCAAGGTGTCATCGCCTGTTCATCCGCAGGTAACCTGACCTGGGCGTTTAGTCCATGTTTGTCATGAATTATCGCTTATAAGAGGATTTCTCCCCTGTTGTGAGGTCGTCATGCCCGCCATCCTGACGTCGCTGCTGGCCAAGCTGGCCGTCATCGCGCTCGAAGCCATCGCCGCCTACGCCATCCGGGCGATCGTCGCCTCCGTCCTGGAGCGCCGGGGCCTCCAGCCGGCCTAGACCCGGCTCAGCCCCGGCCTCCCGGTCAGCGGGCCCGCGACTCGATGAGCCGGGCCACCCTGCGGTGCTCCGCCGAGCGCAGCGTCTTCTCGGCCTTCGCCGGGTCCGCCACCGGCGCGCGCTCCAGCAGCCCCCGCGCCTCCTTCAGCGTCAGCAGCCGCCGCACCGACTGGTCGAGCCGCGCCCGGGTGATCTTCCCCGACTTCACCGCGGCCAGCACCGCGTCGTACGCCTTGGTGAAGTCGGGCGGCATCAGCAGCAGGTCGACCCCGGCCAGGATGGCCCGGACCGGCACCTGCGCGTCGCCGTACTTCTTCCGCACTCCGGCCATGTCGAGCGCGTCGGTCGAGACGACCCCGTCGAACCCGAGCCGGTCGCGGAGCAGCCCGGTCAGGATCGGCTTGGACAGCGTCGACGGATCCCCGGACGGGTCGAGCTTCGGCATGACCACGTGGGCGCTCATCACCACGTCGGTCTTCGCGCCGATGGCGGCGGCGAACGGCGGGGCGTCCAGCTTCCGCCACTGCGACAGGGAGTGCCGGATCACCGGCAGCCCGGTGTGGCTGTCGACGTCGGTGTCGCCGTGGCCGGGGAAGTGCTTGGCGGCCGTGGCCGTCCCCGCGTCGTGGAAACCCTTGACCGCCGCGGCGACCATCCGGGAGACCTTGGCCGGGTCGGAGCCGTAGGCGCGCGGGCCGATCACCGGGTTGCGCGGGTTGATGTTCACGTCGGCGACCGGGGCGAAGTCGAGGTTGATCCCCAGGACGCGCAGCTCGCTCCCGGTGACCTCGGCGGCCTTCCGTGCCAGCGAGGGGTCACCGGTCGAGCCGATGACGGACGCGCCCGGCATGGTCGTGACCAGCGGCGCGAGGCGGGAGACCCGGCCGTTCTCCTGGTCGGCGCCGATCAGCAGCGGGATCTTCGGCGAGGCCTTCTGCAGCCCGTTGGTCAGGGACACCAGCTGCCGGACGTTCTTGACGTTGCCCGCCCAGGGGAACAGGATCACCCCGCCCGGCCGGTACTTCGCCACGGCCTTGGCGGGGG
This sequence comes from Streptosporangium sp. NPDC048047, assembly GCF_040653115.1. NCBI lineage: Bacteria > Bacillati > Actinomycetota > Actinomycetes > Streptosporangiales > Streptosporangiaceae > Streptosporangium > Streptosporangium sp. NPDC048047. The sequence continues at coordinate 248,367 of NZ_JBEZNH010000002.1, read as the reverse complement.
TGTCCGCGCCGAACCGCGCGCTGTTCTCCCCCGACGCGGTGTCGGGGGCCGCGCCGTACACCACGGGCATGAAGAGCTGCCCGACCTTCTCCTCCAGGCTCATCCGGGCGAGCACGGCCTCGACCTTCGAGGAGGCGGACGCCCGGGACGCCGGGGGCGCCTGCGATCCGTCCGGGGTCGCGGACGGGGTGGGGGGCGCGGCGGACGTGGCGGTGGCGCTCGCGACGGCGCCGTCGTCCCGGCCCGCGGCGGGCCGGGCGGGCGAGTCCGCTCCCGAGGCGGCGCAGCCGGCCACCATAGTCGCGATCACTGCCAGACCAGTCGTACGAATGCACCGAACCATGCGCCCCACGCTATCCGCGTCCGCGGGCGGACACGCCGCGCCGCCCCATCTCCGGGCCGGAAATCCCCCGTTTCCCGGCCATCCCGGCCATCCCGTCTATCCCGGCCATCCCGCTCAAAGGCCCAGCTCCGCCAGGCCCGGCAGGTTCGCCCGCGCCGCGGCGCGCGCCTCGTCCGGCGAGCCCGCGGCCACGGCCGCCGCCGCGGCGAGCACGCACTCCTCCCGTGAGTGCCGCGCCAGGGCCGCCCGTACGGCGGGCAACGCGGGCGCGGCCATCGACAGCGAGGTGACGCCGATCCCGACGAGCACGCAGGCCAGCGCCGGGTCGCCGGCCGCCTCCCCGCACACCCCGCACGGCCTGCCGCGCTCGGCCGCGCCGGCCACCGCCAGGCCGACCAGGTCGAGCAGGGCCGGCTGCCAGGGGTCCTGCAGCGCGCTCAGCGACCCCACCTGGCGGTCGGCGGCCAGGGTGTACTGGGCCAGGTCGTTGGTGCCCACGGAGAAGAAGTCCGCCTCCGCGGCCAGGTCGGCGGCGCGCACCGCGGCCGACGGGATCTCGATCATCACCCCCGCGGACGGCAGCCCGGCCTCCCGGCAGGCGGCGGCGAACCAGGCGGCCTCCCGCGCGGTGGCGACCATCGGGGCCATCACCCGGAGATCCGCCCGCGAGCGCGACGCGGCGCGGGCCAGGGCGCGCAGCTGCGTCTCCAGGATCCCCGGATGGGCGCGCAGCAGCCGCAGGCCCCGCTCGCCCAGCGCCGGGTTGGGCTCCGGGCGCGGCGGCGGCAGGAACGCCAGCGGCTTGTCCGCCCCCGCGTCGAGCGTCCGGACGATCACCCGGCCGCCCGGGAAGGCGTCCAGCACCGCGAGGTAGGCCTCCTCCTGCTCCCGCTCGCCGGGCGCCGCGGTCCGGTCCAGGAAGAGGAACTCGGTCCGGAAGAGACCGACGCCCTCGGCGCCGTTCGCAAGGGCCGCCTCGACGTCGTGCGGGCCGCCGATGTTGGCCAGCAGCGGCACCGGGTGCCCGTCGGCGGTGACGCCGGGGCCGGTGGCCGCGGTCAGGGCGGCCTCCCTGCCCGCCGCGACCCCGAGGGCCGCGGCCACGTCGGCGTCCGGCGGGGCGGTCCGTACCGTCCCGGCCGCGCCGTCCACCAGCAGCGGCGTGCCCGCCGCGATCGAGGCCGCCCCCGGGCAGGCCACCACGGCCGGTACGCCCATCGCGCGGGCGAGGATCGCGGTGTGGCTGGTCGGCCCGCCCTCCTCGGTGACGAAGGCGGCCACCACGTCCGGCGACAGCGCCGCCGTGTCGGCGGGCGCCAGGTCGCGGGCCACGAGGACGTACGGTCCCGGCGGTCCGTCGAGGGCGTCCAGGGAGGACGGCGGGCCGGGCGGCGGCCGGCCGTCGAGCACCGCGATCGCCCGGTCCCGGACGTCGTCCAGGTCGGCGACGCGCGCGCCCAGGTATCCCCCGGCGTCGGCCAGCATCGCGCGGTAGCCGCCGAACGCCTCGTAGACGGCGCGGGCGGCGGACCTCCCGGCGTCGATCAGCTCGGCCACCCCGGACGCCAGGCCGGGGTCGCGCGCCATCATCGCCTGGGCGTCCAGGATCTCCCGGGCCTCGCCGCCGGCCCTGGCCCCGCGCTCCTCCAGGTCGGCGGCGACGTCGGCGAGGGCGCCTTCGGCCCGCGCCCGTTCCGCCTCGGCGTCGCCGCCGTGGCCGGATCCCGGCTCGGGGACGGGCGGCTCCCAGTCGAGCACGAAGGCCGGGCCGAAGCCGACGCCGGGGCTGACGCCCGTCCCCGTCAGCTCGTTCACGGAGCCGATGCGATCTCGGCCAGCCGGTCCAGGACCTCGTCGGCGCCGTCGCCCTCGGCGGCGATCACCACGGTGTCGCCCTTGCGCACGTCGAGCGACAGGACCGACAGGATGCTCTTGGCGTTCACCGGCTTGCCGCCCCCCTTGGAGATGGTGATCTCCAGGGGGGCCTTGGCCGCGGTCTGCACGAACATCGCCGCCGGGCGGGCGTGCAGGCCGACCTCGGCCTCGACGGTGACTTGACGCTGGGTCACGGACTCCTCCTGCGAGTGCCGGCCGGGCGGTCCAGACCACCCGGCGTCCTGTCGCCCGGCGGAACCCGGGCGGCCTCCACCGTACGGCGGCCGGTGATCGGCCGCTGCGGGTCCCGTGCCCGCGCGGGACCCGGCCATGCGGCGTGCGCCGTGCCGGGCACCGGACGCGCCCGTGCGCGCCGTGTCGGGGCCCGGACGTGTCCGGGCGCGCCCGGACGGGGCGTACCGGTTCAAGGGGCTCACGTCCACCGGAAGAGCTCTTCTCCGGCGCGCACGGGGCCCCGGGCGAGCGCGGTGACGGCCTCGGCGGGGGCGTCGAGGGCCACCACCGGGCAGACCGGCGAGCGCCCGCCCGCCGCCACCCGCGCCGGGTCCCAGGCCACCACGGGCTGTCCCGCGCCGACCCGCTCCCCCTCCGCGGCCAGCGTCTCGAAGCCCTCCCCCTTGAGCTGCACGGTGTCGATGCCCAGGTGCACCAGGACCCCGCGGCCGTCGTCGCCGACGACGACGAAGGCGTGCGGGTGCAGCTTCACGATCGTGCCGGTGATCGGCGAGACCGCCGGGCCGGCCGTCCGCTCGGGCTCGACCGCCATCCCGGGACCGACCAGGCCCTGGGAGAATACCGGGTCGGGCACCGCGTCCAGACCCACCGCCGTCCCCGTGACGGGGGTCATAACCGTGATCATCGCAAATCCCCCTCGGTCTTCCCCCGCGTGCCGGAGCGGGACACCGTCCGGCCGCCGGGCGGGACCGGCCCGTGGTCCTCCCCCGCTCGCCGGGGCGGGGCGCCCGCGGGCCGCCGCGCGGATCGGTGTCCGGTCCTCCCCCGCCGGGGCGGGGGAGGACCGGCGCGTCAGCCGATGATGTCCTCGATGTCACCGGCGATCGTGTCGGCCTCGGGGCCCACGACCACCTGGACGACGTTGCCGGTGGCCATCACCCCGTGCGCGCCGGCGGCCTTGAGGGCCGCCTGGTCGACCTTGGAGGCGTCGCGCACCTCGGTGCGGAGCCGGGTGATGCACGGCTCGATCTCGATGATGTTGCCCGCGCCCCCGAGACCCGCGATGATCGCGTCGGCGTCAGCCGCCATGTCGTCCTCCCTTGCCGTCGGTCTGTGACCAGGCTAAACGACGCTCGGTGATCAGTCGGTCTGCGTCACCTTGTTCAGGCCGCGCGGGGCGTCGGGGTCGATCCCGAGCCGGCGGGCCAGGGCCTCGGTCAGCAGCTGCCCCGGAACGATCAGCCCGAGCGGGGCGACCCATTCGGGCAGGTCGGGGCCGTTCAGCGCGGCGCTGGAGGCGGAGGCGAGCTCGGTGCCGCCGCCGACGGTGAACGCCTGGGCGCCCGCTTCGGTGACCCGCCGGGCCAGGGCCACCGTACCGGCCAGGGTGGGGCCCTGGCCCGCGGCGACGAGGACGGCGGGGGTGTCGGCGTCCACCACCGCGATCGGGCCGTGCAGCAGGTCGGCGTACGACAGGCCCATGGCGTGCAGGTAGCACGCCTCCTTGAGCTTGAGGGCCAGTTCGAGGGCGGTGGAGAAGGCCAGCCCGCGGCCGGAGACCACCGCGCCCGGCTTGTCGGCCAGGCCCTCGACGACCGCCTCCAGGTCCCCCGGCTCGGCGATCAGCTTCTCCACGGCGTCCGGCACGCGCCGCAGGTCGCCCGGGTCGACGTCGGCTCCCAGGCCCAGGCCCAGGACGGCCAGGGCGGCGAGCTGGGTGGTGTAGGTCTTGGTGGCCGGGACGGCCTTCTCCTCGCCCGCGAGCGTGCACAGGGCGAGGTCGGCGGCCTGGGCGAGCGGGCTGCCCTCGCCGCCGTTGGTGACGGCCACGGTCGTCGCGCCGCAGTCCTTGGCCCAGGAGAGGGTCTCGACGATCTCCTCGGTCCGGCCCGACTGGGAGAGCGCCACGGCCAGGACACCGTCGAGATCCAGCCTGCGGCGGTAGGTGGTGGCGATCGACGGCGCGGCGAGGGTGGACAGACGGCCCGCGTGCGCCTCGGCCAGATAACGGCCGTAGACTGCGGCGTTGTCGGAGGTGCCGCGGGCGATGAACAGCAGCTGGCGGGTCCGCCGGGCGAGCCGTTCCACCTCTCCGACCCGGGGGAGGAGGGCGTCCAGGGTGGCGCGCAACGCGGCGGGCTGCTCGGCGATCTCGCTGCGCATCTTGGTCGTCATCTCGTTCATCCTTCGGCTCGGACGGACGAGATCGGGCCGTTATCCATCCGTCTCCGGTCCGTACGTTGACACCCTTTTCCAGCACGTGGTCTAGTCCGGACTAGACCAGTACGAACCATAGCTCATCACCACATACAGATCGAGTGGCTGGTTGCCGGTCAGAGAGGGGGACGCCGTGGCCCGGATCGATCCGGACAGCCCGGTGCCGAAATACTTCCAGCTCCGGGAGATCCTGCTCGACATGATCGAGAGCGACGAGCTGGTCATCGGCACGGCGATCCCGTCCGAACGCGAGCTCTGCCAGCGCTTCGGCCTGTCCCGCATGACGGTACGGCAGGCGGTCGACCACCTGGTCTCCGAGGGCAGGCTGCAACGCGTCCCGGGCAAGGGCACCTTCGTGGCCCGCCCGAAGATCGAGATGGCGCTCCGGCTGACCTCGTTCAGCGACGAGATGCGCTCCCGGGGCATGGAGCCCGGCTCCCGCGACCTCGACCGCCGCGTGGTCCGGGCCAGCGCCCACCTCGCCAGGGAACTCGGCATCCGTCCCGGCGAGGAGGTGCACTTCATCGAACGGCTGCGGACCGCCGACGCCGAGCCCATGTGCATCGAGCGGGCCCACATCCCGGTCTCCCTCGCACCCGACCTCGGCGACCACGACCTGAGCGGCCGCTCGCTGTACGCCCTGCTGGAGACCCGCTACGGGCTGGTGCTCGACGCGGGCGAGCTGACCATCGACGGCGGCATCGCCGACCCCGGCGACGCCGACCTGCTGAAGCTGCCGCGCGGCGGGGCCGTGCTGCTGCTGCAGCGGCGCTCCTTCGCCGGGGGAGTCTGCGCCGAGCTGGGGGTATCCACCTACCGAGCCGATCGTTACCAGCTGCGCACCGTCCTGGAGACGCCGCGCCGCGCCTGACACGCCCCCGCCCGCCTGCGAACGGAAGGGACAACACCAGTGAAGCGATCCTCTTTCCCGGCTCCCGTCCCGGCGGTCTTCCCGGGCGGCCCGGCGACCTTTTCGAACGGCCCGGCGGCCTTCCCTGACGGCCCGGCGACCCTTCCGGACGGCCCGGCGGCCCGTCCCGCGCCCCGCGCCCCACGCGGTGAGGGAGGCGCGGGATGAGCGCGGCGGCGGAGCACCGGCCGTCGCCATGGTCGTCGGCGTGGTCGTCGGTCTTCGCGGTGCTCCAGCGGGTCGGGCGCTCGCTGATGATGCCGATCGCGGTGCTGCCCGCCGCCGGGCTCCTGCTCCGCTTCGGCCAGGACGACCTGCTCGGCCGTACCGACAATCCCGTCCTCGACCAGGTGGCCGGGGTGTTCGCGGCGGCGGGCGGCGCGCTGTTCGACAACCTGCCGCTGCTGTTCGCGATCGGCGTGGCGATCGGGTTCGCCCGCAAGGGCGACGGCTCGACCGCCCTGGCCGCGCTCGTCGGCTACCTCGTCTTCGACCGGGTCTCCCGGACGCTGTTCTTCGCCGCCCCGCAGGACTCGGCGGTCTACCGTAAGGTCGCGCTGACCGTCGTGGGGCCCGAGGGGCGGCCCGCGCCCGCGCTCGACCTGGGCGCCCAGAACCCCACCGGCGTCCTGGGCGGCATCGTCATCGGCATCGTCGCGGCCCTGCTCTGGCAGCGTTACTACCGCATCAAGCTCCCCGCCTGGCTCGCCTTCTTCGGCGGCAGGCGGTTCGTCCCGATCGTCACCGCCGTCGCCGCGCTGCTCCTCGGCGTGGTCTTCGGCCTGCTCTGGCGGCCGGTCGGCGACTGGCTGGCGTCCGCGGGCGACTGGCTCGCGCTGCACGGCCCGGTGGGCGCCGGCGTGTACGGCGTGGCGAACCGGCTGCTCATCCCGGTCGGCCTGCACCACTTCCTGAACACGATCGTCTGGTTCACCCTGCCGGAGTGCCGGGCGGGCGTCGACGGCGCGACCAGGAACGCCGCCGGCGACCTGAACTGCTACTTCGCCGGCCAGGACGGCGCAGGCATCTTCATGACCGGGTTCTTCCCGGTGATGATGTTCGGCCTGCTCGGCGCGGCCATCGCGATGTGGCGGGCGGCCCCGCCCGGCAAACGCGCGACCGTCGGCGGGATCATGCTGTCGGCCGGCCTCACCGCCTTCGTCACCGGCATCACCGAGCCGCTGGAGTTCGCCTTCATCTTCGTCGCGCCCGTGCTGTTCGTGGTGCACGCGCTGCTCACCGGCCTGTCGATGGCCCTGATGGCCGAGCTGGACGCCCGCCTGGGGTTCACCTTCTCCGCGGGCGCCATCGACATGCTGCTGAACGCGGGCAAGTCCAACACCCACCGGCTCGTCCTGGTCATCGGCTTCGGCCTGGTCTACTTCGTCGTCTACTACCTGCTGTTCACCGTGCTGATCAGGAGGATGAACCTCGCCACGCCGGGGCGGGAACCGGACGAGGGCGCTCCCTCGGCGGAGTCCACCCCCTGAGGTCCCGCCGAACCCTGAGGTCCCGCCGGGATCTTCCGAGGTCCCGCCGGGCCTTTTGAGGGGCGTTCCGGACGTCCGCCGGCCATCGCGAGCCGTCCCGGAACCCGTCCCGCCCGGCCGGGGACCGCACCAGGTCGACGTGGCCTTCCTCTCCTACCGGGACGAACCGGCACGGCCGAGTGGAAAGTTGGCGGCGGCGGTATCTGGACGGGTGGCCGGAAACTCCTGAACGCGTCAGGTAAGCCGACGACGATCGGAGCCCCCCATGCCGCGTCCTCCACACCCTCCGGGCCTGCCGGTCCCTCCACGCCCGCAGCGTTCCCTCCGTTCGCCACGCCCGCCGCGCCTCTCCCGTCCGCCGCGTCCCGTGCCGCTCCCCCGGCTCGCGCCGCACCCCTCGGCGGAGCCGCCCTACGACGACGAACACCCGCCGCCCGGCCCGCCGTACGTTCAAGGCGCCCTCGCGTTGGCCGGCGAGCCCGAGCCGGTCGGGGCCCGGGAGCCCGAACCGGCCGGAGTCCCGGAGCCCGAGCCGACCCGGGCCCGCGAAACCGGGCCGGCCCGGACCGGGGAGCCCGGGCCGGCCCGGGTCCGGGAGCCCCGGCCGGCCGGGCGCGGTGACCGTCTGCCGCCGGTGTGGGGGGAGCCGGGCCCGGTCCCCGACGGGCGGCGGCTGCGCGCCCTGGGCCAGGCCGTCGCCGAGGCCCTGTCCGGGCGCCGGCCGACGGCGAGCCTGTCCGCCCACATGACCGTCCGGGCCCACGCCGAGCTGGTCCGGGCCGGGAAGGTCATCGGAGGCGCCCGGCCGCCGCTGGTCGGCACCCCGCACGTGTCCCAGCCCGAGGACGGGGTGGTGGAGATGTGCGTCCTGGTGCACTGCGGCGACCGGCCTCGCGTCCTGGCGCTGCGCCTGGAACGGCGGGGGGCGCGGTGGTTGTGCACCGACGTGGAGACCACCCCCTGAAAGCCCCGGAAGCCCCGGAAGCCCCGGAAAGCCCCGGAAAGCCCGAAAAGGGGCCCGCACGTCGGCCGTGCGAGCCCCTTTTCGGGTGTGTGGCGAGGTCAGGCCTGGACGTTCCTCGGGTCGCCGTGGCAGCGCTTGTACTTCTTGCCCGAGCCGCAGGGGCAGGGGGCGTTGCGCTCCACGTCGCCGTAGGCGTCGCGCTCGGCCTTCGTGCTCACGCGGGTGTGCTCGATCTCGCCGCTCTCACCGGGCGCGGAGTATTCGAGCTCGGAGGGACGCTCCGGGCCGCGCAGCCCGCGGGCGATGATCGAACGGGTCTCGGCGATCGCCGAGTCCTCGTGCGCGTGGTCGTGCTCCTCGACGATCGGGTTGGTCTGCACCTCGACCTCGAGGTTGAACAGGTACCCGACCGACTCTTCCTTGATGCCCTCCAGCATCGCGGAGAACATCTCGAAGCCCTCGCGCTGGTACTCGATCAGCGGGTCGCGCTGCGCCATGGCGCGCAGGCCGATGCCCTCCTGGAGATAGTCCATCTCGTAGAGGTGCTCGCGCCACTTGCGGTCGAGGACCGACAGGATGACGCGGCGCTCCAGCTCCCGCATCGCCTCGGAGCCCAGCTCCTCCTCGCGGCGGTCGTAGGCGGCCAGCGCGTCGGCCTTGATCTTCTCGGAGAGCACCTCGGCGGTGAGCTCCTCGCGGCTGCCGGCCTCCTCGACGACGTCGTCGACGGTGAGGGTGATCGGGTAGAGCTGACCCAGCGCCTTCCACAGCTTGTCGAGGTCCCACTCCTCGGCGAAGCCCTCGGCGGTGGCGCCCGTGACGTAGCCGTCGACGACGTCGCCGACGAAGCCGCGGATCTGCTCGTGCAGGTCGGCGCCCTCCAGCACCCGGCGGCGCTCGGCGTAGATCACCTTGCGCTGCCGGTTCATGACCTCGTCGTACTTCAGAACGTTCTTGCGGATCTCGAAGTTCTGCTGCTCGACCTGGTGCTGGGCGGAGGCGATGGCCTTCGACACCATGCCGGACTCGATCGGCACGTCGTCCGGGATGTTGAGCCGCGTCATGATCATCTCGACCCGGGCCGAGTTGAACAGGCGCATGAGGTCGTCCTCGAGGGAGAGGTAGAACCGCGACTCGCCCGGGTCGCCCTGACGGCCGGACCGGCCGCGGAGCTGGTTGTCGATGCGCCGCGACTCGTGGCGCTCGGTGCCCAGGACGTACAGGCCGCCGAGCTCGGTGACCTCGTCGTGCTCTGCCGCCACGGCGGCCCTGGCCTTCTCCAGCGCCTCTGGCCAGGCCTTCTCGTACTCCTCCGGGGTCTCGACCGGGTCGAGGCCGCGGTTGCGCAGCTCCAGGTCGGCGCGGAAGTCGGGGTTGCCGCCGAGCATGATGTCGGTGCCTCGACCGGCCATGTTGGTGGCGACGGTCACGGAGTTCTTGCGGCCGGCCTCGGCGATGATCGCCGCCTCACGGGCGTGGTTCTTGGCGTTGAGGACCTCGTGCTGGACGCCCCGGCGCTTGAGCTCCTTCGAGAGCCGCTCGGACTTCTCCACGCTGGTGGTGCCCACCAGGACCGGCTGGCCCCGGTCGTAGCGCTCCTTGATGTCCTCGACGCAGGCGAGGAACTTGGCGTCCTCGGTCTTGTAGACCACGTCGGCCTGGTCCTTGCGGATCATCGGCCGGTTCGTCGGGATCGGGACGACGCCGAGCTTGTAGGTCTGGTGGAACTCGTTGGCCTCGGTCGCCGCGGTGCCGGTCATGCCGGAGAGCGTGGTGTAGAGGCGGAAGTAGTTCTGCAGCGTGATCGTGGCGAGAGTCTGGTTCTCGTCCTTGATCTTGACGCCTTCCTTCGCCTCGATGGCCTGGTGCATGCCCTCGTTGTAGCGGCGGCCGTGCAGGACGCGGCCGGTGAACTCGTCGACGATCAGGACCTCGCCCTCGACGACGATGTAGTCCTTGTCCTTCTTGTAGAGCTCCTTGGCCTTCAGCGCGTTGTTGAGGAAGCCGACCAGGTGGGTGTGCTCGGGCTTGTAGAGGTTGTCGATGCCGAGCCAGTCCTCGACCTTCTCCACGCCGGACTCGAAGATGCCGACGGTGCGCTTCTTCTCGTCGACGGCGTAGTCGCCGGTGCTCTCCTCGCCGTCCTTGCCCTCGGTGCCGCGGCGGAGCCGGGGCGCGATCTTGGCGAACTCGGCGTACCACTTGCCGGACTGCTCGCCGGGGCCGGAGATGATCAGCGGCGTGCGGGCCTCGTCGATGAGGATCGAGTCCACCTCGTCGACGATGCCGAAGTTGTGGCCGCGCTGGACGCACTCCTCCAGCGACCAGGCCATGTTGTCGCGCAGGTAGTCGAAGCCGAACTCGTTGTTCGTGCCGTAGGTGATGTCGGCGTTGTACTGCCTGCGACGCTCCTCCGGCGCCATGTTCGCCAGGATCACGCCGACTTCCAGGCCGAGGAAGCGATGGATGCGGCCCATCTCGTCGGCGTCGCGTTTGGCGAGGTAGTCGTTGACCGTGATGACGTGCACGCCCTTGCCGGAGATGGCGTTGAGGTAGGCGGGGAGCGTACAGGTCAGGGTCTTGCCCTCACCGGTGCGCATCTCGGAGATGTTGCCCATGTGCAGGTTGGCCCCGCCCATGATCTGCACGTCGAAGTGGCGCTTGCCCAGCACACGCCGGGAGGCCTCGCGGACGGTGGCGAAGGCTTCGGGAAGCAGATCGTCGAGGGACTCGCCGTCGGCGTGGCGCTGCTTGTACTCGTCGGTGAGCGCGCGCAGCTCGGCGTCGGTCAGGCTCGTGAAGTCGTCCTCGATGGAGTTGACCTGGTCGGCGATCCGCTTGAGCTTACGCAGAAGCTTGCCTTCGCCTGCGCGAAGAATCTTGTCGAGAAAGGCTGGCACTTTAGGTAAGGCTCCTCGCAGGTCTTCCGGACCGGACGGGCCCGGATGAGGACGAGACATGGTTCTCCGCAGCCATCGTAGGCGGTTCCGCCACCCGGCACAGCCATCCTCGGCGACGCCTTCCACGACCGCGGGGTCCATCGTGTCCGTGTATCAGGACTACTTCCCAGACTAAAGGGTATGCCGATTGCCCCACGCGCACGATGACGGCCGGTGCCGTACGGGCGCGTCGCCCCCTCGGGTCACCCCCTCGGAAGGAGACGCCGCCATGCCGGACGGCGCACCTGGCCCCCCTCATTCCGACCACGGCGCGGGCCACGGAGGCAGGGCCTCGTCCTGGCTCGCCGTGACCGTGCTCATCCTGGGTTTCGCCGCCGCCGGGATCGGCCTGTGCCGCGGTCCCGACTGGTTCCTGTTCTGGGCCGGCACGGCCGTCTGCGTCCTCGGCGGCGTCCTCGTCGCGGCGTTCGGCGCGTTCAAGGACGTCTCGGTCGAGGTTCCGCGCGAGTTCCCGGACGCCCGGACCGGCCGCGCCGCCCCGGGTCCGCGCGGCTGACCGGCCCGCCCCCGTCTCCTCACCCGAGCCGCTAACCGGCATACCGTTTTCGTCGGTGTGGGGCGCTAGTCTCGGCGTCATGCTGACGCGATGCCTGCCCCGGGGCCGCTCATGACGGTCACGCTCTCCGCCGACGAGGCCCGCCGTATCATCCTGCGCGCCCAGGGTTTCCTCGGCGCCGACGCCCGCCGCGGCGGGGTCCCCGCCGTGCTGCGCCGGCTGGGCGCCGTCCAGCTCGACACGATCTCCGTCCTGGCCCGCTCCCACGAGCTCGTCGCCTACTCCCGTCTCGGCGCCGTCGGCCGGGCGAAGGTCGAGCGCGCCTACTGGGACGACCCGGCCCGCGCGTTCGAGTACTGGTGCCACGCCGCGTGCGTGCTGCCGATCGGCGACTGGCCCCTTTACGCCTTCCGCCGCCGGTACTACGCGGCCAGGAAGTACCGCTGGCACGAGGTGCCGCCGACCGTCGACAAGGTGCTGCACCAGGTGCGGGAGAACGGCCCGGTCACCACCGCCGACCTCGGCGGCGCCAAGAACGGCGGCCCCTGGTGGGACTGGTCGGACGCGAAGATCGCCATCGAGTGGCTGCTCGACACCGGGCAGGTCGTCTGCGCCCGCCGCGTCGGATGGCGGCGGGTCTACGACCTGACCGAGCGGGCCGTCCCCGCCCACCTGCTGGCCGAGGACCTCTCCGACGCCGAGTGCGTCACCCGCCTCACCCGGACCGCCGGGCGCGCCCTGGGCGTCGCCACCCGGGCCGACCTGGTCGACTTCCTCCGTCTCAAGGCGCCCGAGGCCGCGTTCCTGGACGGGGCCCTCGCCACCGGCGCCGCCGGGCTGGTCCCGGTGCGGGTCTCCGGCTGGCCCGACCGCGCGGCGGACGCCTGGGCCGACCCGGCGGCGCTGGAGAGCGAGCCGCGGGGACGGCACCGCACCACCCTGCTGTCGCCGTTCGACTCCCTCGTCTGGGACCGCCCCCGCACCTCGCGCGTCTTCGGCTTCGACCACCGGCTGGAGGCGTACGTCCCGAAGGACAAGCGGGTCCACGGCTACTTCACGATGCCGGTCCTGGCCGGCGGCCGCCTGATCGGCCGGGTGGACCCGGCGCGGGAGGGCACCACCCTGGTCGCCCGGCAGGTCGGCCTCGAACCCCGTGCGGGCCGCGGAGCCGTCGAGGCGCTGGCGGGGGCCCTCGCGGAGGCGGCGGCCTGGGTCGGCTGCGACGCCGTACGCGTCGAGCGGGCCGATCCGGCCGTGACCATCGCGCTGTCCGCGGCACTCGACGAGGCGCTCTGACCACCCGGACCGCCCCGGGCCGACCTACGGCGGACTCGGAGCACACCGCCGAGGACCGCGGAGACCACGCCGGACGGGCCCCGTGAGGAAGGGCTCACGGGGCCCCGCCGGTCAGGTGATCTCGAGCATCCGCTCGCGGACCGCGTAGACCACCGCTTCCATCCGGGAGTGGAGCTGGAGCTTGTCCAGGATGTTGCGGACGTGGTTCTTCACGGTGTTCTCGGCGATGAACAGCTGCTTGGCGATCTCGCGGTTGTTCATCCCCTTCGCGACGAGGCGCAGCACCTCCATCTCGCGGTCCGTCAGGCGCGGGACCGGGAGCTGGGGAGGCCGCTCGGCCTCCTTGCGGCTCATGTTCGCGAACTCGGTGATGAGCTTGGCCGCCATCGCCGGGTTGATCAGCGACTGCCCTTCGTGGACACCGCGGACGGCCTCGGGCACCTCGTCGAGCTGCACGTTCTTCAGCAGGTAGCCGGTGGCCCCCGCCTTGATCGCCTCGAAGAGGTCCTCCTCCTCGTCGCTCACCGTCAGCATGATGATCCGCGTGCTCGGCACCGAGGCCTTGATCTCGCGCGTGGCCTCGATGCCGCTCCGGCGGGGCATCCGTACGTCCATGAGCATGACGTCCGGGGTGAGGCGGTCGGCGAGCTCGACCGCCTCCTGCCCGTCGCTCGCCTCGCCGACCACCTCGATGTCCGTCTCCGTGGACAGCGCCATCTCCAGACTGCGGCGGATCAACGCGTGATCGTCGACGATCAGCACGCGGATCGGGTCACCGCTCCTGGCAGGGCGGGTCGTCTCATCGGATTCCGTCACGCCTCCTCCTCGGGGGGCCAGAGCCGTTGGACCGCCATGATTACACGGTTTCAGGTCCTCGGGGTGGTCGGAGAGGATCTTCGTCCGGGTTCGTCAGGGTTCGACGAGTCGCAACACTCCGTAGTTGTAGCCTCGCCGACGGTAGACGACGCTCGGCAGGCCGCTCTCCTTGTCACGGAAGAGGTAGAAGTCGTGGCCGACCAGCTCCATCTCCAGCAGCGCCTGGTCGATGGTCATCGGATCGGCTTTGTGGGTCTTCTCACGGACCACCAGCGGTCCGTCGCCGTCCATCTGGATGGGAACGATCGCGCTGTCCTCGGAGAGGTCGTCGGCCTCCGCGGACGGCCCGGGCTCGAAGCGGTACTCGTCGCCGCCACCACCGACGGTCGCGGGCTCGACGCGGACCCCGGCGGGGTCGATCTCGAAGGACTCGGCGAGCGCGCCGGCGGTCAGCTCGGCCACCGAGGGAGGACAGTGGTTGCCGTAGTGGACCTTGCGCCGGTCGGCGAGGCGCCGGAGCCTGCCTTCGAGCTTTCCGAGTGCGATGTCGAGGGCTGAGAAACGGTCGTCGGCCGAGGCCTCCGCACGGATGGCGGGACCCCGGGAGTGGATGGTGAGCTCGACCCGCTCTCGCTGGCCGCTGATGCGCGGGTTCGTCTCCTTCGACACCTCCACATCGATCCGGATCAGTTTGTTGTCCAGACGCTCGATCTTGGCCAGCTTGGCGCTCACGTGGTCTCGGAACCGGTCACTCACTCCCGTGTGCCGACCCTTGACGATGATGTCCATGCACAGCCCCCCTTCGAAACCTCGACGGTGTTGGAGCGGCGGCACCCACCCGGCCGACCTGGTCTTCGTCCCCACATCCGCCTGCTGAGGGTCTCGCAGCTCTCTGCCACTACTGCCCTTCTCTTCTGGCGAGGAACATCTGGCTCCCCGGGAAGGCAGGACTTACCTCTAAGCCGCACCGTGATCGATCGACGAGAAGTCGTCTTACGTGGACCGTTTAGCCTGCGGCTGGCATCGGCTAGCCGGGCCGACCCCTTCGCGGGGGCCGGTCCGGCGCAACCACGGACCCGGGCGGGTGCCATGTTCAGACGCTATCCGCATCGCGGCCGAATGTCAGCTTGGCCCCGCCTTTGCCGGTCACTTTGCGTGATCTTCACCGCGCGGCCGAGAGGGGAGGACGGCCGTTTCCCCGGCGCGGCCGCGGCGCGCGCCCGCTTCTCAGGGGACCGGGCGGATCGGACGGAGCCGATCCGGACAGACGGACGCCGGCACCGGACGAGACCGTTTTCCGGCCGTTACATTACGTACGGTGATCGTTCCGGAATCCGCTCTCTCGGCGTGTCGCGGCGACCGTGGCGGCCAGCGGGACCTCCGTGCCCGCCTCGCGCAGCGCCCGGGCCGCCTCGGCGAGCGTCGCACCGGTGGTGAGGACGTCGTCCACCAGCACGACGGCCCCTCGCCCGGCCCAGAAGCCGAGCCGCGCGCGGTTGTGGCCTCCGGCGACCCGGAACGCCCCGCCGAGGTTCTCGGCCCGCCTGCGGGCGCTCAGGCCCGCCTGGTCGGCGACCCGGCGGCGCTGGGTGAGGACCCGGGCGACGGTCGCCGGCCACCCGGCCGCGCGGAGGTATCCGGCGGCCAGCTCGGCGAGCCCGGCCACCGGGTCGTGCCCGCGCCGCCGCAGCGCGGGGCGGGCGCTGGGCACCGGGACCAGGATGACGGGCCGCTCGCCCGCCGCCGCGGCCACCGTCAGCGCCAGGGCACCGGCCAGCGGGTGGGCGAGAGCCGTACGGCCGCGCTCCTTGTAGGCGAGGATCGCCCGCCGCGGGCCGCCGGCGTATTCGGCCGCCGACCAGCACTCGGGCAGGCCGGACGGGCGGGGATGGGGCATCCGGCGCGCGGGCTCGCCGTGCAGCTCCGCCGTACAGCGGGGGCAGACGAGGGCGCCCGGGGCGTCGCACCCGGCGCAGCGCGGCGGCAGGACCAGATCGAGCAGAGCGGTCGACACGTGCCCACGGTTTCACGCGCCACCGACAAAAACGCCCGTGAGCCCGCGCACGCGGCTCCCCGGCACGGCTCGCGCCTCCGGCCGGACCGCCCGGCACGGCCCGCGTCTCCGGCGGAGCGCCGTGCCGCGGCTCAGCCCAGCGGGTAGGCGGGGTAGGCGGGACCGTCCTTGGTGAAGGAGGCGGAGCCGTTCTCGTTCTTGACCACGGCCTCCCACTGGGCCGAGTTGCGGTTCCAGGAGAGCAGCTGCCAGTTGCCGTCGTCGTCCTTCGCCCCGGCCAGCAGGGAGCCGTTCAGCGCGGTGATGCTCTGGATCTGCGGGTTGGACGGCAGCTGCTTGGGCTCGGCGACGACGGACGCCTCCAGCAGCTCGGACTTGCCGGTGAGGACGTAGAGGGTCGCGCCGTCCTTCCAGGCGATGTCCTTGATGGTCTGGTTCGGCTCGACGTTCACCACCGGGTGCAGGTTCGTGATCTTGGTGGCTGCCCCCTGGCCGATGACCGTGCCGATCTTCACCTCCTCCTCGGTGCCGCTCCGCACCACCGCCGCGACGTGCACCCCGTCCCGGGCGACCCGGAGCGCCTTGACGTAGACCGTCTCCAGGTCGGGGGCGGAGACGGCGTACTGCTTCCGGCCGTCGTGCCGCAGCACCTTCGAGGTGTGGTCGTCGGGCCGGTCGACGGTCCACAGGGTGTGGTAGCGGTCCCAGGAGGGCGGGGTCAGGGAGGTGCCGGAGATCCAGGGCCGCCACTGGCCGCCGGGGTTCATCGGGGCGACCGCGACCTCCCGGTCGCCGGACGACAACGCCGCCACCTGCCACTGGTCGCTGATCGCCGGACGGGTGCGGGAGCCGTCCTTCCCCCCCGCCTGGCCGGGCACCGGCTGGCCGACGTTGTCCCGGCCCAGCGTGCGCAGCGCGCCGTCGGCGAGGAAGTAGGGGTGGATGTCGCCGGGGGTCATCCAGGCGTCGAAGTCGATGTGCTCCTGGGCGTCGATCGGCAGCAGGCTGTCGGAGTAGTACGGCTCGCCCTTCACCCGGACCTCGAAGTCCCAGCCGCCCTTGGTCAGCTCGGCGAGCGTCCCGGCGATCTGGGCCGACATCGGGCCGATCAGGTCGGAGTCGACCGGCTTGGACAGGTCGATGACCACGCGGTCGTCCTGGGTGTCGACGCCGAGGAGCTGCGTGTCGGGTTCGAAGGCGGTGTTCACCGCGCCCTTGAGCAGGCTGCTCGGCCCCTTCAGCAGCCTCTGGACGATCGTCTTGGCGAAGTTGGCGGTGGGGTCGATCGGCACGCGGACCTGGTCGACCACCAGTCCCTTCCACGCCGAGTCCAGGAAGTACAGGTCCGCCTTGAGGTAGGCGCGCTCGACGTCGGCCTCCGACAGCAGCAGCCCGTCGGGCGCCGCGTTGATCCGCCATCCGTTCGGCCCCTTGACCAGGCTGAACGGCTCGTTCAGCGGGCCGCCGGTCGGCCGGTAGCGGCCGTCCTGGTCGATGATCGCGGTGAGGGTCCCCTTCAGGACGACCCGGGCCGTCCCGTCGCCCTGCTCCGGCGGGGGCTGGACCTCGCCCTGCTTGTAGACCGTCACCCCGCTCTGCGGCTTCCACTTCCCGGCGAAGTCGTCGGTGAGGTACCTGCGCGCGATGCCGCGGTCGCGGTCGTCGACGCTGGCCATCGCGGCGCGGAACCCGGCGACGACCTGCTCGGGCGTCCAGCCGGGCTCCGGCGGCACGGCGATGACCCGCGCGTACGGGTCGCCCAGCGGGTTGCCCTTGCGCACGTCGTCCACGACGGCCGACCGGCCTCCGACCGGGATGACCGAACAGGCGGCGGACATCCAGCCCAGCGCCAGTACCAGGCCCACCACGCCCACGCGCCGCCCGGTACGGGCCGGCCGCCGGCCGCCCGCCGCCCGCTCGGGGGGCGCGGGCCGTTCCGTTTCCCGGAACAGCGTCTCAGTCCGCATCGCGTCCCCCGTCGGCCGTCGCCGGCGACAGCACCGGCGTCATGTGCGCCCGCCACGTCCGGCGCATCTCCACCTCCGGCGGGACCAGCGGCAGCGGCGACCCGCGCAGCGGCGACCCGGCCGTCCTGGGCAGCGACAGCCGGAACTGCGAGCCCTCCCCCGGCGAGCCCCACGCCTGGAGCCAGCCGCCGTGCAGCATCGCGTCCTCGCGGGAGATCGCCAGCCCCAGGCCGGTGCCGCCGATCGTGCGCGCCCGCGAGGGGTCGGCCCGCCAGAACCGGTCGAAGACCATGTTCTCCTCGCCCGGCTTCAGGCCCACGCCGTGGTCGCGCACGGCCACCGCCACCGCGTCGCGGTCGGCGCCGACCGTGACGATGATGTCGCGGCCCTCGCCGTGCTCGATCGCGTTGAACAGCAGGTTTCGCAGGACACGCTCGATCCGCCGGCTGTCCATCTCGGCCATGCAGGGCTCGCCGGGCAGCCGCAGGTCGAAGCGGGTGGAGTGGCGTTCGGCCAGCGCCTCGGAGTCGGCGACGGCGCTCAGCACCACGTCTCTCACGTCGACGGGCTCGATGTCCAGCTCGGCCGCGCCCGCGTCGTAGCGGCTGATCTCCAGCAGGTCGGCGAGCATCGTCTCGAACCGGTTGAGCTGGTTCTGCATCAGCTCGGCCGACCGCGCGGCCATCGGGTCGAAGTCCTCCCGGGCGTCGTAGAGCAGGTCGGCGGCCATCCGCACGGTGGTCAGCGGGGTGCGCAGCTCGTGCGAGACGTCGGAGACGAACTGCCGCTGGACCTGCGACAGCTCCTCCAGCTGGTGGATCTTCAGCGCCAGGTTGGCGGCCATCTCGTTGAAGGAGGCGGCCAGCCGGGCCAGGTCGTCCTCGCCGCGGACCTTGAGCCGCTCGTCCAGGCGCCCGGCGGCCAGCCGCTCGGCGGCCTGGCGTGCCAGCCGTACCGGGGTGACCACCTGGCGGGTGACCAGCGAGGCGATGGCGGCCAGCAGGAGCACCAGGGCGACCCCGACCAGGATGAGCATCCGCAGGACCGAGGTGAGGGTCTTCTCCTCCTGGTCCAGCGGGACGAGGTGGTAGATCTCGTAGCCGCTGTCCAGGGGTGTGCCGGAGGTGTCCAGGCGGGTGCCGAGGATCATGCCGGGCCGCGAGTCGCCGCCCTCGTAGCGCAGCCTGCCGTAGTAGGTGGTGACCTCCTCGGGCTGCTTCTTCAGCACGTCGGCGCGGAGCCGCTCGGGGATGCTCACCGGGTCGATGTTGGTGGTGACGTAGAACTCGCCGGGCCGGTTGTCGTTGCGGATGACCACCGAGTAGCGGGGGACGGCGCCGGCCCGCCCCGCCAGCGCCACGATCGCCTGGCCGAGCGGGCTGTCCCCGCCCGCCTGGAGCGCCCCCGCCATGTCGGCCTGCTGCTTGGGCGTCTCACCGTCGGGCTGGTTCTTCAGGTAGCCCAGCACGGCCTTCCGGTCGGCCTGCGCCTCGCTCCTGGCCGCGCGCTCCCGGGACTCCAGCGTGGTCGCGACGATCTGCTGCATGAGGAAGACCCCCAGTACGGCGACCACCGCGATGGAGATCACCATCGTGCTGGTGACCACGCGGAGCTGGAGGGAACGCCAGAAGACGCGGCGCAGCCAGCCGGCAGCCCATCGGGCCCGGCGGCGGAGGCCCCGCGCCACCCGGCGCGAGGTGCGGAGGCGCTTACCGGAGGGCATGTCGGGATCCCGGGGAGGCCGCGACGGGTCTTCAGGCAGGTCCGGCCTTGTAGCCCACCCCGCGGACCGTCACCACGATCTCAGGGTGCTCGGGGTCCTTCTCGATCTTCGCCCGGAGCCGCTGGACGTGCACGTTGACCAGGCGGGTGTCGGCCGCGTGGCGGTAGCCCCACACCTGCTCCAGCAGCACCTCGCGGGTGAAGACCTGGCGCGGCTTGCGGGCCAGCGCGACGAGCAGGTCGAACTCCAGCGGCGTGAGATTGATCGTCTCCTCGCCGCGCTTGACCGAGTGTCCCGCCACGTCGATGGTGATGTCGCCGATCTGCAGTATCTCCGGCGTCGGCTCGTCGGTGCGGCGCAGCCGGGCGCGGACCCGGGCGACCAGCTCCTTGGGCTTGAACGGCTTGACGATGTAGTCGTCGGCGCCGGACTCCAGGCCGAGCACCACGTCGATGGTGTCGCTCTTGGCCGTCAGCATGACGATCGGCACGCCGGACTCGGCGCGGATGCGGCGGCAGACGTCTATGCCGTCGGCCCCCGGCAGCATCAGGTCGAGCAGGACGAGATCCGGCCGGGTGTCGCGGAAGGCGTCGAGCGCCTTGTCGCCGTCGGAAACGAAGGAGGGCTCGAAGCCTTCTCCCCGTAGGACGATGCCGAGCATCTCGGCGAGAGCGGCGTCGTCGTCGACGACCAGCACGCGTCCTTTCATGGCCCCTCATTCGTTACGCCGTCTGGGAGTTTTCGGGGGGAATGCACGGTTAACGCAGATTACCCTCGCCTGGCCAGTGGGTGACACCGGCACCGACGTCAAGCATTCGGAAGGCGAATTTTAGGCCCACGTACGGCAAAGCCTCGGCCCGGCCCCCGCGCCACCCTCCCCGTTCCCGGCGGCCCCGGACGCCAAGCGGAGGTGGTGACCTTCCCAGTCTGGAGTAAAGAACCCGGTCTCGGCCATCCCTGCGGCGTCTCGGTCGTCCGCGATCCGGCCGATTCGGAGGCCGGAAACCCGGATCAGTCATCCCGCTCATCACAATCGGCACCCACGACATGCCAGGATTGGGATATGTCAGACGGTCACGATCCCGCTCCCGACACGCCCTCCGGCTGGGCGGCCCACCAGCCCCCGCCCTACCAGGGAGTCCCGGGATCGCCGTGGACCGCCCCCGGGCCGCCGCCCGCCTCCCCCGCCGGACCCGCCCAGGACGGCCACCCGCCGTACGGCGGGCCGCCCCACCCCGGCGGGCCGTACGGTCCCGGCCCGGAGGCCCCGCCGTACGGCCCGGGACCCCGGCCGCCGTACGGCCGGCACCCGCAGCCGCCCGCGCTGCGGCCCGGGATCATCCCGCTGCGCCCGCTCGGCCTCGGCGACATCCTCGACGGCGCGATCAAGCTGATCCGCTCCAACCCCAAGACCGTCCTGGGCCTCTCGGCGATCGCCGCGGTGCTCGGCGTGATCCCCACCGCGGTCGGCCAGGCGGTCGTCTTCGGCCAGATCGGCGCGGCCGTGAACGACCCCTCCGCGCTGGACGGCGTCGGGGAGAGCGGCTTCCTCGGCCAGTACGGCGACGTGCTGGTCTCCTACGCCGTGGAGTTCGTCGTGGTGACGCTGCTCACCGGCGTGCTGACCCGGATCCTGGGCCGGGCCGTCTTCGGCGGCCGGACCACCGCGGGCGAGGCGTGGCGGCTGTCCCGCGGCCGCATGCCCGCGCTGTTCGGGCTGGTGGCCCTCGAAGCGCTCCTCATGCTCGTGCCGGTGGTCCTGATCTCGCTGGTGATCGTGGCGCTGGCGAACGCCGGGGCCGGAGCCGGGACGGCGGTCGCGGTGGGGGCGCTGTCGGTGCTCGGCTACATCGCCTACGCCGCGTTCGTCTCCACCCGCCTGGCGCTCGCCGCGCCCGCCGCGGTGCTGGAGCGGCGCGGGGTCCTCGACTCCATGCGCAGGTCGTGGCGGCTGGTGAACGGCGGCTTCTGGCGCACCCTCGGCATCCTGATCCTCACCAGGATCATCACGTTCCTGATCACCTTCGTGGTCGCCGTCCCCTTCACCTTCGGGGCCGCCCTCGTCAGCATCGGCATCCAGGGCTCGACCGGCGCGCAGGTCGCCACGGCGGTCCTGATCGCGATCGGCGGCACCGTCGGCGCGATGATCACCTATCCGTTCCTGGCCGGGGTCAACGGCCTGCTCTACGCCGACCGGCGGATGCGGTCCGAGGCGTTCGACCTCGTCCTGCAGACCGCCGCGATCGAGCAGCGGCGCCAGGGCTGGGTGCACGCCACGGCCGACGACCTGTGGCTGCCCTCCGCCACGCCCGGCGCACCCGGCCCGCACCCGCAGGCCGGGCAGGGAGCTTCGTGGCCCCACTCCTGACCCTCGTGAACCTCGGCGCGCCGGTCGACGTCGGCCGTGACGAGGCCCGCCGCGAGGCGGCCCGCGAGCTGCTCCGGGCCGGGTACGCCAGGGAGTCGGCGTTCGACCGCGCCGTCCGGGCCGTGAACCAGTTCATCGGCGACCTCACCGACCAGGACTCCCTCGGGACCGTGGGAAGCGTGACCGTCCGGGTGGTGCTCGTCGCCCTCGTCGTCACCGCGGTCGTCGCGCTGGCCGTGGTCGCGCGGCGGACGGCCGGGGGCCGCGCCGCCCGCCGCGAGGAGGTCTTCGGCGACGGCCGGCGCACCGCGGCCGAGCACCGCGCCGCCGCCGAGCGGCTGGCCGCCGAGGGCCGCTGGGCCGAGGCGGTCCGCGAGCGGCTGCGGGCCGTCGCCCGCGACCTGGAGGACCGCGCGATCGTCGACCCCGTCCCGGGCCGCACCGCCGCCGAGCTGGCCGCCGAGGCCGGCCGCGCGCTGCCCGGCCTGGCCGCCGCCCTGGTCGCCGCGGCCCGGACCTTCGACGACGTGACGTACGGCGAGACCCCCGGCACCGCCGGAGCGTACGAGATGCTGCGCGACCTCGACGAGCGGCTCCGCGTGGCGCGCCCGGCGGACGCGGCCCCCGTCCCGGCGGACGCGGCCGGCGGCGCGGGCGCGTGGAGAGGGCCCCGATGAACAACCCCACAGGCACCACAGGCACCACGGGCACCGCCGACACCACGGGCACCTCCGGCGCACGGGCGGCGAACCCCGCGGACGCCGGCCTCGCCGCCGCCCCCGTGACCGGCTCGACGTCCGTCTCCCCCACCACCGCGAGCCTGTGGCGCGGCGGCCGGGGTGTGATCCTGGTCGCCCTCATCGTGGTGGCCGCCGCCGTCGCCGGCGTTCTCCTCGGCGGCGCCGGCGGACCCGACCGGCGGCTCGACCCCGACGACACCTCACTGTCCGGCGCGGGAGCCCTCGCCCGGCTGCTGGAGGGCCGCGGCGTGCGGATCACCCGGGTCACCTCGGCCGCCGACGCGCGGGCCGCCGCGACCGCCGGCAGCACGCTGCTGGTCACCGACGACTTCCCGCTCACCGCCGCGGACGCCTCGCGGCTGGCCGGGGCACCCGCCGACCTCCTGCTGGTCGGCGCCGGACGACGGCTGCGGACGCTCGCCCCCGGCCTGCTCGCCACCGGGGAGGCCCGGCCGCGCTCACGAGAGCCACGCTGCGCGCTGCCGGCCGCGGCCGCCGCGGGCACCGCCCACCTGGGCGGGACGACCTTCGCCGTCCCCCGGGGCGGCACCGGCTGCTACCCCGCCGGGGACGACTCGACGCTGGTCGCCTACCGTGACGGAGACCGGACGGTCACCGCGGTGGGCGACGGCGACTTCATGACCAACCTGCGCCTGGCCGAGGACGGCGACGCCGCGCTGGCGATGAACCTCGCCGGCGCCAGGCCCACGCTCGTCTGGCTGGTCCCGCCGCCCCCGGGGGAGGCGCCCGCGGCGTCAGGCGAGCAGGGCCTCTACGATCTCGTCCCGCCGGGCGTCAGGTGGGCCGCGGCGCAGCTCGCGCTGGCGGTGGTGCTGCTGGCGCTCTGGCGAGGCCGGCGGCTCGGCCCGGTGGTGGCCGAACGCCTGCCCGTGGTGGTGCGGGCCGCCGAGACCGCGGAGGGCAGGGCCAGGCTGTACCGGGCCAGACGGGCCCGCGACCGCGCCGCCGCCGCGCTGCGCGAGGGCTTCGCCGACCGCGTCGTCCCCCGGCTCGGGCTGCCGTCGGCGGCCGGACCGGACGCCAGGGTGAGCGCGCTCGCCGAACGGACCGGGCAGCCGGCGCCGCAGGTGGCGTCCGCCCTGTACGGCCCGCCGCCGGCCGACGACGCCGGGCTGGTCGCCCTGGCCGCATATCTGGACATTTTGGAGAGGCAGGTCAGAGATTCGTGAACGTGCGTGACGAGCGAGCCGTTGATGCGAACGGCGGCGCGAACGGCGGCGCGGACGCCGCCCGGGAGGCGCTGGGGGCGCTGCGCGCCGAGGTCGCCAAGGGCGTCGTCGGCCAGGACGCCGTGGTCACCGGGCTGGTCATCGCCCTGCTCTGCCGGGGACACGTACTGCTCGAAGGGGTGCCCGGGGTCGCCAAGACCCTGCTCGTGCGGACCCTCTCCGCGGCGCTGTCGCTGGATTTCAAGCGGGTGCAGTTCACCCCCGACCTGATGCCCGGCGACGTCACCGGCTCCCTGGTCTACGACGCGAAGACCTCGGAGTTCGAGTTCCGCCCCGGACCGGTCTTCACCAACCTGCTGCTCGCCGACGAGATCAACCGCACCCCGCCCAAGACGCAGGCGGCGCTGCTGGAGGCGATGGAGGAGCGGCAGGTCAGCGTGGACGGCGTGCCGCGCCACCTGCCCGATCCGTTCATCGTGGCCGCCACCCAGAACCCGGTGGAGTACGAGGGCACCTACCAGCTCCCCGAGGCGCAGCTCGACCGGTTCATGCTCAAGCTGACCGTTCCGCTGCCCTCCCGCGAGCAGGAGGTCGCGGTGCTGGAGCGGCACGCGCTCGGCTTCGACCCGCGCGACCTGTCCCACATCAAGCCGGTGGCGACCGCCGCCGACCTGGAGGCCGGGCGCGCCGCGGTCCGCCAGGTGCACACCGGGCCCGAGGTCCTCGGCTACATCGTGGACATCGCCCGCGCCACCCGGCAGTCGCCGTCGCTGCAGCTCGGCGTCTCGCCGCGCGGCGCCACCGCGCTGCTGGCGGGCGCCCGAGCCTGGGCCTGGCTGTCCGGCCGCACCTACGTGACGCCGGACGACGTCAAGGCCCTGGCCCGGCCGGCCCTGCGGCACCGCGTCCAGCTCCGCCCCGAGGCCGAGCTGGAGGGCGCGTCCGCCGACGGCCTGATCGACGCCGTCCTCGCCGCCGTCCCCGTCCCCCGCTGAAGCGACGATGGCACTGACGGGACGGGCCGCCCTGCTGGCCCTGCTGGGCACGCTGGTCGTGCTGTTCGCGCCGCGGCCGGGACCGGCCGTGGCCGGGGTGGCGCTGCTGCTGGCCGCGCTGGTCGCGGTGGACCTGCTGCTGGCCGGGGGCGTGCGCCCGCTGCGGTTCGCCCGCTCCGGCGACCGCCTGGTACGGCTCGGCGAGACCGCCACGGTCGACCTGGTCGTGGAGAATCCCGGCCGCCGCCGGGTCCGCGGCCTGCTCCGGGACGCCTGGCCGCCCTCGGCCGGAGCCGTCCCCCGGCACTTCGCGCTGGACGTCCCGGCCGGGGAGCGCCGCCGCCTCACGCTGACGCTCACCCCGGCCCGCCGGGGAGACCGGGAGGCCGCCGCCGTCACGGTGCGGTCGCTGGGCCCGCTGGGCATCGCGGCCCGCCAGGGCTCGCACCGGGTGCCGTGGTCGGTACGGGTGCTGCCGCCGTTCCTCAGCCGCAAGCACCTGCCCGCCAAGCTGACCAGGCTCAGGGAGCTGGAAGGCGCGCACCCGTCGATGGTCAGGGGCCAGGGCACCGAGTTCGACTCGCTGCGCGAGTACGTGCCCGGCGACGACGTGCGGTCGATCGACTGGCGGGCCACCGCCCGCCGCTCCGACGTCGTGGTGCGCACCTGGCGGCCCGAGCGCGACCGGCGGGTGCTGATCGTCCTGGACACCGGGCGCACCTCGGCCGGCCGGGTCGGCACCGCCCCGATCCCGCTCGCCGGTCAGGAGGACCGGTCCCCCGCGGGCCGCGGAGCCGGGCCCGGCGGGCTTTCGACCGGGCTTCCGGGCGGTCTTTCCGGCGGGCTTCCCGGTGGGCGGGGCGGCGTGCGGACCGCGCCGGGCTGGCCCCGGCTCGACTGGTCGATGGACGCGGCGCTGCTGCTGGCCGCACTGGCATCCCGAGCCGGCGACCGGGTGGACTTCATGGCCCACGACCGCTCGGTGCGCGCCTGGGTGTCCGGGGCGGGCCGTACCGAGCTACTGTCGTCGCTGGTCAACGCGATGGCGCCGATCGAGGCCGAGCTGGTCGAGGCCGACGCGGCCGGCATGGTCGCGGCCGTCCTGGCCCGCGCCAGGCGGCGCTGCCTGGTCGTCCTGCTGACCGACCTCAACGCCGCGTCACTGGAGGAGGGGCTGCTGCCCGTACTCCCCCAGCTGTCCTCCCGGCACCTGGTGCTGGTGGCCGCCGCGTCCGACCCGCAGGTCGCGGCGATGGCCGCCGGGCGCGGCACCCCCGAGCTGGTGTACGACGCGGCGGCGGCGGAACGTCAGGGCGCCGACCGGCGCCGCATCACCGCCCGGCTGCGCCGCCAGGGCGTCGAGGTCGTGGACGCCGCCCCCGAGCAACTCGCCCCCGCCCTCGCCGACGCCTACCTCGCCCTCAAAGCCGCCGGCCGCCTCTGACCAACGACACGAAAGACCGGACATCACCGGGTTCACACGGATAGCTTTTGACCATGACCCTCGGTGATGAATCAGTGGCCGTTCGTCACACCCGTTGGGTGCGCCCGCAGCCACGGACCGACGATCCCGAGCGCGTCCTGATCCGGGAGGCGCTGGCCTTCGGCAGGGCCGTGTACGACCGGCGCAACGCACTCGGGCTCACCGTCGCCGAACTCGCCGGGCGCGCGAGCATGACCGAGGACGAGATCGAGCGCATCGAAGAAGGCGGAACCGCCCCTACGGCCGCCCTGCTCCGGCACCTGGCCGGGGCGCTCCCGGCACGGTCCCACCACCCCGGCGTGTGTTCGGCTCAGCAGAGCCTCTCCGGCACGGAGCCTCCTGGACTCGGGACGGATCGCGGCACTGCCGACCGGGGTCAGCCGGAGGTGGGGGTGACGTCGGGGGCGCGTTCCAGGTCGCCGGTCTCGCCCGCGCGCAGGGCGCGGCGGCCGAAGTAGATCACGTAGGTGAGGAAGGCCGCCTCGGCGACGACCCCGATGCCGATCCGCGCCCAGGTGGGCAGGGGCGACGGGGTGACGAGCCCCTCGATGAGCCCGGAGACCAGCAGCACCACGACCAGCGCGAGGGCCACGCTCATGACGGCCCTGCCCTGCTCGGCGAGGGCCTCGCCGCGTCTGCGGGGGCCGGGGTCGACGACCGTCCAGCCCAGGCGCATGCCGACGGCCGAGGCGAGGAACACCGCGGTCAGCTCCAGCAGGCCGTGCGGGGTGATCAGGCCGAAGAAGATGTCGAGCTTGCCGCGCGAGGCCATCAGCCCGGCGGAGACCGCGACGTTCAGCGCGTTCTGCAGCAGCACGTACGGGATCGGCAGGCCGAGCAGCACGGCCATGATGATGACCTGCATCGACACCCAGGCGTTGTTGACCCAGACCTGCCCGGCGAAGGAGGCCGCGGGGTGCTCGGAGTAGTAGTCGGCGAAGTCGTGGTCGACGAGCTGGGTGATCTCCTCCGGGGTGCCGATCGCGGCCTGCACGGCCGGGTCTCCCGCCACCCAGACCGCGACGACCGCCGAGACCAGGAGGAACGCGGCGGTCGTGCCGAGCCACCACCACCGGGCGCGGTAGGCGACCACCGGGAACGAGACGGTGAAGAAGCGGACGAGCTCCCGCCAGGCGGGGGCGTGCGCGCCGGTCACCGCCGAGCGGGCGCGGGCGACCAGCGACGACAGGTGGCTCACCAGGATCGGGTCGGTGGGGCCGGAACGCACGATGGACAGGTGGGTGGCGGTCCGCTGGTAGAGCTCCACGAGTTCGTCGATCTCGGCGCCGTCCAGCGACCTGCGCCGCCGTACCAGGTGTTCCAGGCGGTCCCAGGAGGGGCGGTGCGCGGTGACGAACGCGTCGATGTCCACCCGGAAAGCGTATCCACCTTCCGCGCGGCCGGGACTTCAGCGGCTCAGCGGCTCAGAATGCGACGCCGCAGCGCAGGATCACGTTGGCGTACGGCCGCGCCTCACCGGTCCGCACCACCAGCCGGGCGGAGCGGGACCGCTCCTTGAGCCGCTCGTGCGGGACGTGGTCCAGGGAGGGCAGCCGTTCGCCGAGCAGCGCGTGGCAGGCGGGGTTGGCCGTCCTGACCTCCTCCGCCGCGACGGCGCCCTCCACGACCAGTTCGGCGAGGAGGCCGTCCAGCACGTCGGCGAAGGCCGGGACGCCCGGCAGGAAGGCGAGGTCGACGACCTGGACCCCGGGCGGCAGCGGCATCCCGGCGTCGCAGACGAGCACCTCGTCGGTGTGGCCGAGGCGGGCGAGCGCGCCCGACAGGGCCGCGTTGAGGATTCCCGCGCGCTTCACCGCGGATCCCGGCTCACGGCGACCCCGGAGCCACGGAGAGGACGACGTGTGGCTTCACGTTCACAGCGTCTCCAGGTCCCCGACCCGAGGGTAGGAGCTCTGCGCGCCGTGCAGGCGGACGGACGCGGCGCCCACCCGGACCGCGAACGAGGTGGCGGCGGCCAGATGGTCGCCCTGGGACAGGCGCCAGGCCAGCGCACCGGTGAACGCGTCGCCGGCGCCGGTGGTGTCCACGGGCTCCACCCTGGGGCTAGGCACCGCGGTGACCTCCCCGGCGTCGGCGACGACCACGCCGTCGGCGCCGAGGGTGAGGACCACCGAGCGGGGGCCGAGCGACAGCAGCTCCCGTGCCTGCCGCACGGGGTCGGCGTGGCTGCCGAGGAGCAGCGCGGCCTCGTGCTGGTTGACGACGAGGGGGTCGCACGCCTCCAGCAGCTCGTCCGGCACCACCGCCGGCGGCGAGAGGTTGAAGACCACCCGGCTCGCGACCCGCGCCGCCGCCACCACCGTGGCCAGCGGGCTCTCCAGCTGCAGGCAGACGACCGACGCCGAGGACAGCAGGCGTTCGGCGGCGGTGATGTCGTCCTCGGTCAGCAGCCCGTTGGCGCCCGGCGAGACGATGATGCTGTTGTCGCCGCCGGCGTCCACGGAGATCAGCGCGACCCCGCTCGGGCCGGGCGTCTCGATGAGGTGGCCGAGGTCCACGCCGTCGGCGCGCAGCGCCTCGCGCAGGAACTCGCCGTGGCCGTCGGAGCCGATCCGGCCGAGGATGGCGACCCGGGCGCCGAGCCGCGCCGCGGCGACGGCCTGGTTGGCGCCCTTGCCGCCGGGGTAGGTGGCGAGCTCCGAGCCGATCACGGTCTCGCCCGGCGCGGGCCGCCGGGCGACATGGACCACCAGGTCGGCGTTGACCGACCCCACGACCACCACGTCGTACGGCGACGCGGGCCGGCCGCCGGGGACGGCCCCCGGCCGGGGGGACCCGTCGATGTGGCCGCTCATCACGAGCCCGCGAACTCTGCGACGTTGTCCTTGTTCACGATCTTGACGGGCACGGCGACCGTGGCCTCCACCTTCTCGCCCTTGGCGGCCTTGACCGCGCCCTGGACGGCCTGCTGGCCGAGGAGGGCCGGCTGCTGGGCGACGCTGGCGCTCAGCGTGCCGTCCTGGACGGCCTTGAGCCCGTCGGGGGTGCCGTCGAAGCCGACGACCTTGACCTCCTTGCCCGCCTTGGCGCCCAGTGCCTTGACGGCGCCGAGGGCCATCTCGTCGTTCTGGGCGAACACGCCGGTGATGCCGGGGTTGGACTGCAGCAGGTTGGTCATGACGTCCAGGCCCTTGGTCCGGTCGAAGTCGGCCGGCTGCTGGGCGATCACCTGGATGTTCGGGAACGCCTTGATCCCCTCGGTGAAGCCCTGGCCACGGTCGCGGGCCGCGGAGGTGCCGGGCACGCCCTGGAGGACGACGACCTTGCCCTTCTCGCCCATCTCCTTGGCCAGTTCCTGCGCGGCGAGCTTGCCGCCCTCGACGTTGTCGGAGGCGACGGTCTGCGCGACGGTGCCGCCGTTGACGACGCGGTCGGCGGCCACCACCGGGATCTTGGAGCGTTCCGCGGCCTTGACCGCGGGCCCGGCGGCGTCGGAGTCGACCGGGTTGATGATGATCGCCTTCATGCTCTGGCCGGCGAAGTTCTGGATCTGGTTGACCTGCTGGGAGGCGTCGTTCTGGGCGTCGGTGACGGTCAGCGCGACGCCCTCCTTCTTCGCCTCGTCCTCGGCGCCCTTGCGGAGCTGGACGAAGTAGGGGTTGTTGAGGGTGGAGACCGACATGCCGATCTTGATGTCCCCACCCGACGTCCCCGAGCCGCCGTCGGAGGAACCGCTCGAACCGCCCGAGCCGCAGGCCGCGAGGCCCAGGGTGAGCGCGGCTCCGGCCGCGGCGAGGCTGATGGTGCGCTTGATCATGATATTTCGTTCCCCTCGGGGTGATTCTCAGGCTGTGGCCTTGCGGCGCAGGGTGTCGAAGAGGACCGCGAGCGCGATCACCACTCCGATGACGACCTGCTGCCAGAAGGCGGAGACGGAGAGCAGGTTGAGGCCGTTGCGCAGCACCGCGAGGATGAGCGCGCCGACGAAGGTGCCGAAGGCCCGGCCCTTGCCGCCCGACAGGCTCGCCCCGCCGATGACGACGGCGGCGATGGCGTCGAGCTCGTAGCCGGAGGCCGCCTGGGGCTGCGCCGAGGCGAGCCGGCTGGCCAGGACGATGCCGGCGATGGCGGCGAAGAGGCCGGACAGGCCGTAGGTGATGAGCTTCTGCCGGTCGACCTTGATGCCGGAGAGCCGGGCCGCCTCCTCGTTGCCGCCGATGGCGTAGATCGCCCGCCCGGAGTAGGTCCGGCTCAGGATCAGGGCGGTGATCAGCCCCATGGCGATCATGACGAGGACCGGGATCGGCAGGTAGTCGCCGATGGTGTCGCCCAGGTGGGTGACGGCGTCGGGCAGGGCGATCGGGCTGCCCTGGGAGATGACCAGGGCCAGGCCGCGGGCGATGCCCAGCATGGCCAGGGTGGCGATGAACGGCGGCAGCTTGCCGTACGCGATCAGGGCGGCGTTGGCGAGCCCGCACACCAGGCCGACGACCAGCGCGGCGACGACGGCCAGCGGCCACGGCAGGCCCGAGTCGGTCGACAGCCAGGCCAGCGCGATCGCCGACAGGGCGGCGACGGAGCCGACCGACAGGTCGATGCCGCCGGTGATGATGACGAAGGTGACGCCGAAGGCGAGGATCGCGGTGACCGCCGCCTGGACGCCCACGTTGAGCAGGTTCGTCACCGTCAGGAAGTCTCCCGACAGCAGTGACAGACCGGCCACGAGCACGACCAGGGCGACCAGCGCGCCGTTCTCGGCCAGCCAGGCGGCGGCCGGGTGCCGGCGCCGCGTCGCCTTGGCGGGCCCGTTGAGCACATCAGTGGACACGTGCATCCTCCACCTCGCTGACGGCCAGGGCCATCACCGAGTCCTGTGTCGCTTCACGCGCGGCGAGCTCTCCGGCGAGCCTGCCGCGGGCCATCACCAGCACGCGGTCGCTCATCCCGAGGATCTCGGGGAGATCACTGGAGATCATGAGAACCGCGTGCCCGGAGGCGGTGAGCGAGTTGATCAACTGGTAGATCTCGACCTTGGCCCCCACGTCGATGCCGCGGGTGGGCTCGTCGAGGATGAGAACGCTCGCGTCGGCGAGCAGCCATTTCCCGATGACGATCTTCTGCTGGTTGCCGCCGGAGAGCGTGCGGACCTCCTGGGCGAGGCCGCTCATCCGCACGCCGAGCCGTCCGGCGACGTCGGCGGCGGCCCGGCGCTGCCCGGCCCGGTCGACGAACCCGCCGCGGCTGGCCCGGCGGAGCGTGACCAGGCCGAGGTTCTCGGCGACGTCGGCGCCGAGGACCAGCCCCTGGCCCTTGCGGTCCTCCGGGACCAGGCCGAGACCGGCCTCCATGGCGGCGTGGACGTCGCCGCGCGGCAGCGGGCGGCCGTCCACCAGGACCTCGCCGCTGTCGTAGGAGTCGGCGCCGAAGATCGCACGGGCGACCTCCGTACGGCCCGCGCCCACCAGCCCGGCCAGGCCGACGACCTCGCCGGCGCGGACCTCGAAGGAGACGTCCTCGAACGCGCCGCGCCGGCCCAGGCCGCGGACCCGCAGCAGGGGCTCGCCCGGCGCCGCGGGCTCCCGGGGGTACTGCTGGTCGATCGGACGGCCGACCATGAGCCTGACCAGCTCGTTCTCCGGCGTGCTCGCCGGCACCCGGGTGACCGAGCGGCCGTCCCGCAGTACGGTGACCCGGTCGCCGACCTGCGGGATCTCCTCCAGGTGGTGGGTGATGAACACGATCGCCACCCCCTGGTCGCGGAGCTGGCGGACGATGGCGAACAGCCGCTCGACCTCGCTGGTCGTCAGCACGGCGGTGGGCTCGTCCATGATGAGCACCCGGGCGTCGAGGGCGAGCGCCTTGGCGATCTCGACCATCTGCATGCGGGCGATGCCGAGGCGGCCGACCGGGGTGCGCGGGTCGACGTCCACGCCGACCCGGGCCAGCAGTTCGCGCGCCCGCTCGTGCATCCTCCTGGTGTCGACGAGCCCGAAGCGGCGGGGCGGGCGGCCCAGCGCGAGGTTCTCGCCGACGGAGAGCTCGGGGACCAGGTTGAACTCCTGGTAGATGGTGGCGATGCCGAGCCGCTGGGCGTCTCCGGCGCCGCGGATCTCGACGGGCGCGCCGTCGACGACGATCCGTCCGGCGTCGGGGCGGTAGGCCCCGGAGAGCATCTTGATCAGCGTGCTCTTGCCCGCGCCGTTCTCGCCGAGCAGGACATGGACCTCGCCGGCCCGCAGGTCGAAGTCGACCCCGTCCAGCGCCACCACGCCGGGGAACTCCTTGCGCAGTCCCTCGACGCGGAGGATCTCACCCCCGGCCGCCCCGCCCCGCGGGCTGTCGTCGTTCGTCACGAGACGTTCCTTCCTTCCCCGCACGACTGCCTGGGCACCAGTACGGCCGGCAGGACCACCGATCCGGCGGGCCGCCCGTGGAGCAGGTCGAGGATGACCCGCACGGCGCGCACGCCCAGTTCGGCGACGGGCTGGCTGATGGCTGTTATCGGGGGGTTCATGTGGGGGAACCACGGCACGTCGTCGAAGGACACCAGTGCCACGTCCTCGGGGATGCGCAGACCGCGCGCCCGGATCTCGTCCAGCGCGCCCAGGGTCATCAGGTTGTCGCCCCCGAAGATCACCTCGGGCGGCTCCGGAAGGTCCAGGAGCCTGGCGGTGAGCTCCCGGCCGCTGCCCAGCTGGAAGTCCCCCGACCGGATGTACTCCGGGCGCAGCTCGATCCCGTGTCCGGCCGCCGCCTCCACGAAGGCGTCGGTGCGCTCCCGGCCGGTGGAGAGCCGGAGCGGGCCGGAGATGAGGGCCACCCGCCGGTGCCCCAGCCTCTTCAGGTGGCCGACGAGCTCGCCGATCGCGGCGGTCCCGTCGACCCGGACCGACGGCACGTCCATGCCGGGGAGCACGCGGTCGATGAACACCAGCGGGCCGCCCGTCGCGGCCGCCTGCTCCACCAGCGGGGTGACCTCGGCGGTGGGGCAGATCAGCAGCCCGTCCACCCGCTGCTCGATGAGGGTGCGCACGTAGTGGTCCTGCTCCTCGGGCCGCTCGTCGGCGTTGCCGATGACGACGGTGTAGCCGGCCTCGCGCGCCGCGTCCTCGACCGACCGGGCCAGCTCGGCGAAGAACGGGTTGAGGATGTCGCCGATGATCAGGCCGAGCGTCCGGGTCGCCTCGGTGCGCAGCGAGCGCGCCACCGCGTTGGGGACGTAGTTCAGCTCGGTCATCGCGGTGTAGACCCGGTTCCGGGTCTCCTCGGACACCGAGGGGCTGGCGTTGAGGACCCGGGAGACCGTGGCGACGGACACACCCGCGCGAACGGCCACATCCTTGATACGTGCCACCGGCCCTCCCGTGTAATCGATTACATGAGGGTATGTAATCGATTACATGAACACCACTCGCATCGAAGTGACCTGCGTCACAGATCGTTTCCGCTCCCCGACCCCCGGATTCCGGTGGCGTCCGCCCCCCGCCCGGCGGGCATCCGCGGCGCCCGCCCGGGGGCTCTCCGTCCGCCCCCGGGCGGGCGCCGCGGGACATCTGGCGGAGAGGGACGGGGAGCGCCCGGGCCGGGCGTCGCGGGGACGGCCGGGACGGGCGCCGCAGGACCGGCGGGGACCGCCGGGACGGGCGGAACCGGACCCGGCCGGGGCGGGCGCCGCGGGACCGGCCGCCGGTAGGGTTCTTGTGTGTCCGAGGTCGTAACCGGCGAGGCGGTCGTCGTCGAAGTCCGGATCGCCCAGCTCCCGAGCCGGGTCGCCGCGCTGCTCATCGACATCCTGGTCCAGCTCGTGACGCTGGCCGGGGCGTCCTTCGCGGCCGGCGCCCTGCTCCTCGTCTCCGACCCCGCGCTGACCGCGATGGTGTACATCACGCTGTCCGTGCTGGTCCTGGTCGGCTACCCGGTGGTCTTCGAGACGCTCTCGCGCGGGCGCAGCCTCGGCAAGCTGGCCCTGGGCCTGCGGGTGGTCAGCGACGACGGCGGCCCCGAGCGGTTCCGCCAGGCCCTGTTCCGCGGCCTGGCCGGGGTGCTGGAGATCTGGACGCTCAGCGGCGCCCCCGCCCTGATCAGCTCGCTGATCTCGGAGAAGGGCAAGCGCCTCGGTGACGTCTTCGCCGGGACCATCGTGATCGCCGAGCGCGCCCCCCGCCGGTACGGCCCGCCGCTGGAGATGCCGCCGCCGCTGGCCTCGTGGGCGGCGACGCTGGAGCTGTCCCGGCTGCCCGAGGAGGTCGCGTCGACCGCCGTCCGGTACCTCACCCGCCGGAACGACCTGTCACCCGCCGTCCAGCACGAGATGGGCGCGCGCATCGCCGCCGAGATGTCGGCCTTCGTCTCCCCTCCCCCGCCGCCCGGCGTCCCGCCGTTCGCCTACCTGACCGCCGTCCTGGCCGAGCGCCGCCGCCGCGACCAGGCGCGACTGTCCGGGCGTGGCGGCGCACCCGGGCACCCGCCGTACGCCGCGCCCTTCCCAGCCGCCTATCCGCCCGCCGCCTATCCGCCGCCCTCCGCCCAGCCGCCCGCCGCGTATCCGCCGGCCGGCCGGCCGCCCGCCGCGCCGTACGGCCCTCCGACCGCCGCGCCGTACGGCCGGCCGCCCGCGGTGCGGGACCGGCCCCCGGCGCCGCCCCAGGGGGGTCCGGCTTCCGGGACGACCCCCGGCGGGTTCGTCCCTCCGGCCTGACCGGGCCGGCACGCCGTACCACCGGCGTCCCGCGCGAGGACCGTACGGCACGCACGGCCCGAGAGCCCGGCACGCGCGGTCCGCGGGCCCGGCACGCGCTGCCCGAGGACGCGGTGCGCCGTACGGCACGTGCCCTGCGGGTGCGGTGCGCACGGCCCGCGGGCATGGCGCGCCGTACGGCGCGCGAAGGGGGCGGCGGGATCACTCCCACCGCCCCCTCGGCGTTCGCTCAGGAAGAGCCGTCAGGCACGCGGTCAGTGACCGTGACCGTAGGAAGGCTGGGTCTGGGCGTTGAAGATGTCCATCTTGACGCTCCTGGCCTGGTTCGTCCGCGGGTCGTTGAGCCGCAGGACGTCGAAGCCGAGGTTGAAGTCACTGCCGTAGATGTAGCCGTTGTAGTAGTAGGCCGACCAGAAGCCGCCGCTCAGCGGGGGAGCGGTGTTGTCGGGGCCGCGCTCGAAGAACGCGATCTCGTGCGGGTTGGCCGAGTCGGTGAAGTCGACGACCGAGATGCCGCCCTGGTACCACGCCTGGACCATGATGTCCTTGCCCTTGACCGGGATCAGCGAGCCGTTGTGCGCGACGCAGTTCTCGGTGTCGGCCTGGTGACGCGGGATCTTGAAGTAGCTCCGGAACGTCATCGTGGTGCCGGAGATGTCGTAGTAGGCGTTGGCGCCGCGGTTCGGGCCGATCGCCTCGTTGCAGGTGGCCGCGCCGCCGCCACCGAGCTCGTCGGTGAAGATGACCTTGGTGCCCTCGTTGTTGAAGGTCGCCGAGTGCCAGAACGCGAAGTTCTCGTCGTCACGGACGGTCGAGGTGACCTTCGGGTTCACCGGGTCGGAGATGTCCATCAGGATGCCCTCGCCCATGCAGGCGCCGGCCGCGATGTTCTTCTCCGGGTAGGAGGTGATGTCGTGGCAGCCGGTGGTCGCCGACGTACGGTAGGGGTACTGCTTGTCCGGCTCGCCGGGGTTGCCGCCGTCCGGGAAGAGCACCGGGGTGTTGACGACCGCCGCGTCCGCCGGCTTCTCCAGCGGCACCTTGATGATGGAGATCTTGTCATGCGGCGTCTTGCAGTCCGGGAAGTTGTCGTTCGGGCCGTAGGAGGAGACGTAGACGTAGACGTTGCGCCGGTCACGTCCCTTGCCGGGCACCAGGGTCAGGGTGTGCGAGCCGCAGTTGGTCTCGACCGCCTTGACGTACCTGGGGTTCTTCTTGTCGCTGACGTCGAAGATCCGGATGCCCTCCCACGAGTCCTTGTTCGCCGCGCTCTGGCCGGTGCTGCTGCAGGAGTCGTTGTTGCGGGAGGAGTCGACGGCGCCGAAGAGGAGGTTCCCGTAGACGGCCATGTCCATCTGGCCGCCGGGGCAGACCACCGAGCTGACCACCGAGGTCCGCTTGGGGTGCTTGACGTCGTAGATGGAGAAGCCGCTGTAGTTGCCCACGTAGGCGTAGTCGCCCTGGAAGGCGATGTCGGTGTTGATGTCCGTCAGCGCCGCAGGCTTCGGAACGTTGGTGACATGCTCGATGTTCGAGCTCATGACGATCTCGCCAGGGGCGGGGATGTCAGCGGCCTGAGCGGGCACGGTGGACAGCGACAGCGCCGCCGCCGCACCCACCGCGACGAGGAAGCGGCCGGTCAGACCCTTCCCACGGGGGGTGAACACTGATGAACCTCCTTGCCATATGCGCCATAAAAGTCGCATAAATGCCTGAATCGTTCATCCCAGACCGATGATCGGACAAGCCTTCACAGTGTCAGCAAGTTTTTCCGTTTTGCTCTATTTACCTACCCCTTATGGGCATATTAGGGTGTTCCGACGTCGCTACCGGGATACGTTTGAGGAGGTCGGGTGCGCGGAGCGCTGGTCGCCGTGGCCGCCGTCCTGTGCCTGAGCGCGTGCAGCGCGGGCGCCGACCGTCCCTCCGTCCAGGCGGCGCAGCAGACGGCGCCGATCATCGCGCCCGGCCGCCCCGGCGAGCCCGCCCGGACGCTCAGCCCCGGTGAGGCCGCCACCGCCGTGCCCTCCCCCACCGCCAACGCCGCCGACGTCGAGTACGTGCAGGACATGATCGTCCACCACCGGCAGGCGCTCGACATGGCGTCCCTGGCCCCCGAGCGGGCCCGGAACGCCAAGGTCAAGGGGCTGGCCGCGCGTATCAAGGACGCCCAGGGCCCGGAGATCCAGTACATGGCCGCCTGGCTGCAGCAGCAGGGCCAGCGGGTCCCCGACCAGCACGGCGACCACGCCGCCATGCCCTCCATGCCGGGGATGGCCACCCCCGAGCAGATGGCGGCGCTCAGGGCCGCATCCGGAGAGGACTTCGACCGGCTCTTCCTGGAGCTCATGACCGCCCACCACCGCGGTGCCCTCACGATGTCGGAGCAGGTCCTGGTCGACGGCTCGCACATCAAGATCGAGGAGCTGGCCAACGAGGTCTCCGTCGGCCAGACCGCCGAGATCAACAGGATGCGGGAGATCCTCGCCGGGCTCTGAGCCGCCGCTATCGCAGGTACGCCGCGAGGCCGAGCCGCTGGTCGCGCACCGCCCCGGCGACGAGGCCGGCGATCTGCCGGGCCCCGGCGGCCTCGAAGTGGGTGTGGTCGTCGGCGAAGAAGGCTCCGACCGGGCCGGAGGTGTAGTCGCCGTTGAACGGGCAGAAGCGCAGGCTGTTGTAGAGCGTGTAGCTCAGCCTGTGCAGGTCGACGACCGGCGCGCCGGTGGCCGCGCCCACGGCGAATGTGTCGGCGACGAACCCGCGGTTGGGTGTGGCCGTGCTTCCGCTGCAGGTCAGGGCGGCTACGGGGGTCACGAGCACGGGATTGGCGCCGCGCTGCCGGGCCGCGCCGACCATCGCGGTGAGCAGCTCCCGGTACCTGGCGGCGCCGACGTGGCGGGGGCAGGTGGCGGAGCCGTCGTTGATGCCGAACTGGATGAACAGATGGTCGCCGGCCTTCATCCCGGTCGACGCGTCGAGCATGGCCTGCCAGCGGGAGGCGTAGGCGGTCGAGCTGAGGACGCACTCGCCGGCGGAGTTCATGCGGTCGGTGACGGCCGACTCGTACAGCCAGGTCTGGACGCTCCGCCCTCCCACGGCGCCGTTGACCACGGTGGCGTTCGCGGTGAGGTACTGGCCGAGCTCCCTGCCCCAGCCGACGATGGGGGCGCCGGAGCTGTTGGCGACGGTGGAGTCACCGGCCAGCCAGACCGTGATCCGGCTCGGTGTCGGGGTACTGCTCGGCGTCGGGCTGGAGCCGGGGCCGGAGGGGCTCGGGGACGGTGAGGCCGTACCGGCCGCCCCGGTGCAGGGGCTGCCGTTGAGCGTGAAGGAGGCAGGCACCGGGTTGCCGGCGCTCCAGGCGCCGTTGAACCCGAAGCCGACCGATCCGCCTGTCG
Organism: Streptosporangium sp. NPDC048047; assembly: GCF_040653115.1. Classification (NCBI taxonomy): domain Bacteria; kingdom Bacillati; phylum Actinomycetota; class Actinomycetes; order Streptosporangiales; family Streptosporangiaceae; genus Streptosporangium; species Streptosporangium sp. NPDC048047. Next base: position 210,268 of record NZ_JBEZNH010000002.1, on the reverse strand, counting down.
CGATGGTCCGGTTGTAGTCGACGTTCCTCGCGGTGACGCCGGCGCCGCTCTGGACGACCGTGGCGTTCCACGCCTGTTCGACGCGCTGGCCCGCCGTGAAGGTCCAGGCCAGCGTCCACCCGTTGACGGCGTCACCGAGGTTGGTCACGGTCACGTCCGCGCCGAACCCGCCGGCCCACTGATCGGTGACGCGGTAGCCGACGGCGCATCCGACGGCGGCGCCGGCGGCCGGCGCCCCGGCCGCCCAGGTCAGCGCTCCGGTCAACGCCGCCAGAGCCGAAGCGATCAGGGCGGTGGCCCGTCGCCGGAACATGTTCATCCGCGGTCTCACTTTCCGGGGGTCCGCCGGCTCCGGGCCGGTCCGCGTGGCCGGAACCGTGCACTCGGGTGGTTCGGTTCGCCGGGCCGGCGGGCGGCCCGCGGAAGCGCCGTCAGGTGACCCGGCACCCGGCGCCGTCGAGGGTGAAGGAGGCCGGTACTCCGTTGACGCCGTTCCATGTCGCGGTGAAGCCCACGGTCGCGGAGGCGCCGGGGGCGAGTGACGTGGCCCAGTCCGGACCGCTGACGGCGACGGACGCCCCGGCCTGGGTGAACGCGCCGTTCCAGCCCTGGCCGATCTGCTGGCCGTCGGCGAACGTCCAGCGCAGCGTCCACGGGTCGAGGGTGCGGCCTCCGGTGTTGGTGACCCGTACATCACCCTGGAAGCCGCCGGCCCACTGGTTGGTCACGGTGTAGCGCACTTCGCAGCTGAGCGCCGCCCCGCTCGGCGTGGGGGTGGGTGACGCCGAGGGCGTGGGACCGGGCGGTACGGAGGGCGTCGGGGTCGGGGTGGGGCTCGGAGCGAGGTGCCCGGCCACGATCGGCGCCAGCGCGGCCGCGATCGCGCGGTGTCCCGCGTCATTGGGGTGGACGCCGTCGGACAGTCCGTCGGGCGGCACCCATCCGTCCGTGTCGACGAAGAAGACGTTGCGGTCACCGGCGTCGTTGACGGTCTGGACCGCGGCCTGGGTCTGCGCGGCGTACCGCCCGCGGAAGGTCCGCAGGGCCAGGATCGCGGCCCGCGGATACCTGCTCCGGACGGTGCGCAGCAGCCCGGCGTAGGACGTCTGGAACTGCGTCGAGGACACGCCGTGCCCGACGTCGTTGGTGCCGAGGTTGATCACGACGACATCCGCCCGGTATCGGGAGAAGTCATGGTCGGCGGCCCCGTCGACGGCGCTGACCTTCACGAAGCGGCGGTCCAGGCCGACGCAGCCGTCGGCGGTGGTGACCAGGCAGGCGCCTCCCTGGGCCACCTGCGTGTGGTCCAGCCCGAGTCGCTCGCCGACGAGCCATCCGTAGGCGGTGAGGGCGTTCTTGGAGGTGGTGGTCCCGACGGTGATGGAGTCGCCGACGAACTCCACCATGCCGCGGGCCGGCCGGGCCGGCAGGGTGTGCGCCCCCGGGTCGAGCACCAGCCCCTGGAACACCGCGTCGCCGTGGTAGGAGCCGGCCACCACGCGGTAGGACACCCGCAGGGTGTGGTCGCCGACGGGCAACGGCTTCGGCGTCAGGTCGACCGTGCCGCGCACGTTCTGCAGGTACACGTCGGGGCCCGCGTCGATGCTGTAGTAGAGGTCGATGGTGTCGCGCTGCTTCAGCTTGACGGTGGTGCCCGTGAAGCCGGTCGTGAGGTAGGCGCCGGCCCAGCCCGGGACGTAGGCGCCGGCGGCACGGGTGTCCCAGCGGCCGACGAAGCGGATGTTCAGGTCGGCCGGCGTCCCGTCTCCGGTGGCGGCCCCGGCGCCGGGCGACGTCGCGAGCACGGCCGCGAGGGTGGTGGCCACGGCGGCGAGGCGCATGAGTCTCATCGCGGTCCTTTTCTCCTGCGGCGGGGTGACCGCACGGCGACCGCTCCGGGAACCACCGCGTACGGCGCCGCCGGGCACTGCCCGGCTCCGCGCCGGATGCTCGGACCGCCTCGTCGGCGGCCCCGCGGTGTGGCCGGTTCCGCGTGGTCCTCCGGGGCCGTGCCATCGGCCCCGGTCGCATACCGGCCGCTCTTTTCCGAACGTCGCACAGCGATTACCGAATCGCTACCGTAAAACGATTCAGACCGTAAGAACGGAAAAGCACCCCGTCAACCCACCCGTCGGCGGATGCCCGGATTCCATCACCGCCGTCAACGGTGATCTCGCAGCTCAGGCGAATGGCGATCCCGCGTTGACCGGCCACGGTGAATGTGAAAATTTCACGGTCCGAACGCCCGCCGAGGCTTTCCGAAAAGCGCTGGAAATCGAGATGCCGCGCATTCCGCCGACGGACGAGCCGATCGGTGACGACGCGTGGACGGCGACGGCATGGTGCGCCGTCACCGCGTCGGGCGGGCGCCTCCGGCCGAAGCGGCCGTCCGGCCGCGAGCCTCCCCCCGAAAGGAGATCGTGGCGTCGTGGAACGTCAGGAGCCGAGCCGCCAGGAGTGGAGGTACTTCTCCTGTTCGCCGGTGAGGACGTCCACCTCGATCCCGGCGGCGGCCAACCGCAGCCGCGCCACCTCCACGTCCACCTCCTCCGGCACGTCGTAGACGCCGGGTGCCAGCTCCGCGCCCTCCCGGGCCAGCCACTCGACCGCGAGCGCCTGCGCGGAGAAGGACATGTCCATGACGGCGGCCGGGTGCCCCTCGGCGGCGGTCAGGTTGACCAGGCGGCCCTCCGCGAGCAGCAGGAGCCGCCGGCCGTCGGCGAGGACGTACTCGTCGGTGCTGGGCCGCACGCCGTGGTGCACGGCCACGGCCATGTCGTCCAGGGCCCGCACGTCGATCTCCACGTCGAAGTGCCCGGCGTTGGCGAGGATCGCGCCGTCCTTCATCGCCGCCAGGTGCTCGCCCCTGATCACGTCGCGGTTGCCGGTGACGGTGACGAACACGTCTCCCGCCGGGGCCGCCTCGCGCATCGGCCGCACCTCGTAGCCCTGCAACGAGGCGTCCAGCGCCTTGACCGGGTCGATCTCGGTGACCACCACCCGGGCGCCCAGCCCCTTGGCCCGTTCGGCCACGCCCCGGCCGCAGTAGCCGAACCCGGCGACCACCACGGTCTTGCCTGCCAGCAGGGTGTTGGTGGCGCGCATGATGCCGTCGATCGTGGACTGGCCGGTGCCGTAGCGGTTGTCGAACATCCGCTTGGTCCGGGTGTCGTTGACCGCGACGACGGGGAACCGCAGGGCCCCCTCGGCCGCCATCTGCCGCAGCCGGATGATCCCGGTGGTGGTCTCCTCGCAGCCCGCGGTGACCCCGTCGAGCAGTTCCGTCCGCTCGGTGTGCAGGATGTTGACCAGATCGCAGCCGTCGTCGAGGACGATGTCCGGGCCGATGTCGAGCGCCCGGTGGATGTGCCGGTAGTACGCCGCGCGGTCCACCCCGGCCAGCGCGTGCACGGCCACGTCGTATCCGGCCAGGGCGGCGGCGACGTCGTCCTGGGTGGACAGCGGGTTGGAGGCGGCCAGCGCGACCTCGGCCCCGCCCGCCCGCAGCGCGCCCATGAGCACCGCGGTCTCGGCGGTCACGTGCAGGCACGCGGCGATCCGCAGGCCGTCGAAGGGCCGCTCGGCGGCGAACCGCTCTCCGAGGGCGGTGAGCACCGGCATCGCCCGCGCCGCCCAGCCGATCCGCCGTTCTCCGGCGGCCACGAGCTCGCTGTCCACGTCTCTCCCCACCTGCCCGAAACCCGTGCGCCTCGAAACCCCGTGCGCCCTGAAGCCCCGTGTGTCTCGAAGCCCCACGCGCGCGGAGCCCTGTACGTCCGGATCCCCGTACGCCCGGAGCCCCATGTGCCCGAAGGCCCCCGCGGTTCGCCGCGGGGGCCGGAGGACCTGTCACCGGATCATCTCCGCCCGGCCCCGTGGGGCCGGGCGGGAGTCCCGGGAGTCCTAGTAGCGGTAGTGGTCGGGCTTGTAGGGGCCCTCGACGTTCACGCCGATGTAGTCGGCCTGGGACTTGGTGAGCGTGGTCAGCTTGACGCCGAGCGCGTCGAGGTGGAGGCGGGCGACCTTCTCGTCGAGGTGCTTGGGCAGCACGTAGACGCCGATCGGGTACTGCTCGGTCTTGGTGAACAGCTCGATCTGGGCGATCACCTGGTTGGTGAAGGAGTTCGACATCACGAACGAGGGGTGGCCGGTGGCGCAGCCGAGGTTCATCAGGCGGCCCTCGGCGAGCACGATGATGGCGTGGCCGTCGGGGAAGGTCCAGGTGTGGACCTGCGGCTTGACCTCGGTCTTGACGATGCCGGGGGTCTTCGCCAGCCCGGCCATGTCGATCTCGTTGTCGAAGTGGCCGATGTTGGACACGATCGCGTTGTGCTTCATCTTCGCCATGTGGGCGGCGGTGATGATGTTGAAGTTGCCCGTCGTGGTGACGAAGATGTCGGCGATCCCGACGACGTCGTCCAGCGTGGTGACCTGGAAGCCGTCCATGGCCGCCTGCAGGGCGCAGATCGGGTCGATCTCGGTGACGATGACGCGGGCGCCCTGGCCGCGGAGGGCGTCGGCGCAGCCCTTTCCGACGTCGCCGTAGCCGCACACGACCGCGACCTTGCCGCCGATGAGGACGTCGGTGGCGCGGTTGAGTCCGTCGATGACGGAGTGGCGGCAGCCGTACTTGTTGTCGAACTTCGACTTGGTGACCGAGTCGTTGACGTTGATCGCCGGGAAGAGCAGCGTGCCGGCCTTGAACATCTCGTACAGGCGGTGGACGCCGGTCGTGGTCTCCTCGGTGACGCCCTTGATCTGCGAGGCGATCTTCGTCCACCGCTTCTCGCCGGAGACCGTACGGCGGAGCAGGTCGAGGATGACCTGCCACTCCTCCGGGTCGTCCTCGGCGGCGCTGGGAACGGCGCCGGCCTTCTCGTACTCGGCGCCCTTGTGGACGAGCAGGGTGGCGTCGCCGCCGTCGTCGAGGATCATGTTGGGGCCGTCATCGCCGGGCCAGGCCAGCGCCTGCTCGGTGCACCACCAGTACTCCTCCAGGGTCTCGCCCTTCCAGGCGAAGACCGGGACGCCCTTGGGGTCATCGACGGTGCCCTCGGGGCCCACGACGACGGCCGCGGCGGCGTGGTCCTGGGTGGAGAAGATGTTGCAGCTGACCCAGCGGACCTCGGCGCCGAGCGCGACCAGGGTCTCGATGAGCACGGCGGTCTGGATCGTCATGTGCAGCGAGCCCATGATCTTCGCACCCGCCAGGGGCTGGGCCTCGGCGTACTCCTTGCGGATCGCCATCAGGCCCGGCATCTCGTGCTCGGCGAGCTGGATCTCCCTGCGCCCGAAGGCGGCAAGGGAAAGGTCGGCGACCTTGAAGTCCATGTGTTACCCCTTTGATCAGTGGTCGCGTTCGTCCCGGGCCCCGCCGCGCCCGGCGGCCCCGCTTCGCTCGGGGACCCGGCTCGCCACTCGGTCGGAAAGCCGTCGGTCCGAGTTTAGGCGGCCGATCCGGCCGGGCGCATCTTCCAAACGGGTAACCTGACAGAAGAATGTAAGAATCGGCGGGAGGCCGGGATGCGGATCACGGAAGCGGCCCGGCGGCTCGGGATGTCCCCCCGGATGCTCCGCTACCGCGAGGCCCTCGGGTTGCTGCCCCCGGTCAGGAGCCGCGGCTCGCACCGGCGGTTCGGCCCCGAGGAGCTCTCGGCGGTGGCCCAGGGGGTGGAGCTGGAGAGGCGGTTCGACGTCTCCCCCGCCGAACTGGCCTTCGGGCTGCGGGTGCTGAGCGACCCGGCGGTGGCGCAGGCCGTACGCGACCTCGGCCTGCGGATCGGCAGGCTGCAGGCCCCGCGCCGGGCACTGGACTTCGAGAAGGAGAAGGCGCTGCGCCTGCTGCAGGGCCGCCCCCCTGGCGCGACGGAAGCCCCGCCCCGGAGCCGCCCCCCGCGTACGGCGGAAGCCCCGCCGACCTCCTCAGCGGCGCGGCGCGGCACGCGGGTCCCACCGGCGCGCCCACACGGTTGACCAGGCCGCGCGGCGAAGCATCGGTCTGCCTTCCCCCGATGGGCCGAACCTCCGGTGAGGCATCATCCCGGGTCCTATCCTTGCCTCATGCGCTGGCAAGACGTCGAACCGCTCCCTGATCTCAATGGTGGGATCTCGGCGATCCTCGCCTCGGCCGACGCGCTGAAGGGTGCCTGGGAGGACTGGCTCGAACACATCGACGAGCAGGAGTTCCGCCGGACACGCCGGCGCAGCCTGCGCAGGCACGCCATCGAGACCGGCATCATCGAGCGTCTCTACGACGTCGACTGGGGCGTGACGCTCGCGTTGGTCGCCGAAGGCCTCACCCAGGAAGCGGCCGCCCGCGAGGGAGGCATCAGCGATGACACCCTGGCGGTGATCCGCTCACAGTACGACGCCCTGGAGTTCCTGGCCGACGCGGCCAGAGGAGGCAGGGACCTGAGCGTGCACTTCGTGCGTGAACTCCACCAGGCGATCACCCGACGCCAGCTCACCTACGGCGCCACCGACACCCTGGGACGCGTCTTCGAAGCCCCGATGCGGCACGGCGAGTGGAATAGGCATCCCAACCACGTCGTCCGTCCGGACGGCACACTCTTGGAGTACACCCCGCCCGAGCACGTGCAGGCTCAGATGGACCAGCTGATCGCGATCTACCAGAAAACGGAGGCGGCGCATCCGATCACGCGAGCGGCGTGGCTGCACCACCGTTTCATCCGCATCCATCCCTTTGAGGATGGCAACGGCAGGGTGGCGCGCGCGTTGACGCTGCTGGTTCTCCTTCGTGACAACTACGCCCCGCTGGTCGTGGACCGCTCGCAACGTGCCCGGTACATCGACGCGCTCGACCAGGCGAATGCCGGTGACCTGGCCCCTCTGATCCGGCTCTTCGCCCGCCTGGAGATCAGTGCGTTGCGGTTCGAGCTGGAAGCCCCCTCCGTCCTTCGGGAGACCGCCGGTGGAGCGGCCGAGGTGGCTCGTGCGCACGCCGACCGGCTACGCCTGAACCTCGTGGCGAAGGACTCCGCAGGTCGTTCGGGTCCCGCCGTCCGGCTGGCGGGCTCGCTGCAGACCAAGGTCGCCCACTACCTGCGCAAGCAGGGAGACGCTCTGCGCGACGCCTTCGCGACCATCGCCCCGGAGACGGTCGTCCACGTTCACCACGCCGAACCGCCGAGCCAGCGGTCCCTGCTTCACAGGGACCGCTTCCGGGCCATGGCCAACAGCGCCGGATTCCGTCCCAACCTGAACGAGGGCGTCTGGTGGGCCACTCTCTACATGGAGATCGTGGGATACGCGCTTCACTTCCACACGGCCATCATCAAGGCGGGTCCGCCGAACACAGGCGCACTCGTCTTCACCGTCTCGGCCGCCGTGTCACCACCGGGAGAGATCGAAAGCAACGACCTCCCGGTCCCTGTCTGGGCCTGTGATCCGACTCCGGACGACAGCGTGACGCTTGTCTTCAGCGACGCCCCTGACGCGCGCTGGCCCGAGATCACCGAGGTGATCGACCAGGTGCTGACCGCTGCCGTCGATCAGCTGGGCCAGCAACTCGGCTGATCACATCCGCCCGAGAGCAAGGAACCCGAGAGCAAGGAACAGGGCGTTCCCACGGCACAGGGAACCGGTGAGGGGCGACCCGGCGGCGTGACCTCCAAGACCTCGCGCTTCCTACGGTGGGACGAGCGGCTGGATCCGCCGGAAAGAGCACCCGGAGACGCCGAAGGGGCCCGGCGTGACGGCCGGGCCCCTTCCGGGACGAGCGTCGCGGACGTTACGGGCGGCTCAGCGACGGGTCGTCGGCCGGAGCAGGCGAGTCACCGGCCGGAGCCGACGAGCCGTCAGCCGGGGCCGGTGAGCCACCGGCCGCCGCCCGGTCGAGGTCCGGCTCCAGGTAGATGACGCGGGCCGTCGGCACGGCGGCGCGGATGCGCTGCTCGGCCTCGTCGATGCCGCGCGCCACCATCGCGGCCGTGTCGTCGTGGTCCACCGCGATCTTGGCGGCGACGAGGATCTCCTCGGGCCCCAGGTGCAGGGTCCGCATGTGGATGACCCGGGCGACCTCCGGTGTGCCCTCCAGGGCCGCGCAGATCTTCCGCTCGACCTCCGGGCCGGCGCTCTCACCGATCAGCAGCGACTTGGTCTCGACCGCGAGGATCGCCGCGATGACGGCGAGCAGCACGCCGATCGCCATCGTGCCGACGCCGTCCCACACGCCGTTGCCGGTGATCACGGCCATCGTCACACCGGCCAGCGCCAGCACAAGTCCGACCAGCGCGCCGAAGTCCTCCAGCACGATGACCGGCAGCTCCGGCGACTTGGAGCGGCGGATGAACTGCATCCAGGACTGCTTGCCCCGGATCGGGTTCGACTCCTTGATGGCGGTGCGGAAGGAGAAGCCCTCCGCGATGATGGCGAAGATCAGCACGCCGAACGCCACGGCCGGCGTCTCCACCGGGTGCGGGTCGGAGATCTTGTGCCAGCCCTCGTAGAGGGAGAACAGCGCGCCGATCGTGAACAGCACCACCGCCACGACGAAGGCGTAGAAGTAACGCTCGCGCCCGTAGCCGAACGGGTGCTCACGGGTGCGCTTGCGCTCGGCCTTCTTTCCGCCCACCAGCAGCAGCACCTGGTTGCCGGAGTCGGCCACGGAGTGGATGGACTCCGCGAGCATCGACGACGACGTCGTGATCAGGAAGGCCACGAACTTCGCCACCGCGATCGCCAGGTTGGCGGCCAGTGCCGCGATGATCGCCTTGTTACCGCCGCCCGCGCTCACGCCGGCCTCCCTGCTGCTTCCACAATCGATCCCATTCGGTCCGTCCCGCCTACTGCGGGATTCTCGCCTTCAGCTCCGTGATCGCCCCCACCGGGGACGGGTCGATCCCGTACCCGAGAGCGAGGTACGTACTCGCGTAGTCTCCCAGCCCGATCAGGGAGGCGAGCCGCTCCAGGGGGTGCGTCCCCTCGGCGGAGACCTGCGTGACGGGCACCCCGCGGTCCTCCGCCAGCCGTACCGAGACCTCGCGGCGGCGCGCCGCCTGGGGGTGCTCCTCGGTGTCGCGCAGCATGACCAGCCGCAGCGACCGCGACTGCTCGTCGGCGAAGATGTCACGGGTTGCCAGAGGACCGTCGAGCGCCATCACCTGGTTGTGGCCGGCCTCGGGGATCTCACCCCAGAGCGCCGGATATTTGGCGTTCTCGTTGAGCTGGCAGGCCCAGCGGTAGGCGGCGACCGCGGCGAGCGGCGACGACCCCCAGACCATCGGCACCGTCTCGGCCAGCTCCATGGCCAGCGACTTGCCGGGGTTGATGAACGACTCGCTGGCCGGACGGCACCGGTGGGCGATGTCCTCCAGCCGTGCGGCCACACCCTCGAACAGCTCGTCCGGCGCCTCGATCAGCCGCATCCGGGCGGCGGCGACGACGAGCGGCACCGACAGCGCCCAGACGGCGGCGCGCGGCTGTCCGCCGACGGTGACGGGCACGAACGGCGCGCCCGCCTGCCGGGCGACCGACGCGAGCGGCGAGTCGGGCGCGCCCACGGCGAGCAGGCGGCATCCGCGGCGAACGGCCTCCATCGCCGTCGCGAGCGTCTCCTCGGTACGGCCAGAGCAGGACACCGCGATCACCAGATCGGTCGCGCCGACCCAGCCGGGCAGCCGCAGGGACCGTACGGTCACGATGGGAAGCGGGACGCCGGGGCCGCACACCGCGCCCAGGATGTCACCGGCGATGCCGGATCCGCCCATGCCCACGACCACGACGGCCCGGGGCCTGCCGTCGTCGGCGAGCGACGACAGGTCGGCCTCGGCGGCGGCCCGGTGGTAGGTCCGGACCTGCGCGGCGGAGGAGGCCACCGCGGGCAGCATCCCCGCGGGGTCGCCCGCGGTCAGCCACTCCTGGTCGTCGAGGCGGTCCGGCTCCCAGCTCACGACTTCCGGGCCTCGTCGACGAGCAGCACCGGGATGTCGTCGCGGACCGGGTACACCAGGCCGCAGGACGGCGAGGTGCAGGAGAGCTCGTCGGCCTCCGGCTTGGCGCGCAGCGGTGACTTGCAGTTGGGGCAGGCCAGGATCTCAAGCAGCCAGTCGTCGATCTTCACTCGCTCAGCTCCTCACGACAGCGAGGACTTCGTCCCTGATCGCTGCCATCTGAATGTCGTCGGCCGCCTCGGCGTTCAGCCTGAGCAGCGGCTCGGTGTTGGACGGACGGAGGTTGAACCACCATCCGGGGCCGGACACGGTCAGGCCGTCCAGCTCGTCGAAGGTGACGCCGTCACGGGCGGCGAACCGCTCGCGGACCCGCTCGACGGCCGCTCCCTGGTCGGCGACCGTGCTGTTGATCTCGCCGGAGGCGGCGTAACGGGTGTAGGCGGCGAGCAGGTCCGACAGCGGACGGTCCTGCTCGCCCAGCGCGGCCAGCACGTGCAACGCGGCGAGCATCCCGGTGTCGGCGGACCAGAAGTCCCCGAAGTAGTAGTGCGCGGAGTGCTCGCCGCCGAAGACCGCGCCGGTCCTGGCCATCTCGGCCTTGATGAACGAGTGGCCCACCCGGGTGCGGACCGGCTCGCCGCCGTACTCGGCGACGATCTCCGGCACGCTCAGCGAGGTGATCAGGTTGTGGATGATCCGGGCGCCGGGCCGCTTGGCCAGCTCGCGCACCGCGACCAGCGCGGTGATCGCCGAGGGGGAGACCGACTCGCCGCGCTCGTCGACCACCCAGCAGCGGTCGGCGTCGCCGTCGAAGGCCAGGCCGATGTCGGCGCCGGCGTCGAGGACGGCCTTCTGCAGGTCGCGGAGGTTCTCCGGCTCCAGGGGATTGGCCTCGTGGTTGGGGAAGGCGCCGTCCAGCTCGAAGTAGAGGGCGGTCAGCTCCAGCGGCAGCCCGTCGAACACCGTGGGGACGGTGTGGCCGCCCATGCCGTTGCCGGCGTCCACCACGACCCGCAGCGGCCGGATGCCCGACAGGTCGACCAGCGTGCGCAGATGGTCGGCGTACCCCCGCAGCAGGTCGCGCCGGGACACGCTCCCGCCGCCGGGCCCGCCGATCCCTTCGGCCAGCAGCTCGGCCGCCCGGTCGCGGATCACGGTGAGCCCGGTGTCGCCGCCGATCGGCACGGCTCCGGCCCGGCACATCTTCATGCCGTTGTAGCGGGCCGGGTTGTGGCTGGCGGTGAACATCACACCGGGCAGGCCGAGGCTGCCGCTGGCGTAGTACAGCATGTCGGTGGAGGCGAGGCCGATGTCGACCACGTCGGTCCCCCGCGAGGCGGCCCCGCGGGCGAACGCCGCGGCCAGCGGCTCGGAGGAGTCGCGCATGTCGCGGCCGACCACGGCGGTGCGGGCCCCGGTCACCTCCGCGAACGCCGCGCCGACCGCCTCGGCGGTCTCCTCGTCGAACTCGTCCGGCACGACGCCGCGAACGTCGTACGCCTTGAAGATCCTGGCGAGGTCGCCCACTCCAGCTCCGCCCCTTTATGTCGTGTCTGCCGACCCCAGCCTAGTAGGGTCAGCGGTCACGCTGGGGCTGAGCCGATCGGAGCACCCTGAGATGACCGCGCCGCCCGACCTCGACCCCCTGGCCGACCGGCTCGGTGCCGCCGCCCGGGGCGGGCCTGGCGGCCTCGCGCACCGCGTTGGCCAGGGCCTCCAGGTCGTCCGTGCTCGGCGGAGCGCCCTCGCTGGGCAGGCGGACGACCTCCCAGCCGCGGGGCGCTGTCAGCCGCTCGGCGTGCTCGGCGCACAGGTCGTAACAGTGCGGCTCGGCGTACGTCGCCAAGGGCCCGAGGACGGCGGTCGAGTCGGCGTAGACGTACGTGAGCGTGAATACGGCAGGCTGACTGCACGCGGTGCGGGAACAGCGGCGGACGGGGCTCACGGTGGGACCGTATCCGGTAAGCGTCCGGGGCGCCACTACCTGAGCGCTCTTAACGAGCGTGTCGCCACAATTCGGACACGTGTCCCGGCTTTCACCCGCCTGTACGGCTTGCCCCCGGCCGCGGCGGGACCGGGGCGTCACGGCGGGAGCGGGACAGGGGGCGAAGCGGACCTCGGGGGATACCGGGGACGGGATGGCACGGCGGGAGCGGGACAGGGGCCGGAGCGGACATCAGGGGGAACACCGGAGGCGGGATGGCACGGCGGGAGCGGGACAGGGGCCGGAGCGGACATCGGGGGGAACACCGGGGGAACGCCGGAGGAACACGGCCTAAGCTTGGCCCGTGAGCTCGGCACCCGGTAGACCCCGCCCTCCCCGCCGCCGCGACCGGCACGGACGCGGCATGCGCGGCCCGCTGGCGCCCTCTCACGTGCCGATCGCCAAGTCCCGCGGCGAGCGCTTCGACGACCTCGTCCTCGACGCCGTGGACCGGCTCAAGCCCCGCTGGGGCAAGCAGCTGGCCGCCGTGCAGTTCGCGGTCGAGGAGGTGCCCCCGGCGGCCGATCTGAGCGACGGCCCCGGGCTGCTCGACGGCGAGCCCATCCCGTTCGGCCGGTCCGAGCCGGCCTCGGGGAAGCGGCCCGCCGTCGTCGTCGTCTACCGGCGCCCCCTGGAGGCCCGGGCCCGCGACCGCGAGCAGCTCGGCGCGCTGGTGCACGACACGGTGGTCGAGCAGGTCGCCGGGCTGCTGGGGCTGTCGCCGGAGACGGTGGACCCGGGCTACGAGGGCGAGGACTGAGGGGTCCCGCCGCCGGCGGGCCCCGGGGCGGGCCTCCCAGCCTCAGCGCCTCAGCGCCTCAGGGCCTCCCAGCTTCAGCGTCTCAGGGCCTCAGCGCCTCAGGGCAGCACGGCCGCCGCGGACTCGGCCATCGGCGGCACCAGCGCCCAGACCCGGGCCGCGGCCAGTGGCTGCACGGTCAGCGCCCGCCCGTCCGACAGGCGCTCGTCCATCACCCGCGCGCCGTACACCGGCCCCGACCCCGGCAGCGGCTCCGCGACCACCGCGAAGGCGCCGTCCACGTCGGGCAGCTCGACCTCCTTGGTGCGCGCGGCGGGGATCTCCACCTCGATCGGCTCCGGCGCCTTCCCCTTGCGCGGCAGCATCGTGACGCTCACCCTCCCGGCCGCCTCCGGCGCGCTGAACACCAGCCGGGAGCTCTTCTTGCCGCCCGTACGGTTGCCGGCGACCACGCTGCCCAGGTCGATCGGGGCGGCCCCGGCGGTGAAGCCCACATCGACCCGCCTGCCCGTCCCGGTGGCCGCCACCGCGGCCACGACCGGCACCGGGGAGGTGAGCAGGACCGCGGCGGGCCTGCCGTCCAGGCCGGCGGACAGGTCCATGACGGCGACCGACCCGGCGGGCACCTCGATCGCGTCGTGACCGTCCAGGGCGTAGGTGCCGTCGGGCGTGACGACCCGGACCTCGACGATCACGTCGGTCCCGGCGGGCGAGGCGACCAGCAGGTCGCGCCGGCCCCCGCCGCCGGGGACGCCGGGCACCACGACCCGGGTGGCCGGACCGGCGGAGAGCGGCAGCCAGTCGACGCCCCGCCCGCCGCTCATGACCGCGTGGGCCGCCGCGGTGACCCGGCCGAAGGCGGTGCTCACCTCGACGGCCATGACCAGCGGGGAGGGGGCGATGTCACGCAGCCTGATCGCGCGGCTCTCACCCGGCTCGATCATGATCGTGTCGCCGGAGCCGCCGGCCACCGGGCCCTCGCCGGAATAGACCGTGATCTCCACGCCGGCCGGGGCGAGGTCGGCGTTGGCGAGGTGGAGCGTGACGTCGGCCGCGGCCGGGCCCGGTCCGACCAGCCAGGCGCTCGCGCCCGGTTCCACGCACCGGACCCCGGCCAGCCCCCGCTGCTCGCCCGAGGTCTCCCGGCGGGTCTGCGCCGCCTCCAGCCCGGCCGCCATGTTCCCGGAGGCCGTCGCGACGATCGGCGGCGATCCCGCCTTCTGTCTCTCCTGCCACAGGCCGCCGGGAACGGTCAGGGTGGCCAGCGTCCTCTCCCCCGCGACCAGCGCGGCGGCGCCCTGTCCGCCGCCGCCCGGCGGGGTGACGACGCCGACGTCGGAGCCGCCGGGGTCGGGGCAGACGACCGTCACGGAGGCCACCGGCACCTTCCGCGGTGCGGGGGCGGGCGCGGCGGCGGTCCCTGGCCGGGTCGCGGCGGCGAAGCCGTACAGGACGGCCAGGCCCGAAAGGACGATCAGCACGAGCCGGGGCGGGCCGGAGCGGCGTTCGGCTGAGGTTCTCAACGGGCCACCGCCTCCCCGCCGGCCCGGGAGACGCCCCGGGAGACGTCCCGTGAGCCTCCCCGGGCGGCGCCCCCGGGATCCCCCGGAGGCTCGCCCGCGGCGGGCTCGTCACGCGCCCCGGGCGCGGCCATGATCGCGACGGCCGCGGCCATCACCGCCTGGACCCAGAGCCAGGGACCGTGCCACGGGTCGTCCGGGGCCGCCGGAAGGGGGGTGACCGGGATCGTCACCTGCCACACGCCCACCCTGCGCGACAGGCTCATCCTGGCCAGCTCGGGCTGGGAGTCCAGCGCGCGGCTGACCCGCGGGTCCACCGGCGAGGCCACCGCGACGAACCGCACCCCGTGGGCGGCCAGCACCCGGACGTCGTCGCCGCCCCTGCCCGAGACCAGCCCGGCCGCGGCGACGGCGACGCGGTCGCGCGGCCCCGCGGGCACGGGGACGTCGGCCTCGCCGACCAGCGGGGTACGGCGGTGCAGCACGGTGAAGGTGAAGCCGCCGCCCCGGGCGCGCAGCAGCAGGGTCAGGTCGCGGTCGCCGGAGTTGACCGCGGCCAGCGCCGGCATCGCGTCCGGAACGTTCCCGTTGATCGGTCCGTCCGCGCCCCGGGCGACCCAGGTGACGGCGGCGAGCAGGGGCGCGGAGCAGGCGGCCGCCACGACGGCGAGCGCGGCGACCCGGCGCGCCCGGCCCGCCGTACCCGCCGTACCCATCCGGTCCGCCGCGCTCGCCGTACCCGTCCGGCCCGCCGTGCCCGCCGTCAGGAACCTCGCGGCCCGGCGCGCGGCGAGGACCGCCACCGTCAGCATCCCGACGGCGGTGAAGGCGAGCGGCACGCCGGGCCAGGCGGGGCCCTGGACGTCGCCGTTCGGGGAGGCGACGGTGGTACGGCTGACCAGGACCGCGACCAGCAGGCCGAACAGCGCGACCCCCCAGCCGATCGCGGCGACCGGGCGGTCACGGCGCATGGCCGTCGTGGCCGTCACGACGACGCAGGCGGCGACGAGGCCGCAGGTCACCCAGGCCGGCGGCACGCCCGGCCCGCCGGGGCCGAGCGCCAGCAGCGTCCCGGCGGGCAGCGCGGGATCGGCGAGGTCGGACCGGTACAGACCGGCTTCCAGCAGCAGCCGCCCCGGATTCGCGGCGATCCCGGCCAGCCAGGGAAGCAGCAGCGCCACGGGGACGCCGGACACGATCGCGACCGAGGCCGCGATGCCCCGGCGAGGGAAGGCCAGCGCGGCCAGCGCGCCGAGGACCAGCACGAGGGGGTAGAGCAGCGGGGCGAAGGCCGTGCCGATGGCCAGCAGGAGGCCGAGCGCCCACGCGGCCCGGCGGGCGCGGCCGTGCTCGCCCGCGAGCACGGTGACGGCCAGCGCCGCGCAGGCGGGCAGCAGCACGAAGACCACGGCGGTGCCGAACCGTCCCGCGGCGATCGCGCCGGTGGCCACCGGCAGGAGCGCGTAGCAGGCGGCCGGCAGGGCCCGGGCCCACCGGCCGGGGACGAACGGGCGGGCCGCCGCGTAGGCGCACACCCCGGCGAGCGGCACGCAGCCGAGGAGCAGCAGCCAGACCGCGAGCCAGGTCTTGCCCAGCAGCACCGTGGAGACCGCGGCCAGCACCGCGACGTACGGCGGGGCCCACGCGTCGCCGCCCAGTGCCGCCGGACGGGGCCCGCCGGTGTAGAGGTCCCACAGGTCGGACGCCCCGCCGATCACCGGGACGAGCGCGCCCCCGCCCAGCCGGGCGCCGCCGAGCAGGGAGCGCTCGGCGGCCAGCGTGACCGCGGTCAGCGCCAGGAAGAGCAGAACGCCGGGGTTGCCGAGGAACCGCTGCATCCCCCCGGCGTCGGCGAGCAGCTCGTCGCCCTCCTCGGGTGTGGACACCGCGTGGTGGCGGCCCGCGGACTCCGGGATCCCGGCTCCCGACAGGCGGCTCTCCAGCCTCTCGGCCATCCGCCGGTAGCCCGCCCCCGGCGGGGTGAGCAGCCGGGCGACGGCCCGGTGGGACCGCCGCCGCCCCGCGGCGCGGGCCCGCCGGGCCTCCGCCAGCCGGGCGGGGCGGGCGAGCACCGAGCCGAGCGCGGCGATCTCGTCCAGCGCGGCGGCGGGCCGCTTGCCCAGCAGGAGCAGCAGGGCGCGGCAGACGGAGCCGGCGAGGTTGCGGGCCAGCGCCCACGGCAGCGACCGGGACGGCAGGTTCGCCATGACCACGAACACGGCGTTGCGCCGGTCCAGGCGGCGGAGTCGGCCGCCCCGGCCCGGACCGGTGCCGGAGCCTCTGGTGAAGACGGAACCGAAGCCGATGCCTCCTCCGGTGTCTCCGCCGAACCCGAACCCGGAACCGACGCCGGAACCGGAACCGGAGCCGGAACCGGAGCCGGAACCGGAACCGACGCTGACGCGGCGAAGGCGCCGGGTGGCCGCCTCGGCGTGCCAGGCGACGGCGCCGGCGACGTTCCGGACCCGGTACCCGGCGGACCATACCCGCCAGCACAGGTCGAGGTCGTCGCGGAACAACGGCAGGAAGGGGTCGAGCCCGCCCACCTCCTCCCAGACGTCGCGGCGGACGAGCATCCCGGCGGTGGAGACCGACAGCACGTCGCGGTCGGCGTCGTGCTGGCCCTGGTCGTACTCGCGGGGGTCCAGCCCGGTGTCCCTGCGTCCCGTCAGGTCCACGGTGACGCCGATCTCCAGCAGGACCCTCCGGTCCGCCCAGTCGAGGAGCTTGGGGCCGAGCACCGCGATCTCCGGGTCGTCGCCAGCCGCCCGCAGCAGGGCCCGCAGCGCGCCGGGGTCGGGTGCGCAGTCGTCGTGCAGCAGCCAGAGCCACTCCCGCCCGTCCGCCGGGCCGAGCCGGTCGAGCACCGCGGCGACGGCCTCGCCGAAACCGGTCCGGCGGGGCAGGGGAAGCACGGCGTTCGGGCCGAGGACGCCCCTCATCAGCTCGGCGGCGCCGTCGCGGCTGCCGGTGTCCACCCCGACGACGCGGTCCACCGCGCGGGTCTGCCCGAGCAGCGCGTCGAGGGTCTCCCCCAGCCATCGGGCGCCGTCGTGGCAGACGATGATCGCGGTCACGGTGTCGGGGGGCGAGGGTGCGTCGGTGACGGACATGCGTCTCGCGTCCATGAGGGGGTGATGATCGGCGACAACGATACGACACGGCCGTCAGGCATGTCAGGGGCGGAGAAAAGGTCATGTCCGCCGGGGAAGGATCATGTGCCCGGAAAGGAACACCGGCCTCCCGCACACGACGGCGGGCCGTACGGCGGACGGTCAGGGGGCCCGCGGACGGCGGAGCGCCGCATGGGCGGGCAGGACGCGGGCGCGAAAAAGGGCCACGCGCCCCCCACGGTCACGTGACCCCTCGTCATGTCACCGGACGCCCTTTCCGGACGCCCTCGTCGTCTGCCGGAACCCTCAGACCGCCTCGCGCTCAGACCGCCTCACGCTTGATCCGGCGGCGCTCGCGCTCCGAGAGCCCTCCCCAGATGCCGAACCGCTCGTCATGCTCCAGCGCGTACTCCAGGCACTCGGCACGCACCTCACATGAGCGGCAGACCTTCTTGGCCTCCCGGGTGGAGCCCCCCTTCTCCGGGAAGAACGCCTCCGGGTCGGTCTGCGCGCACAGCGCGCGTTCCTGCCAGCCGAGCTGCTCCTCGGCGATGCCGTCTTGTGCGATGACCAGGTCGGCCACTGCACACCTCCCTGCCGCCCGCCCGCGAATCCGAGCCCCCCTATGAACGCCTCCCTCCTACCCAGCAGGCGGAAGGCGTAACAACACGTGTGTAATTACACGCGCGTGGCCTGTGTGACGTCAAGCGGCATGCCGAAGTCCGGGGAAAGACCCGCTCTCCCCGGTCGGTGTGTCACGGCTCCTCGCCACGAGGGCGAGCGGCAGGCGATCATGACGATCGCCTGGTCGTTCAGTGCTCCCGGCGGTCGGAACCGTACCAGGACATGTTCTGCTCCTGACCGGGGCCCACCCTTTCTCTATCCGTGCTTTCCTCCCCCGTGACCTGCCCCGAGCGCTCCGGCTTGTAGATCGCGGTCGGGTCGATGGTCGGGCGGGAGTCCCACGGCCTGATCCCGGGGTCGGGATCGTTCAGCGGGTCCCCCCGGTAGGCACCGGAGCCGAGGCGCATCGTCGACTCCTCCTGCGCGTCCCATTGCTCGCCGCCCTGCTGCTGGTACGGCTGCTGCCCCTGCTGCTGGTACGGCTGCGCCGCGGGCGGCGTCTGGTGGGTCTGCGGGTGCCCGAAGGGGTCGTCGTAGCCGCCGGTCTGCGGGCCCGGGGAGGAGGTGTACTCCGGGACGCGCAGCTGCGGCTCGGTCCCCTGCGCCTGCTGGGCGTAGCTCTCCGCCTGCTGGTATGCCTGGGCGATCTGCTGGGAACGGGGGTCCACCGGGGCGGGCGCCTGGTAGGGCGCGCCCTGCTGCTCGGCCTGCCGGGCGAACTCGCCGCCGGAGTATCCGGTGAGCGGCTGGCCGTAGTTCTCCGGCGGCTGCGGGAAGGACTGCTGCGGCCGGCCGTCGAAGGCGGTGTGCGCCCCGGTCTCGGCCGGCGGGGAGTAACCCTCCTGCGGGGAGTAGGTCTCCTGCGGGGGCGTGTAGAACGGCGTCTGCTGCTCGGCCTGCGGAGCGTGACCGCCGCCCGTCCCGCCCTCGGCCTGCTGCCGGTCGTAGCCGGGCAGCCCGCCGTCGGCCGGGCGGTCGTAGCCGGGCAGCCCGCCGTCGGCCGGACGGTCGTAGCCGGGGAACCGCTGCTCGCCGTGGGCCGGGAGCCGGCCGTGGTCGGCCTGGACGGCGTAGGGGGCGGGCTGCTCGTACGGCGTGGCCGCGTGCTGGACGTCGGCCGCCACGTACGGGCCGGGCGCGTACGGCTGCTCGGCCGGGGCCGCGGGCGCCTGCGGGGGCAGGGAGGGCTGCGTCGGGGCCGGGTTGTAGACCGGAGGCTGCGCGCCGTACCCCTGGTCGCCGGACGGCGGCGCGTAGGCGGCCGGGGCGTGGCCGTCGCCGGACGGGGCCCCGTAGGAGGAGACGTAACCCTCACCGCCCTGCGGCGCGTAGGCCGGGGCGTGCCCGTCGCCGGACGGCGACGCGTAGGAGGGAGCGTGTCCCTCACCGGCCTGCGGATAGGCCGGCGCGTGTCCCTCGCCCGGCTGCGCCGGGTAGGCGGTGGTCGAGGCGGACCGGAGGTGCTCCTCGGACCCGTTACCGCCGCCGTGCCCCTCGGGGGCCATCGGGTTCTGGGCGTCCTGGGAGCCCTGGGTGCTCTGCGCGGGCGGGAGCGCCGGCAGGCCCCGGGGATGCTGGGGCTGGACGTGGGGGCCGGGCTGGGCCTCCTGCGGCCGGAAGCCCTGCTGCGCGCCCTGGTCCGGGAAGCCCTGGTCCGGGAGGCCGTGCTGGGCGGCGGACATCTGCTCGGCGGGCCCCTGCGGAACCCCCGGCCCCTGGAAGCCCTGCCGGCCCTGGGGGAAGCCCTGCTGACCCTGGTGCCCCTGCTGGCCCTGGTGGAAGGCGGCCTCCTGCGGCTGGAAACCCTGCTGGGGGGCCTGCGGGAAGCCGGGCTGCTGGGGGGCCGGGTTCTGCGGGAAGCCCTGCGGGAACGGCTGGTCCTGCTGGACCCCCGCGTGCCCGGCCTGCGGAGGCGCCGGGAAGGACTGCTCCTGCGGGCGCTGCTCCTGCATGCCGCCCAGGCCGCCGACGGCGCCGAGGCCGTTCCCCTCGGTGAACCCGGCCGCGGGCCGGGCCCTGGGAGCGGCGGCGGCCATCCGGGGCAGCAGGTGGAGCAGCCCGACGGCGGCGAGCGCCAGCGCCGGAACGTTGAGGAGGAGGAACTCCAGCAGGCCCATCACGCTGTCACCGGCGAACAGCCCGCCGATCAGGCCGATCGCGCCGAACAGCGTCATCAGGCCCAGGGCGGCCACGGCCACCTGGGTCATGAGCTTCAGCCGCGCGGCCGGCGGGCCGAAGTGGCTTCCGAGCAGGACGCCGCCGACGAGGAGCGCGACGAGCACCGGGGAGGTGAGGCCGCTCAGGACCGCCTGCGCACGGACGGCGAAGGTCGCCTCGCTGTAGCCGGAGAATCCGAACAACAGCCGCGTGACGCCGAAAAGGACGCTCAGGGCCGCCGTGGCGACCATGAGCCACGCGGCCGGTCCGCGGAGCCGGTCAGCCTCGACGTTGTTCACAACTACCCCCACCGGGTCGTCAGGTAAATCCGAGCCAGTTTTGCACATGGCCGACTTACGTGTCGGAACTCTCCGCAACCTCGCCAGCCCCACAAGCCAACCATTAAGGACGCTGCCATATATTTCGGACAGCCGTATCGGCGCTCCCGCCTGCGCGGACGGCCCTCCGCAACGATCACGACAAGGCGGCCGCCGCCCCGCGCAGATTCTGCCGGACCGGCGGCCACGAGGCAGTGGAAGACTGGACGTCATGCGCATCGTGTCCCTCGCCGGCGGTATCGGCGGCGCCCGCTTCCTGCGCGGCCTGCGCGCCGCGGCCCCCGACTCGGAGATAACGGTCATCGGCAACACCGGTGACGACATCGTCCTGTACGGCCTCCAGGTCTGCCCCGACCTGGACACCGTGATGTACACCCTCGGCGACGGCATCGACGAGGAGCAGGGCTGGGGCCGGCGTGACGAGTCGCACGCCGTCAAGGAGGAGCTGGCCGCCTACGGCGTCGAGCCCCAGTGGTTCGGTCTGGGCGACCGCGACTTCGCCACCCACATCGTGCGCACCCAGATGCTGCGGACCGGGTATCCGCTGTCCGCGGTCACCGAGGCCCTGTGCGCCCGCTGGGAGCCGGGCGTGCGGCTGATCCCGATGACCGACGACCGCGTCGAGACCCACGTGGTCGTCTCCGACGAGCAGGGCCGCCGGGCGATCCACTTCCAGGAGTGGTGGGTGCGGATGCGCGCGTCCGTCCCGGCCGAGCGGATCGTCCTGGTCGGCGCCGACGAGGCCCGGCCCGCCCCCGGCGTGCTGGAGGCCGTCGCCGAGGCCGACGCGGTGATCCTGCCGCCGTCCAACCCGGTGGTCAGCATCGGCACGATCCTGCAGATCAAGGGCATCCGGGAGGCTCTTGAGGGCAAGACGGTGGTCGGGGTCTCCCCCATCGTCGGCGGCGCCCCGGTCCGCGGCATGGCCGACGCCTGCCTCACCGCGATCGGCGTGGAGACCACCGCCCAGGCCGTCCTGGAACTGTACGGCTCGCCGCTGCTGGACGGCTGGCTGGTCGCCGAGGAGGACGCCGGGGTCCGGCTCGACGGCGTCCGCGTCGAGGCCCGTCCCCTGATCATGCACGACGTCGAGGCGGCGGCCGCGATCGCCCGCGCCGCGCTCGACATGGCCACCGGCCTCGCGGCCTCCCGCGGCCGGGCCGCCGGAGCACCGGACGACGCCGGGACACGAGACGAAGTCGCCGGAGCACCGGACGACGCCGGGGCACGGAGTGAGGCCGCCGGGACGCGAGACGAAGAGGAAAGATGAGCAGGACCCGCCGCAAGCAGGACGAACAGCCCGTCGAGACCAGGTTGGAGGTCTTCCCCGTCCCCGGGCTGCCCGAGGTGCGGGAGGGAGACGACGTCGGCGCACTGATCGCCGCGGCCATGCCCGACCTCCGTGACGGCGACATCCTCGTGGTCACCTCCAAGATCTCCAGCAAGGCCGAGGGCCGGGTCCGCCGCGGTGTCGGCCGGTCGGAGGCCATCGCCGACGAGACCCGGCGGGTCGTCGCCCGGCGGGGCGAGACGGTGATCGCCGAGACCTCGCACGGGTTCGTGATGGCCGCCGCCGGGGTGGACGCCTCCAACTCCGAGCCCGGCACCGTCGTGCTCCTCCCGGTCGACCCCGACGCCTCCGCCGTGGCCGTCCGCAGGAGCGTCCGGGAGCGGCTCGGCGTGTCGGTCGCGGTGATCGTCTCCGACACCTTCGGCCGCCCCTGGCGCAACGGCCAGACCGACATGGCCGTGGGCGTGGCCGGGATGCCCGCCGTACTCGACTACCGGGGCCTGTCCGACGACTACGGCAACCCGCTGGAGGTGACCCTGACCGCGATCGCCGACGAGTTCGCCGCCGCCGGCGACCTGGTCAAGGGCAAGATCGCGCAGACCCCGGTGGCGGTGATCCGCGGCATGGCGGAGTACACCACCGAGGAGGACGGGCCGGGCGTGCGGGAGCTGGTCCGCCAGTCCGAGGACGACATGTTCCGGTACGGCTCACGCGACGTGGTCTTCGCCCGCCGTACCGTCCGCGGGTTCGCGGCCGAGCCGGTGGACGGCGCCAAGGTCCGCCGGGCGGTGGAGGCGGCGATCGCCGCCCCGGCGCCGCACCACACGACGCCCTGGCGGTTCGTGCTGCTGGAGTCGGCCGGGACCCGCCTGCGGCTGCTCGACGCCATGCGGGAGGCGTGGATCTCCGACCTGCGGGGCGACGGCTTCTCCGAGGCGTCGATCGAGCGGCGGATCAGGCGCGGGGACGTCCTGCGGGCCGCGCCGTACCTCGCGGTGCCCTGCTTGGTCATGGACGGCTCGCACACCTACCCCGACCCGCGCCGCGCGGCGGCCGAGCGGGAGATGTTCGTGGTCGCGGCGGGCGCGGGGGTGCAGAACTTCCTGGTCCAGCTCGCGGTGGAGGGCCTCGGGTCGGCCTGGGTGTCGTCCACCATGTTCTGCCGCGACGTGGTCCGCGAGGTGCTGGACCTGCCCGCGACGTGGGACCCGATGGGCGCCGTGGCGATCGGCCGCCCGGCCGCGCCGCCGCGCGAGCGGGCCCCGAGGAAGGCGGACGACTTCATCGCGGTCCGCTAGGTTCCGTGAATCTCGCCACGGCGAGAAGGTCCGCGGAACAGAACCTGGACGAGCAGGCCCGGCGCCCCTCGTCGCGCCCGCGGCCTGCACGGACTCGGATCCACCCGCCTGGACGGCGCACCGTGCGCCACTCGTCGCACACGAGGAGTAGCGGCCGCCGCAGGGGGCATGACGTCTCGGTGAGTGAGTCCCCGGAGTCCGGCTACCGCCATGGTGACGGGCTGACGCAGCCCCCGGTGGAGCCGGAGCCCGAGCTTGAGGATGCCTTCGACCGCCTGGTCGACGAGGGTTCGGGGCGGCTGGCGCGGCCGTGGTCGACGCTGGTGGTGACCGGCCTGCTCGGCGGGATCGACATCGGCACCGGGGTATTGGCGTACCTGCTGGTCGAGGAGGCGACCGGGTCCACGATTCTGGCCGGGCTGGCGTTCAGCATCGGGTTCGTCGCGCTGGTGCTGGCCCGTAGCGAGTTGTTCACCGAGAACTTCCTGGTACCGGTGGCCGCGGTCGCGGCCCGGCACGGATCTCTGGGCGGACTGGCCAGATTGTGGGCGGTGTCGCTGGTGGCCAACCTGGCCGGTGGGTGGGGAATCGCCTGGTTGATCATGCAGGCCTTTCCCCGGCTGCATCCGACCGCCGTGAAGGCCGGCACCCACTTCGCGGAGCTTGGGGTGAACCTGCGTTCGTTCTCGCTCGCGGTGCTGGCCGGCATGGTGATCACGCTGATGACCCGGATGCAGCACGCCACCGACGACATCGGGGTCCGGCTGGTGCCCGCCGTGCTGTTCGGCGCCCTGCTGGCCGGCGGTCAGCTGTTCCACAGCGTGCTGGACTCGATCCTGATGTTCGCCGCCCTGATCACCGGCCGGGCTCCGTTCGGCTACCTGGACTGGCTGGCGGCGTTGGGCTGGGCCATCCTGGGCAACCTCGTCGGCGGCGTCGGGCTGGTGACCTTCCTGCGGCTGGCGCGGGTGCCGCACCGCCTCGCCGAGGAACGCGGCCACCAGCGCTGACGACGCGCCGCGGCAGGGCCCGTGGCACGGGGCCCCGGGCCGGGAGCCCGGGCCGGGAGCCCGGAGCCGGGGCACGGGACACGGACCGGCCAGCGGAGCCCGTACTCCGGACCCGGACCCGGAACCCGGAACCCGGAACCCGGAACCCGGAGCCGGGAATCCCGCCCTTCCGACAAGAAAGATTGTCGGATACAGTGGTGGCATGCTTGATGTGGCGGTGATCGACGACCCGGCCGCGGCCGAGGTCTCCCTGGACCCGATCCGGGTCCGGCTGCTGGCCGAGCTGGCCGAGCCGGCCTCGGCCACCATGCTGGCCGCCAAGGTCGGCCTGCCCCGCCAGAAGGTCAACTACCACCTGAAGACCCTGGAGCAGCACGGCCTGGTGGAGCTCGTCGAGGAGCGCAGGAAGGGCAACGTCACCGAACGGGTGATGCGCGCCACCGCCTCCTCCTACGTCATCTCCCCGGTCGCGCTGGCCTCGGTGGCGCCCGACCCGTCGCGCGCGCCCGACCGGCTGTCGGCCCGCTGGCTGCTGGCCGTCGCCTCCCGGCTGGTGCGCGACGTGGGCGAGCTGATCAGTGGCGCGACCAGGGCGAACAAGCGGGTGGCGACGTTCGCCATCGACGGCGAGGTGCGCTTCGCCTCCGCGGCCGACCGCGCCGCCTTCGCCGAGGAACTGTCCGGCGCGGTCACCGCGCTGGTCGCCAAATACCACGACGAGACCGCCGAGGGCGGGCGGCCCCACCGCCTCATCGTCGCGATTCATCCGCGCGTCGACCCAGAATCGGTGCAGACTCGGACCACCGGGTCCGACGGCACCGAGGAGAGTTGATGCTGCACGAGTTCGATCTGCACAAGGAGATCACCCTTCCCGCCACCCCCGAGGAGGTCTGGGAGGCCATCGCGACCGGTCCCGGCATCGACTCGTGGTTCATGGGACGCAACGAGGTCCTCGGGGGTGAGGGCGGCAGTACACGGCTGACCGTCGGCGGCATGACCGAGGGCTCGACCATCACCGCCTGGGAGCCGGGCAAGCGGTTCGCCCACCGCGGCGAGGAGGCCCCCGACGGCAGGTTCATGGCCTTCGAGTACCTCATCGAGGGACGCGACGGCGGCAGCACCGTGCTGCGCCTGGCGCAGAGCGGCTTCCTCGGCGACGACTGGGAGGCCGAGTACGAGGCCATGCAGGAGGGGTGGGACATGTACCTCCACACCCTGGCCGCCTACCTGCTCCACTTCCCCGGCCGCACCGCCACGGCCGTCGTCTCCGCCTTCCGCCCGGGCTCCGCCGACCAGGACCGCGCCTGGTCGCTGCTCACCGGCGCGCTCGGCCTGCCCGGCGACCCCGCCGCCGGCGACCCGGCCCGCGTCACGGTGGACGGGCTCGCCCCGGTCGAGGGCGTGGTCGACTACGCCGCCGGACCGTCCCTGCTGGGCGTGCGCACCGCCGACGGCCTCTACCGCTTCATCCACTCCGGCCCGACGCGGGGCGACGTGATGGTCCTGGGCCACCACCTGTTCGCCCCCGGCGCCGACGCCGCCAAGGCCGAACGCGCCTGGCAGGACTGGCTCACCGCCCTGTTCTCCTGATCACCGGCCTGTCCCACCCGGAAGCCGGCCCATCCGCCGCTGGGTCCTCTCCCGCGAGAGGGCTCGCGGCGGATGCGTACCACGGTCGCCTATCCGTGTCGCGATCTGGACGGGCGTGGAGTCACCCGTTTTCGTCCCTGGACGCGTCCGCTTCCCGCCCATCGATGCCCAGCGCGACCAGTAGACGCCACACGTCGGTGGACGGATCACGCTGGAGGATCGGGCAGTCCGGGGCGTGCCCGGAACGGGCCGTCCACGTCCGTGGTGACCACGGCCCGGCATCGCGGCCGACCGGCTCAAACCGCGCGCCATCGGGATCACAGTCTCCCCGGGCACAGGAGCCGACCAGGCTCCGGGCGTGTTTCACCGCTCTCCCCTCCTTCGAATTCAGAGCGTCACGCCGGGCTCCCCTGACGTTCTTGTCGCCTCTCCTGTCGTAGTCCTTGAAGGCGTCGGCGCCCTTCGCCCGCCGTAGCTTCTCGACCACGAGTCCGCTGCTGCCGCTCTGTGCCCCGGCGAACGGCTGGAAGTGAAGCAGAAGCCACAGATCGAACGACGGATGCGAGAACGCGACCTCGACTTTCGACTCGGCCGCGACTCTGATCGCCTGTGGGATGTCATCCCACTGATCGCGGTCGAAAAGCGCCCATGCCTCGTCCTCACGGGCGACCTTCCGGGCGGCCTCGACGACCCCGGAAGGGGTCATCCCGTTCTTACGGAAGACCGGCTGGATCTTGAAAGACCGCCTCTTCCGGTCGTCGCCCTCTCCGAACCGCTCGTTCAGGTACTCCAGGTAGTCCGGCTCCGTGGACGCACCCTCGCAGGCCACATACAGCACTCGTACCCCGCGCGAGCGCGAACCGGATCTCGGAGCCAGTGACCGCTCGTCCTCCAGGCGTCCACGCCTTCTCCGTGCCGTCCGACTCTCGCCCTTGCCTATCGGTCCGCTCACGCCGTGGCCTTCGTCTCACGTCCGGACAGCCCACGGACGATCTTCCCGGCGGTGACCCGGGGTACTCCGCCGTAACGACCGCGCAGATAACCTCGCTCCAGGTTTTCCTCCTTGCGGGGCTTGACCTCCGTAAGCGGGTAGATCTCCGTCTCCCCCGAGCCCCGCTTCGCCGTGATCCACACCTGGTCACGGTTGAGCGGCCGGTCGAGCACCTCACTGCCTAGCAGGGTCGCGTCATGCGTCGTGAAGATGAGCTGGGCTCCGTGCGGGTTGGATGCGGGATCCTGGAAGACCCGCACGACCTCGGCCACGAGCGCCGGGTGAAGGCTGGAGTCCAGTTCGTCCACCAGCAGGACCGATCCCTGGTCGAGCGCGGTGAGCATGGGCCCCAGGAAGGCGAACCAGGCATGGGTTCCCATGGACTCCTCCGCGTGGAAGTCCAACGGCGTCTCCCCACCGTCCGGAGTACGGTGCCACAACCTGACCTCGCCGGTCTCGGGGTCCGTATCGAGGCGGGTGATTCCCAGATCTGCCGCTTGCAGCAGCTCCGCGATCCGTTGACGGTGGTCTCCCTCCTGGCTCGGGTGAGCCAGGCGCCATCTGGTCCAGCGCAGCCGGGTCTCGATGTCTCTGCCCGGAGACACCGGCCACAGATGGCTCAGAAACCACCCGTGCACCGCCGACAGCTGGGGATCGTTGAGAGTCGCGCCAACCGACAGGAACAGGGCGTTCGGACGGGTCAGCCGGACCAAGGCGTCCCGCTCTCCCCTGAAGCCCTCTCCCCGGAAGACGAACTCCCCGCCCTCCGCCTCCGGGCGGCCCGCCTCCCGGTCGAACCAGACATTGCGGCGACCGTGCGGGTACGCGTGCAACCATTCCGCCTCCACCCGCTCGTCCGACAGTTCGAAGCCGTAGGTGTAACGGACGGGGTCCCGGCCCATCACGAGATCGATCTCGAACAGCGTCGTCTCCCTGCGGGAGGCGGGATCGAGCTTGAAAGGCTGGCGGGGAACCGCCTCCGGGATCTTGGCCCAGTCGGCGAAAGAGTCGCGCACAGCGTCACGCATGAGCTGGAAGCCGCTGAGCAGGTTGGACTTTCCCGACGCGTTGGCCCCGAACACGCCTACCACCGGCTGCACCGAGACGTCCCGCCCCCGGTGCTTGAGACCGGTCTTCCGAGCCGAGCCCTCATCGAACTCCGTGGCGATCAAGGACAGTTCGTGCTCGTCGCGGACGGACCGGTGGTTAGCCAGCCTGAAGCGGATCAGCACCGTTGAACCTCCCTACCAGAACAGGGAATTCCGTCCCGTCATCTATCCTCTGACGCAGAAAACCTGCACAGAAAATCATATGGCAGCTACTTCTCGGATGTCAGCGAATGACTCGCGGTCGCTAAGGTCCCGTGGCGCCGTACCATCATCCGGTGCCGAGCTCCTACCGGTTCATCCACTCCGGCCCGGAGCGGGGCGACGTGATGGTCCTGGGCCACCACCTGTTCGCCCCCGGCGCCGACGCCGCCAATGCCGAACGCGCCTGGCAGGACTGGCTCACCGCCCTGTTCTCCTGATCGGCCGGGGATCTCCTCCTCATCACTCCCAACCCTGTAATAGATCCGGAAATCCGGACATGGGTGGGTGTTGACCACTCAAGTGAGGAGACCGGATGGGAAGGGATCCCGAGCACCGGTTCGTGGAGATCTACGAGTCCGCCTACGCCTCCATCCTCGGATACGCCCTGCGCCGTTGCCCCGACCCCGACGACGCCGCCGACGTGGTGGCCGAGACGTTCACGGTCGCGTGGCGGCGGATCGACGAGGTGCCCCAGGGGGAGGAGGCCAGGCTGTGGTTGTTCGGCGTGGCCCGGCGGGTGCTGGCCAACCACCGGCGCGGTGAACGGCGGCACGAGCAGCGGACGGCGGTGCTGCGCGGGCAGCTCGCCGCCTCACCGGTGCTCGATGAGCCGTCCGTCGAGGACTACTCGCGGGTCGGGAAGGTCCTGCGCGGCCTGTCGGACGGCGACAGGGAGCTGCTGACCCTCGTCGCGTGGGAGAACCTCGACACGCGGGAGATCGCCCGCGTCCTCGGCGTCTCCCGCAACGCCGCGGCCGTCAGGCTCTACCGCGCCCGCAGGCGCTTCGCACGCGACCTGGCCAAGGCCGGGATCGACCACCCGGGCCTCATCGCCGTCGAAGGGAGACCGCTGTGAACATCGCCGACCTCGCACGGGTACGGAACGACGACCTGGCCCGGGATCCGGCCGGGCAGGCCACGGGCGCCGGGGCACGCGCGCTGATGGGATCGATCATGTCGGAGGAGCGGGCGCCGGCCGGGCGGCCACGCCGGAGCCCGCCGATCCGGCGCGGCCTGACGCTGGGCGCCGCCGCCGGGCTGGCGGCCGCGCTGGTCGTCGGAGTCGGGCTGCCCTGGGGCGGCCCCGCCACGGAGTACGCCAACGCGGCCGTCTCACTGAAGCGGACCGACAGGTATCTCACCGTCTCCGTCACCGACCCCGACGCCGACGCGGCGGCCTTCGCGGAGGCGTTCAAGGCCGTCGGGCTGGACGCCACCGTGGAGAAGATCCCGGTGCCGCCCCGGATGGTGGGCAAGATGTTCGGCCCCCACCTGGTCGGGGACCTCCCGCCGGGCACGGGGGTGACCTACGAGCCGGAGGGGCCCTGCGGATCCGCGTGGTGCGGAAAGGTGACCTTCCCCGCCGACTACACGGGGAAGATCTCCGTGCGCATCGGCCGACCGGCCGCGCCCGGCGAGCCCTACGCGGGCCTGTCCACCGTCAACGAGGCCGTCGACACCGCGTCCGTGGACGGCTATCCGGTGCGGGGCAGGACGGTCGCGGAGGTCAGGGCCGAACTGGCCCGGCGCGGACTGAAGATCCGGTACTTCCTGATGGAGAACAACGCCGACGGCAGCGGCGTCAGCTCCCCCGTCGGCCCGGACCGGATCAAGGACGACTACATCGTCGCGATGGCCACGCCGTACAGCTCCGACACCGTGGAGCTGCACGCCGGCCCGGACTCCAACCCGTTCCTACGCGATCTTCGCCGCGGGGACTGAACCGGCCGAGCCGGCCGGGCCGGACGCCCGGTGCCGAGCCGGGCGTCCGGCACCGAACCGGCCGCCCGGATCAGCGCGTCTCCAGCGGGAGCGGGGACCGTACGCTGCGGCAGACGCCGTCGCTCGCCGCGGCGGCGGCCAGCCGTTCCGCGTCCGGCACGCCGTAGGAGGTGGTGCGCTGGCGGACCGGGCGGCCGGTGGGGGCGACCATCGCCGCGATCTCGGTGATCGTCTTGAAGGAGCCGTTCTCGGAGCCGGCCATGCGGCTGATCGTCTCCTCCATCAGCGTGCCGCCGAGGTCGTTGACGCCGCCCTGGAGCACCTGGCGGCACAGGTCGTCGCGGAGCTTGACCCAGGAGCACTGGACGTTGGCGATCGCGCCGTGCAGCAGGACGCGGGCCAGCGCGTGCACGGCCCGGTTCTCCCGCGCCGTCGGGCCGGGCCTGGCGATCCCGGCGAGGTAGATGGGGGCGCTGGTGTGGACGAACGGCAGCGGCACGAACTCGGTGAAGCCGCCGGTCTCCTCCTGGATGCGGCGGATCAGCCGGATGTGCCGCACCCAGTGGGCGTGGGTGTCCACGTGGCCGTACATCATCGTGGCCGTCGTCGGGATCCCGAGCCGGTGGGCGGTGGTGATCACCTCGACCCACTCCGCGGCGGGCAACTTGCCCTTGGTCAGCACCCACCGCACGTCGTCGTCGAGGATCTCGGCGGCGGTCCCCGGCAGGGAGTCCACGCCCGCCGCCCTGGCCCCGGCGAGCCACTCCTCGACGGACACGTTGAGCCGGCTCGCGCCGTTGACGACCTCCATCGGCGAGAAGGCGTGCAGGTGCATACCGGGCACCCGGGCCTTGACCGCGCGGGCGAGGTCGAAGTAGGCGTCGCCCGGCAGGTCGGGGTGGATGCCGCCCTGCATGCACACCTCGGTCGCCCCGGCCTCCCAGCCCTCCCAGGCGCGGTCGGCGACCTGCTCCAGGCTGAGCGTGTAGGCGTCGGCGTCGGTACGGCGCTGCGCGAAGGCGCAGAACCGGCAGCCGGTGTAGCAGACGTTGGTGAAGTTGACGTTCCGGTTGACGACGTAGGTCACGTCGTCCCCGGCGGCCTGGCGGCGCAGGTCGTCGGCGATCCGGCACAGCTCGTCGAGAGCGGCGTCGTCCGCGCCCGCGCCGTCGGCGTCGCCGGCGGTGTCGAGGAGGACGAGCGCCTGCTCCTCGGTCAGCCCGGCCGGGTCGGACGCGGCCCGCCGCAGCGCCTCCGACACCTCCCCCAGCAGCGCCGCGGGCGCCCGCCCGGCGCGGTCCCCGGACGGCGGGCCCGCGGGCAGGCGGTCCCTCAGGGCGTCCCAGTCGCCGTAGACGTGGTCGAAGTCGTCGCGGCGGTCGCGGCTGCGCCCCTCGGTGTCCACGGCCGTGTGCAGGTCGGTACGGCCCGCCGCGGCGAATCCGCCGTCCGGCTCCTGCCAGGGGCGGCCCGCCGGCGTCACGCCCTCGCGGGCCAGGCCGGTCTCCGGGTCGGCGAGGGCGGCCACGTGCCCGCGCAGCCGGGGGTCGAGCCACGGCTCGCCGGCCAGCACGTACTCGGGGTAGATCGTCAGCCGCTCGCGCAGGGCGAACCCGGCGGCGGCGGTGCGGGCGGCGAGGTCGTCGATCTGCGGCCAGGGGCGTTCGGGGTTGACGTGGTCGGGCGTCAGCGGGGAGACGCCGCCCCAGTCGTCGATGCCGGCCCGGATCATCAGGGCGTGCTCGCCGTCCACCAGGTTGGGCGGGGCCTGCAGCCGCACGCGCGGCCCGAGCACCAGCCGGGCCACCGCGATCGTGGCGGCGAGTTCCCGCAGGTCGGCGTCGGGCATGCCGCGCATCGCCGTGTCGGGCTTGGCGCGGAAGTTCTGGACGATGACCTCCTGGAGCCCGCCGTACTCGCGGGCCACGGCGCGCAGCGCGAACAGCGACTCGGCGCGCTCGGCGACGGTCTCGCCGATGCCGATGAGGACGCCGCTGGTGAACGGCACGTTCGTGCGCCCGGCGTCCTCCAGGACGCGCAGCCGTACCGCGGGGTCCTTGTCGGGCGAGCCGTAGTGGGGGCCGCCCTTCTCCTCGAACAGCCGCCGCGAGACGGTCTCCAGCATCATGCCCATCGACGGCGCGACCGGCTTGAGCCGCTGCAGGTCGCGCCAGGACAGCACGCCCGGGTTCAGGTGCGGCAGCAGCCCGGTCTCCTCCAGGACCCGGATCGCCATGGCGCGGACGTAGGAGAGGGTGTCGTCGTAGCCGTGGGCGTGCAGCCACTCGCGGGCCTGGGGCCAGCGGTCCTCGGGCCGGTCGCCGAGGGTGAACAGCGCCTCCTTGCAGCCCAGCTCCGCGCCTCGCCGGGCGATGTCCAGCACCTCGTCGGGGCCGAGGTACATGCTCTCCAGCCGGTGCGGGGCGACGGCGAACGTGCAGTAGCCGCACCGGTCGCGGCAGAGCCGGGTCAGCGGGATGAAGACCTTGCGGCTGTAGGTGACGACCCCCGGCCGTCCGGCGGCGGCGAGGCCCGCGTCGCGGACCCGCCCGGCGTGCTCCAGCAGGGCGTCGAGGTGCTCTCCGGTCGCGTGCAGCAGGACGGTGGCCTCGGTGACGTCGAGGGTCTTGCCGTCCCGGGCACGGGCCAGGGCTCGCCGCATCGCGGTGTCGGTGGGGTTCACGCTCATGGGGGCACATTACGGCCCGGCCCCCGGCCCGCCCGCCGCGGGTCCGGATCACCCCCTCGACTCTTCAGCAAAGCTGAATCGTCAAGCCAAGGAAATCTCGATAGACGTAAATGCATGCGTAAACATATATTGGAGGAGTTCCCCCCGGAGATCCCTCACAGGAGTCGATGATGATCTGGTTTCTTCTCGCCCTCGGCCTCGTCGCCGTCCTCGGCCCGCTGGCCGGAGCCGACTCGCGCGACGGCCGTGACTGGCAGCCCACCCCGGCCTTCGCGGACCGCCTCCCGGCCAGAACGCTCAGAACGAGCGGAAGTCGCGCGCGGCGAGCCGCGGCCCGCGAGCGGGCGGCCGCTCACCGCACAGCGCCAGCAGCCGGCTGACCCGGTGCCGGTGGCCCCGGTAGGGGGCCAGCAGCCGCAGCATCCCCGCGTCGTCGGTCCGCTCCCGCGCCAGCGACCAGCCGACCAGCGACGGCAGGTGGAAGTCGCCCACCGACACCGCGTCCGCGTCACCGTGCGAGCGCTGCCGCACCTCCGCGGACGTCCACACCCCCACCCCGGGCAGCGCCCGCAGCAGCCGGTCGGCCCCGGCGCTGTCCGAGACCGCCTCCAGCTTGGCGGCGTGCCACGCGGCGTTCGCGATCGTCCGCGCCCGTACGGCCTCGGCCCCCGCCCGGTGCCAGTCCCACGAGGGGATCGACCGCCACACCTCGGGGGCGGGGAAGACCCGCATCCCCTCGGGTGCGGGGCCCGGGGCGGGCTCGCCGTACCGGTGCAGCAGCCACCGCCACGCCCGCCACGCCTCGGCCGTCACGACCTTCTGCTCCAGTACGGCGGGCACCAGCGCCTCCAGCACCCGGAACGTGCGCCCGATCCGCAGTCCCGCGTGCCGTCCGGCGGCGACGCGGACCACCTCGTGCGCCGGGACGAGCCCCTCGGGGTCGTCGCCGTCGCCGAGCAGCGCCGGCAGGGTCTCCAGCAGCCATCCGGCCCCCGCTCCCCACGCGGCGCCGCTGACCCGGCCGTGCCGCAGCGAGACCCGGAGGGTGCCGGGCCCGTCGGGGGTGCGGGACGTCCGCCAGACCGCCCCGTCGGGGGTCATCCGCCAGGCGGGATCACCGACGCCCCGCCGGTGCGGCGCCAGGGTCAGCTCCAGCTCCAGCGGCCGGTCCAGCGGCCACTCACGCCGCTTCGGCCCGCCGCCCGCCGCCGGGCCGGTCCGGACCGGAGCCGTCCCGGTCCCGGACGGACGGAGCGCGTCACCGGCTGGTCCGAGCGCCTCGCCGGGCGTCCCGACCGGCCGCGTGACCGCCCCGGAGCCGCCCGCGCCGCGCGGCGGCCAGGCCGAGCCGGGACCCCTGCGGAAACGCCCTCCCATGCCGCTTCCCGCCGCTGCCCGTGGCCCGGGTCAGACGTCGCTGGAGAAGCGGACGGCGCACTCCGGCAGCACCACGCCCGGCCAGAGGCGGCTGCCCGCCAGAAGCTCGTTGCCGGGGCCGACCACCGCGCCGTCGCCGATCACCGCTCCCCGCAGGACCGCGCCCGGGAAGATCTCGGCGCCGACCCCGATCACCGAGTCGACCACCGTAGCCCCCTCGTGGACCACGCACTCGTCGCTCAGCACGCTGCCGGAGACCTGCGCGCCGGACTCCACGACCGCGCGGGCGCCCACCGTCGAGCCGCCCTCGACCTTCGCCTCGGGCGAGATCACCGCGCCGGGCAGGGCGAGGAACTCACCGGTGGGACCGGGCAGGGCCGGCGAGTGGAGGCGGCCGAGGACCAGGTCGCGTGAGCCCTTGACGAACGCGGCGGGCGTGCCCACGTCGAGCCAGTAGGAGGCGTCGGCGTACCCGAGCACCGGGGCGCCCGACTCGATCATCGAGGGGAAGGTCTCCCGCTCGACCGAGACGACCTCGCCGGCCGGGATCGTGTCGATCACCGAGCGGGTGAAGACGTAGCAGCCGGCGTTGATCCGGTTGGTGACCGGATTGGGGGTCTTCTCCAGGAAGGCGGTCACCCGGCCCTCGTCGTCGGTCGGCACGCACCCGAAGCGCGTCGGGTCGTCCACCTCGGTCAGGTGCAGGGTGACGGCGGCCCGCCGCTCGACGTGCAGGGCGACCTGCGCGCCGATGTCGTGACCGGACAGGATGTCGCCGTTGAGCACCAGCACCGGCGCGTCGGGGCCGCAGGTCAGCGCCTCGGCGGCGTTGCGGATCGCGCCGCCGGTGCCGAGCGGCGTCTCCTCGGTCATGTACTCCAGCGAGAGACCGAACGCCGAGCCGTCCCCGAACGCCTCGGAGAACATCTCCGCCCGGTAGGAGGTGGCGAACACGATGCGCCGCACGCCGAACGACCGGGCCCGCGAGAGCTGGTGCGCGAGAAAGGGAACCCCCGCCGTGGGCAGCAGCGGCTTGGGCGTGCCGAGGGTCAGCGGACGGAGGCGCGTGCCCTGTCCACCGACAAGGAGGATCGCCTCAAGATCCGGCAAAGGGGTTTCCATCATCCCGCGAGGTTAGCTCACTATTCGGCCGCGCGCCGATACGACACGACGTGCGCCTCGGCGGAGGCCTCCCAGGTGAACTCCCTGGCACGGGCCGGTCCGGCCGCCGAGAGCGCCCGGCGGCGCTCCCCGGAGGCCAGCAGCGCGCGCAGCGCCTCGCCGATGCTGACGTCGTCCGGCTCCGTGTAGGCTACCGCGTCGCCTCCCACCTCCGGCAGCGAGGTGCGGTGCGTGGTGAGCACCGGGGCGCCGCAGGCCATCGCCTCCAGCACCGGCAGGCCGAAGCCCTCGCCCCGGGAGGGGAAGGCCGCCACCGCCGCCCCGCCGAAGAAGCCGCACAGGTCGGTGAAGGCGAGATACCCCGGCATCAGCACCCGCAGGCGCGACGGCGCCTCGCGCACCGCGTCCTCCACGCCGGAGTCGCGGGCGCCGGCCGCGCCCCCGGCCAGCACCAGCGCGGGGGGCGAGGGCAGGTCGCCGACGGCGCGGACGAAGCCGCGGACGAGGTTCGGGACGTTCTTGCGCGGCTCCAGCGGGCCGAGGAAGGCCACGTAGGGGGTGCCGTGCAGGCCGAGCCGGTCGGCGGCGTGCCTGACCTCCCGCGCGGACGGCGGGTGGAAGAGGGCGGGGTCCACGCCGTGGTAGGCGACGTCGATCCGGGTCGGGTCGGCCGCCAGCACCCGGACCAGCTCGTCCCTCGTCGCCTTGGAGGGCACGATCACCCGCGCGGCGTGCCGTACGGCCGTGCGGGTCGCCGAGCGGAAGAAGGACGCCTTGAACGGGTCGTGCTGGGCGGGCTCGGTGAAGCAGGTGACGTCGTGGACGGTCACCACGGTCGGCAGGCCCGAGCGCAGCGGCATCGAGTAGTAAGGAGCGTGGATCACCGTGGCGCCGACCTGCCGGGCCAGGACCGGCAGCCCGGTCTGCTCCCACGCCAGCCTGGCCGCGCGGTTGGCGATCCGCAGCGGGCCGGTGAGGATCCGCGCCGACGGGGCGAGCGCGGCGTACCGCTCGCCGTCGGCGCGCTGGCAGACTATCGCGAGGTCCGCGCCGCCCCGGTCGAGGGCCGCGACCAGCCCGTCGACGTATCTGATCAGTGCGCCGCGATCCGCAGGGACCGCGGCCGCGTCCACAAGCACCCGGAACGTCACCGAGGATCACTCCCCCCAAAGGGTTCGGTGGGATGCGCGCGGAAGGGCCGCCCCTCTCCAGTCCCTCACTCTATTGCCAGAGCCTCAGGAAACGTGCGACGAATCACACGAGTCCTCCCCGTGCGGCTCACCCGGATCCTCCCGTACGGCCCACCCGCGCTCACCCGGCTCGGACGGGTCCTCCCTGCACGGCCCACCCGGGTCCCATACGGCTCAGGCGGGTCCGCGGCTACTCCCGGCCCCGCAGGCCCGGCCCGCCGGCCACCCGGGTCCCATACGGCTCAGGCGGGTTCTTCCCGGGCGGCGTCGTGCGGGGAGGGCACCTCGCGCCGCGCCGCCAGCCCCGCCGCCCCCGCGCAGACGAGGTCGCCGATGATGATCACGACCCGGGAGCAGAGCGCCACCGCGATGGCCGACCCCCGGTCCAGGACCGGCGCCATGACTGCCACCATCGCCACCTCGCGCACCCCCGCGCCGGCCGGGACCACGAACGTCATGATGCCCAGGCACCACGACAGCGCGAACGCCCCGATGGAGAACAGCACCGCCGACATCCCGGAGGGGCCGAGCTGCGTCACGAGCACCGCCAGGTGCAGGCCGTAGGCGATCCAGCCGATCGTCGCCCAGCCCAGCGCGGTGAGCATGCCCCGGCGGGTGAGCGGGCGCTCCAGCGGCCCGCGGCCCAGCTTGCGCAGCCCGAACCCGAGGACCGCGTTGACCACGCGCGGCTCGAACGCCACCGCCAGCACCGGTACCAGCAGGAACACCCAGGCGTACGGCATCGCCGCCCCCGGCAGGGCGACCAGCAGCGTCACCGCCGAGACGACCAGCCCGCTGGCCAGCTGCACCGGCAGCGTCAGGAAGAACGCCGCCGCGCTGCGCGGCCGGGGCACGCCCAGCTCCCGGCCCATCTCCATCTGCGCGAGCACCGGCCACAGCGAGCCGGGGATGTACTTGCCGAGCTGACCGACGAAGAAGACCTTCGCCCCGGCGCGCACCGGCAGCGGCGAGCCGAGGTCGGCCAGCAGCGCCCGCCACGTCATCATGCCGCCGCCCAGCGCCGCGACCACCGCGACCAGCGACAGCACGAGCGACGGCCAGGACAGGCGGGCGAAGCCGGCGCTGATCTCCGTCCACTGCTTCGCCACCGCCCACGCCCCGAACCCCAGGGCGACGAGCAGGAACGCGACGCGGACCAGCCTGCGCAGCGGCCTGGCCCGCCCGGCGGGCCTGACGGCGTCCTCTTCCCCGCGGCCCTCGGGCCTCTCCGTCGGCATGCGGCCTCCCCCGGCCGTCACGGCCCGGCCACGGGACTCACGGGATCTCCCATGGGGCTCACCGGGTGGCCACCGGTTCGGGCGGCTGGGGCAGCGGCGGCCCGGCCGGGCGGCGGCCGCCCTTGGTCGCCACCCACAGGTAGGTCGGCACCACCGGCAGCAGCGCCCGCAGGACGGGGCGGGGCAGCCGGGACAGCACGGCGGTGGCCGCGCGGCCCGCGACGCCCGGGAACAGCTCCGACCCGGCGAAGGCGGCGGGGGTGGCGAGCACCGGGAAGGTGTAGTCCCACACCGTGAACCCCCGGACCATCCTCCGCAGGCCGCGGCGGGTGCGGTAGCGCTCGTAGTAGCTGTCGGCCCGGCCGGAGAGACGCACGTAGCGGTCGGCCAGCGCGGGCGGCAGGTAGGACAGGAACGGCAGCTTGTAGTGCGGCTCCATCACCCCGAGCCGGTTGCCCAGCCCGAGGTACAGGACGCCGCCGTCGGCCAGCACCCGGTGCATCTCGGCCATGATCGCGTCGGGGTCGACGACGTGCTCGTAGATGTGGTTGAACACCAGCACGTCGACCGAGGAGTCGGGGAACGGCAGCGCGGTGCCGTCGGCGCACACGAACCGGACCCGGTCGCCGAACCGCTGCGCCGCCCGGCGCAGGCCGGGCACGTCGATGTCGACGCCGAAGGTGCGGCGCGCGCCCGCGGAGGCCAGCTCGTCGGCGATGAACCCGGCGGAGCAGCCGATGTCGGCGACGGTCAGCCCTTCGAGGACGTCCTTGTCGCGGCCGAGGAAGTGGCCCAGCACCGCCACGATCTTCGCGGCCTTGCGGCGGCGCTTCTCCTCGTCCAGCATCGCCGCCTGGAACTCGGAGTACTCGAGCTGGGCCTGACGCTCCCCGCTCGCCCCGCCTCCTGGCCTCCCGCTCGCCTCTCCGCTCACAGAGTCGTCCACCGCTTCCCACTCGCCCCGCGCCGTCACCCGGCGCGTCCGGCCCGTCGTCCGTCGTCGGTCGCCCGGCGGCGCGTTCTCGTCCGCGCCGCCATGCCGCCCAAGCGTACCGGCGCGCCCGCTGCCTACCGCCCGGTACGGTCCCGGCCGTACTGTGTGCGCATGCTCCACCGAATCCGGGCAAGCCGCCTGCTGCGGGTCCTTCTCGCCCTCGTCGCCGTCGGTTTCCTCGGCTACGGCCTGGCCCGGAACTGGGACGACACCCGCCGCGCGCTGACGGAGCTGTCGTGGTGGTCGGTCGCCGGGGCCTGGGCGTCGGTGATGGCCGGGGCGGCCTGCATGCTCGTCGCCTGGCAGCGGGTGGTCGCCGGGCTCGGCTCGCCGCTGCCGATGCGCGTGGCCGCGCGCGTGCTGTTCGTGGGGCAGCTCGGCAAGTACGTCCCCGGGTCCGTCTGGGCCTACGCGGCGATGATGGAGCTGGGCCGCGACCACGGCTGCCCGCCCCGGCGCACCTTCAGCGCCACCTCGATGGCCCTGCTGGTCTCGCTGGGCTGCGCGGTCGGCCTCGCCGCCGCCACGCTGCCGTTCACCGCCCGGTCGATGGCCGGGCGGACGTGGTATCTCGTCCTGATCATCCCGGTGATCGCGGTCTGCCTGCACCCGAAGGTCCTCACCTGGGGGCTGAACCTCGCGCTGCGGATCGCCCGCCGGGAGCCGGTCGAGCGGGTCCTGCCCGGCCGCGCCCTGCTCTCCGCCCTCGGCTGGACCCTCCTCGGCTGGCTGCTGTACGGCCTGCACGCCTGGCTCGTCCTGGGCGACCTGACCGGCGACTTCTCCCTCTACGCGCTCGGCGCCGGGGCCTACGCCGCCGCCTGGGCCACCGGACTGCTGATCGCGGTCGTCCCGGCGGGGGTGGGCGTGCGCGAGGCCGCGATGGCCGCGGCCCTCATGTCGGGGCTGAGCCAGGAGGAGGGCGGCCTGACCTCGGCGCGGACGGTCGCGGTCGTCGCCGTCGTCGCCCTCGTCTCCCGGCTGGCCTTCACCCTCACCGACCTGGCCTGGGCCGGGATCGGCTGGCTGCTCGGCCGCCGGGCGCGGGCTCAGGCCCCGGCGGAGACCAGCGCGTCGGCGTACGCCGCCCAGTAGGGGTCGGGGTCGACGGCCTTGACCCCGGCGCGCAGCCGCTCGGGCTCGCCCGGCCGGTAGAACCTCTCCAGCGACGCGCGCAGCGCCTCCACCGACCCCGGCTCGACGAGCAGGCCGTCCACGCCGTCGGTGACGTGGTCGGCGAGCGTGCCGACCCGGGTGGCGATCACCGGCACCCCCAGCTCGTGGCCGAGCCACACCTGCTGGCTGGCCGTACCGCCGCGGTAGGGCAGGACCAGCGCGTCCACGTCGGCGAACAGCGCCGGGAGGTCCTCGTCGGCGACGTAACCGGGCCGCAGCTCCACCCGGGTGGTCAGCCCCAGCTCGCTGACGAGCGCCTCGATCTTCTCGCGGACCCCCCAGAACTCCCCGGCCACCCGCAGCGACACGCCCTCGGGCAGCGCGCGGATCAGCAGGTCGAGCCCCTTGTACGGCCGGACCAGGCCGAAGAACAGCAGCCGGTTCGAGACGCCCTCGACGTGTCCGCTCTCGCGGAGTCCCCGCGGCAGGTGCGGCGCCATCTCGGCGACCTTCACCGGGGCGGACGTCAGCCCGCGGGCCAGCCCGGCCTGCTTCTCCGAGTGCGTCAACACGCCGTCCACCCGGCGCAGCAGCGCCCGCACCAGCGGCTCGTCGTACGGCTTGCGCTCGTGCGGCAGCACGTTGTGGCACAGCGCCACCACCCGGGTGCGCCGCCGCAGGCCGGACAGGATGCCGAGGTAGGGCGGCACCTGCACCGAGCTGAGCAGCACCAGGATCACCAGGTCGGCGCCCGCGAGGCGGCGTCCGGCGCGGAACCAGCCGTCGGGCCGCCGCCAGTCGAGGTCACGGCGGACGTTCGGGAACGGCCGCTCGTCCGGGGTGTCCACGGTCTGCTGCCCGGGGTAGAGGAACGACGGGTACTGCGCCCGCCACGTCTCGACCACCACGTCGTGCCCGGCGTCGCGCAGCCGGTGCGCCAGCTCGGCGGTGTGCGCGGCGCCGCCGCCCTTGTACGGGTGGACCGGCCCGACGATCGCGATGCGCATCTACTCGCTCCTGGACCGCACGATGAGGTCGGCCAGCAGCGCCAGCGAGCCGATGAGCAACCCGGAGAGGAAGATCACGATGGTGTTGCTGGCGAGGTAGAAGGGGTGAAGGACGTTGTCGTAGATCCCCTTGACGATACCGATGCAGACCAGCCAGATGGCCGGCGGCATCAGGACCTTCAGCGGGTTGAAGTACATCACCATCCGCAGCACCTGCAGGATGTAACGGTAGGCGTCGGAGATGAAACTGAACTTCGACTTCCCGGCCCGCTTGCTGTACTCGATCGGCAGGTAGTAGACGTCGTGCTGGTTCGACAGGAACGACAGCGTGATCGTGGTGACGCAGGAGAACCCGGGCGGCAGCAGCCGCAGGTAGGGCCTGGCGACCGACTTGCGGAACGCCCGCAGCCCCGAGTTGAGGTCGGGGATCCGCTGCCCGGCCAGCCGCTCGGCCACCTTGCGGATGAACCACTTGGCCGGAACCCGCAGGAACTTG
Source organism: Streptosporangium sp. NPDC048047 (assembly GCF_040653115.1). Classification (NCBI taxonomy): domain Bacteria; kingdom Bacillati; phylum Actinomycetota; class Actinomycetes; order Streptosporangiales; family Streptosporangiaceae; genus Streptosporangium; species Streptosporangium sp. NPDC048047. Next base: position 169,420 of record NZ_JBEZNH010000002.1, on the reverse strand, counting down.
TGCGAGCCCTCCTCGGTGGTCCGGGCGCCCACGACCTGGTCGATCGTGGAGTCCTTCTCCAGGAGCTGGACCAGCTCGGGGATCCGCTCGTTGGGGTAGGTCATGTCGGCGTCGGTCCACACGACGATCTCGCCGCGGGCCTCCTGGGTGCCGATCCTGCGGACCGTGCCCGACCCGCCGTTGCGGTGGAACGCCCTGATCCGCATGTTCGGAAACCGCGGCGCGGCCTCCTGGAGCCTGGCCAGGGTCTGGTCGGTGGAGCAGTCGTCGACGGCCACGAGCTCGTAGGTGTAACCGCTGGCGTCCATGGCGGCGCAGATGCGCTCGACCTCGTCGATGACGTGGTCCTGCTCGTTGTAACAGGGCAGAACGATCGTCACGTACGGCGTTGCGTCCACGGCTGGTCCACTCTCGGAGGTCGTCTCGGGCGTACTCACGTCCGGCGAGGATACTCAGCCTAGCCGAGCCCCGTGGCACATCACCCGACCCGGGCACCTCCCGAAGGGGTCGCCCGGCGGAGGGACACCGGGCGGAGAGCGGCCGGTCAGGATCCGGGAGGAGGGTTCTCCACGGGGACGGTCATCCAGGCGTCGATGGCGGTGGACCAGGTGCCGTCCGGGGGGCTGACGAGGGAGCGCTCGTCCTGGCGGGTGCGCAGCGCCATCACCTGGACGGGCGTGCCGCCGTACCGGGTGAGCTGGCTCTCCTTGACGGCGAGCAGGACGGGGACGCGGCCGGCGGCGCGGATCCGGGCGGCCAGGCGCAGCACGTCGGCCTTCCCTGCGACGTCGGAGCCCCACAGCGGGGCGACCCGCCCGGTCGGGACGCCGCAGGTCCCCCGGACCACCTGGGTCAGCCGTTCGGCGGTGACCCGCTCGACGATCAGCACCGAGGCCCGTCCGGGCAGGGCCGCGCACATCGCCTCGACGGCCGCGCGCTCGCCCCGCTCGATCGGGGTGAAGGCCGTGCCGATCGAGGTGACGGCGGCGGGGACGACGAGCAGCGCCATGCCCACGGCGGTCAGGTTCCGCTGCGCGGCCGGGCCGTAGCCCATCCGGCGGATCTTGTCGCGCGTCCAGCGCAGGCCCCACACGGCGAGCAGGATCAGGCCGGGCACGACGACCGGGACCAGCCGCCGGGAGGCCCAGGGGTGGTCGGGGGTGATGGCCGGGCGGTAGAGGGTCGTGACGGTGGTCCAGCCGATCACGGCCAGCGGCAGCAGCCAGCCGAACCCGGTGCCGCGGGCGAGCCTGCGGGCCAGGACGGCCGCGGCCAGCGTGGCGAGCACCACGGCGGGCACCCCGATGTACCACATCACCCAGTGCAGGGAGTCCTCGTAGTACAGGCGGGTGCCGTCCACCGGCAGGCCGTTGGCCCGCTGGGTGGTCCTGATGAACAGGGCGTTCAGCCGGTCGGCCTGCGTGGTCGGCACCCGGGTGACCTGCTGCAGCCACGGCCGGGCGGCGAAGGCCGCCATCACCGCGACCACCAGGCCGGCGACGATCTCCGGCAGCCACCGCAGCGCCGCGACCCGGCGCAGCGCGGCGGCGAGCGGCCGGGCCAGCAGCGCGGCCACGACGGTGAGGGCCACGACCGCGCCGCAGATGAGCAGCAGCGGCGTGAGCGAGCTGGACAGGTATCTCAGATACGGCCGCGACAGCAGGTAGCCGGCGGCGACCCCCAGCCCGGTGCCCACGACGAGCCCGCCGAGCAGCGGGAGGCCGAGCCGTCCCTCGTCGCGCAGGCCGGTCCGGCCCATGGCGATGAGCAGCCCGGCGTAGACGAGCACCGGCAGCACGTCGCGCAGTCCGTCGATCCTGACCAGGACCGCCAGCCCGAACACCAGCCCGGCCAGGGCCGCCCCGATCAGCGCGGCGCGCGGCTGGGCCTCCCGGACCGCTCCGGGCCGCTCGGCGGAGGGCGTGGCGGGCAGGTAGCCGATGCCGGTGACCCCGGCGCGGAGCCTGGTCCGGGCGTCGTGCAGCAGGACGAGGCCGCCGAAGATCAGGATGAGGGACGGGATCTCGCTGAACGTGGTGCGTGCGGTGTAGAGGAAGGGGAGGCTCACCGCGAGCAGCAGCGCCGCGACCGGCGCCCAGCGCCCGCCCGCCAGCCTGGCGGTCAGCCCGGCGACGACCAGCACCGCCAGCGCCCCCAGGACGGGCGGCGCGAGGAGGATCCCGGTCAGGCCGCCCAGCCAGTGGCCGAACGCGTACAGCAGCGGCGGCCCCGGCATGAACTGCGGCACGACCGCGCCGCCCGAGCTGTAGAAGCCCGCGCTGTCGAACAGGAGCGCCGGGTCGGGGCCGCCGAGGGCCGCGGCGTCCCGCGGGATCGGCAGCGAGCCGTGGCGGGCCAGCCAGACCGTGGTCTGCGCGTAGGTGGCGGGGTCGCGGCGGACGACGAGCTGCTCGCTGTGGAAGACGGCGTTGAAGACCGCGGAGCCCAGGGCCACCGCGATGACCGCGCCGGTCTGCCGGGCCGTCGCCTCGACCGTCTCGGGCAGGCGGCGCAGGCCGTACCCGCACAGGACGACGGCGGCGAACAGGCCCAGCGGCACCGCGGCGAGCGGCCGGAACCAGCCGAGCAGCAGCAGCGGCAGCCCGGCCAGCAGCCAGCCCGCCAGCACGAGCGCGGGCGCGGCCGACAGCACGGCGAGCACGGTGCCCGCCGAGGGCCGGTGCGCGCGGTCTCGCGGGCCGGCGTCGGCGACCGGCGTCGAGGGTGGTGACGGGCTCATGGCTGGACCCGAGCGTAGCGGCGGCCGGAACCGGCGGCGACGGGCCGCGGGGCCGGGCGTCGCGTCCGGAGCCGGGGCGGGCGTCGCGTCCGGTGTCACGCCGGCCGCCGGACCGGGTGTCGCGTCCGGCGTGACACCGGCCGCCGGACCGGGTGTCGCGCCGGGCGCGGGGCCCGGGTCGGAGCCGGTAGCGTACGCAGCGCGCGAAGGGGGCTGGACGTGGGCGGGCGGGTGCGGCGATACCGGCGTTTCCTGCGGGAGGCGGGCGGGTGGGCGCGTGGACGGCTCCCGCGCGGCGTGACCCGAGGGGTGCGGCGTCACCGGTGGTTTCTGGGCGTGCTGGGCCTCGGGACCGCCCTGCGGGTGGTCACCGTGCTGGGATACCGGCCCGCGCTGTGGTTCCCCGACTCCTACACCTACGTCGTCACCGCCCTGAAGCCCCGGCCCGACCTGGTCCGGCCGGCCGGGTACTCCATGTTCCTGCGGCTGTTCGAGCCCTTCCACAGCTTCGCCCTCGTCGCGTCGGTCCAGCACCTGCTGGGTCTCCTGGTCGGCGTGCTCGTCTACCTCACCGCCCGGCGGCTGGGCGCCCCGGGCTGGGCGGCGGTGCTCGCGTCGGTTCCTCCGCTCCTGGACGCCTACCAGATCGAGCTGGAGCACCTGCTCGTCTCAGACACATTGTTCGCCACCCTGGTCATGTCGGCCGTATGCCTCGCCGTGTCCCGGGCGACCGGACCGGTTCCGTCTGGTTCGTCCGATCCGGACCGGGGCCCGTCCGGTGCGCGGAGCCGTACGGCGGGCGGGTCCGGCGTGCCGGGGATCCGGGCGGGAGGGCTGGTGGCGGCGGGTGGGATCGGCCTGCTGGTGGCGGCGGCGACGCTGACCAGGACGGTCGGCCTGCCGCTGGTCGCGCTCTTCGCGGCCTGGCTGATCTACCGGGCGCGGGGCCGGGTGCTCACCGCCGGGGTGATGGTCGCCGCGGCGCTGGTGCCGATCGCCGGGTACGGCCTCTGGTTCCACGCCACCTACCAGCGGTTCGGGCTGGTGGGCGCGAACGGCGTCTTCCTGTACGGCAAGACGATGACCTTCGCCGACTGCGCGGTGATGAGACCGCCGGCCGACCTGGCGGTGCTGTGCGACCCGCGCCCGCCCGCGGAGCGGCCCCCGGCCCAGGAGTACGTCTGGAGCAAGGACTCGCCGCTGGTCAGGCTGCCCGGAATCACCTTCACCGAGGAGAACGAGGCGCTGGCCGGGCGGTTCGCGTCGCTGGCCATCGCCCGCCAGCCGCTCGACTATCTCGGCTCGGTGCTGTCGGAGCTGGCCCGCTCCTTCACCCCGGGCCGCCCGGTCTACCCCGACGCGGAGGTCTACGGCTACTACGAGTTCCCCGCGACGCCGCCCCCGCCCCCGGGCCGCTACCCGGCCACGGTGGGCGCCGAGTGCGCCCGGCGCTACGAGCGGGGGCCGGTCGACGTCCGGATCGCCGAGCCGTACGCGGGCTGGATGCGCGCCTACCAGCGCGTCGCCCGGCTGCCCGGCACGGCGGTGCTGGTGATCGTCCTCATCCCGCCGGTGACGGCGGCGGCGCGGTGGCTGCGGCGGAGGCCGCGGGGCGGTGCGACGGATCCGGGGGGCCCGGCCGGGGGCCGTACCGGGGGGTCGTGGCGGCTGCGACGAGGGCCGGCGGGGCGCTCGTGGCGGCTCCGGTGGGGACCCGTGGAGGCGGCCGGGGCCGGGTCGGCGGTGTGGCCGCTGCCGTGGGCGACGGCGGTGTCGTTGCTCGTCATGCCCCCCGCGGTGGCGGAGTTCGACTACCGCTACGTGCTGCCCGCCGTCCCGGCGGCCTGCCTTGCCGCCGCTTTTATAGCCTCTAAACCTTCGTTACATAACATTCCAAGAAATGTCCGTATCTGAGTATGCTGTCCGCGGATCATTCACGGGGGCTGTCAGGGCTGTCATGACCAAGTTCACATCATCATGTCGTCCGGCACTCGTCTCGTGACCTACTCTTTGGGCGCAATGAGCGAGCTGAGACAGCACCGGACGTTGCCGCCAGGCGAGGAGATCGCATGAGCGACCATCGGCAAGTCGCTGTGAAGGACCGCAGGGCCGAGCCCACCGGGCCCGGCCGCAGGGCCGCGCGGCGGTCGGGCGGTGACGACCGGCCTCCGCCCGAGGAGCCCCCGGCGTCCCGCCGCTCGTCCGGAAGGTCACCGCGGCGCGGCGGGCTGAGCCTGAGCCGCTGGATCGGCATCGGGGTGACCGGCCTGCTGGTCCTGGGCACCCTGGGCGGCTACAAGGTCTACCACGACATCGAGGACAAGTTTAAGAAGGTCGACCTCGACGCCGAGCTGGGCAACAACCGCCCGCCGGAGACCGGCGCGCTCAACGTGCTCATCGTCGGCTCCGACTCCCGCGAGGGCGCCGGCAACAAGAGGTACGGCCAGCACATGCAGGGCCTGGGCGAGCGGACCGACACGATCATGCTGCTCCACATATCCCCGGACCGCGACAGGGCGACCCTGCTCAGCTTCCCCCGGGACTCCATGGTCCAGGTCCCCCAGTGCAAGAGTCCCCAGACCAAGGCGATCATTCCCCCCGGCCTCAAGATGATCAACGCGACGTTCAACGAGGGCGGCATCGCCTGCACGTGGCGGACGATCGAGTCGCTGACCCAGATCCACATCGACCACTTCGTCAAGGTCGACTTCTCCGGGTTCAAGAACATCGTGGACGCGCTGGGCGGCGTCCCGATCTGCGTCTCCAAGGACGTGGTGGACCCCAAGGCCAAGCTGAACCTCAAGGCCGGCACCCACGTCGTGAAGGGCGAGACCGCCCTCGCCTACGTCCGGGCCCGCTATCAGATGGGCGACGGCAGCGACCTCAGCCGGATCAAGCGGCAGCAGGTCTTCCTCAACCAGGTGATGAAGAAGGCCACCGGCTCCGACCTGCTGACCGACCCGATCAAGCTGAGCTCCTTCCTGCAGGCCGCGGCCGGCTCGCTCACCATGGACAGCCACCTCAACGTCAACCGCATGATGGAGATCGCCCAGAGCGCGAAGAAGCTCACCGCCAAGGGCCTGCAGGCCATCACCGTCCCGTGGATGCCCGACCCGGCCGACAAGAACCGGGTCGTCTGGAAGCCCGAGGCCGCCACCCTGTTCGAGGCGATCCGCTCCGACACCGAGGTGACCCCGCCGGCCAAGGACGCCGCCAAACCGAAGGTGAAGAACGAGCAGGTCCGGGTCCAGGTGCTGAACGGCACCGGCAGGTTCGGCGTGGCCGGCGAGGTCGCCACCAAGCTGGCCGCCCAGGGCTTCGTGGTGATCCAGACCGGCAACGCCGGCCCGGCCACCGGCGTCGCCACCACCTCGGTCCGCTACGCCAAGGCCGAGACCGAGGGCCCCGCGTACGGCGACGCGCTGGCCCTGCGGCTCTCCGGCGACAAGCTCACCCCCGTCGCGGGCAAGATGCGGGGCACCAACGTGCAGAACTACGCGCCGACCATCCCGGTCACCGCGCCTCCCAAGGGCCCGATCATCCAGCTGGTCATCGGCGCCGACTGGAAGGGCGTCCGCGTCCCCGCCAAGATCCCCGACTCTCTCAAGGGCAACGTCGTCGACAGCAAGACCGACCCCTGCCAGTGACCCGCGGAACCCGCCTCCGGTGCGCGGGACGGCGCCGGAGGCGTGACGCGCCGTGCCCGGCGCACCGTCGCCCGCGTCCGGTGCGCGGCACGGCGCCCGTCTCGGGCGCCGCCCCGGACACCGGGCTCCGGCCCGCGCCGGGCCGGACGCACGGGACCACGCCGGGCGACGCGGACCGGGTCACGACGAGCTGGACACCAGGTCACGTTTTCCGGAGAACCCTGTGTCCACCGGGGCTGTCGTGCGACATCGGCCGCGTTCCCGGTCTAGGGTTGTCGGGTCGGCGAGGCGGATCCCACTCTGCCGCATCCCTCGGCGATCCACGGGTGTCCCGCCGGCGCGACCCACCGCTCCCGCTTCAGAGAGACGATCGAGCCCACCGTCCGCCTTCCTCCGAGAGATAGCCGAGCGTTTACCCCGTGAGTGATCCCCGATTCCCCTTCCAGGTACCGGCTCCCCGAGACGACGGCCCCGGCGGGTCCGGCGGCGGGCAGGACCGGGCGTCCGGCCGGCGGCCGGCGTCCGAGACGCCCCAGCCCTCCTGGCCGGAGCCGCCGGACGGGGGCGGCAGGGGCCGCCGTGGCGGCGGCCGGGGTCACCACGGAGACGGCCGGGACCCTCTCGGGGACGACCGGGACCGCCGGGGGGACGAGCGGGACGAGGAGGCCGGCGAGGTCACCATGTGGGGCTACCCGCCCTACCGTGAGCCCGCCCAGGAGCCGGACGCCCCCTCCTGGGGCTCCCCGGCGCCCGACTCCCCCCGGAACCCCTCCGGGTCCGCCTCCTCGTGGGGCTCCCCGGCGTCCGGCCCGCACGAGGCCCCGGGCCGGCACGTCCACGGGGCGCACGGGTCCCCGAGCGGGGAGGCCCACGGCCTCCATGAGACCCCGGCCCGGGAGGCTCACGGCTTCCACGAGGCCCCGGGCCGGCACGCTCCGGCGTCCGGCCGCGGCGAGGCCCCCGGCTGGGGGACCGAGTCGCCCACCCCGCGGGACGGCTGGGCTCCGTCCGGGGCCGGGGAGCCCTGGGCGCCGTCCGGGGTGGAGGAGCCGTGGACGCCGGCCGGCGTCGAGGAGCCGTGGGACCCGCCGCGGGCGCGGGCGCCGTACCCCGGCCGGACGGCCCAGGACCCCTGGGCGCCGGACGCCGCCCCCCGGGGCGGTCTCCAGAACGACCGAGGCGGTGTCCCGGATCCCCGGAGCGGTCTCCCGGAACCTCTGGGCGGTGTCCCGGACCCCCGGGGCGCGCAGGGCACGCGGAGCGCCCCCGCCGGGCGGACGCCGGACCCGCTGGACCCGGCCTGGACGCCGGCGCCCGCGGGCGCGCACATCCCGGCGTGGGCGTCGGCGGCCTCCGCCCCGGCACCGCCGGAGACCGGAGCCGGCGAGCAGCCGTTCTCCTACTGGGACAAACCGCAGACCCGGCTGTCGCACTGGGGCCACTACCCCGAGGCGGACGAGGAGCCCCGGCCCGTGGAGGAGCCGCCCGCCCCTCCGGCGAAGAAGAAGCGCGAGCCGTACCTCGACAACGTCAAGTTCGTCCTGATCGCCCTGGTGGTGACCGGCCACTCGCTGGTTCCCACCCTGGCGGCGCACTCGTCCAAGGCCGCGTACCTCTTCATCTACACGTTCCACATGCCCGCGTTCGTGCTGGTCAGCGGCTACCTCGGGCGCAACTTCTGGAACTCCAACGCTAAGATCAACAAGCTGGTCGACACCATGCTGGTGCCGTACGCGGTCGTGGAGCTGGGGTACGCGCTGCTGCGCTTCGCGGTCGGCCAGAAATGGACTCTGACGATCATCGACCCGGCGTGGCTGAACTGGTACCTGCTCGCCCTGGTGCTGTGGCGGATCTCCACGCCCATCTGGAACCGCATGCGGCAGCCGGTGCTCGTCGCGCTCGTCATCTCCATGGTCGCCGGCTTCTCGGAGATCTCCGGTGACTTCAGCATCGACCGCTTCTTCGGCCTGCTCCCCTTCTACGTGATCGGCCTGGTGCTCAAGCCGGAGCACTTCGACCTGCTCAAGCCGCTGTGGGTACGGATCACCGGCGGGATCGTGCTGGCCGGAGGCGCCGCGGGGGCGATCCTCATCGCCCCGCACGTCAGCCTCAAGCCGGTCTACTACCGCTACAGCTTCAAGTCCATGGACATGAGCTGGTGGCTCGGGCTCGGCGTGCGCGGCGCGATGCTGCTGGCCGGGCTGGCGCTGTCGGTGGCGCTGCTGGCGGTGGTGCCGCGGCGGCGGACGTGGTTCTCCGACCTCGGCACCCGCACCCTCTACGCCTACCTGCTGCACGGTGTCGTCGTACTCGTCGCCAAGGACCAGAAGTGGCTGAGCGTCCCCTGGCTGTACGGCCCGCTGGGCGTGATCGCGATCGCCTCCAGCGCGCTGGTCCTGGCGATCATCCTCTGCCTGCCGGTGACCCGCACGGCCTTCAAGTGGCTGCTGGAGCCGCGTCTGGTGTGGCTCTACCGGCGCCCGGCCGGGCAGCCGACGTCCCCGCCCCCGACGGTGCCCGCCGCGGACATGCCCGCCGCCGCGACGCCCGCCGACCCGGCCGCCGGGCCCGCCCGCGGGGAGAGTTCAGCCCGGCTTCCCCGGTGATTAACCCGGCACACCCGCCGACGACCGAAGCTCCATCCAGCATCGGCATATGAGGGTATGTGTCGGGACGATCATCCACCATCCCGAGGACGCCCGGATCATGCACAGGCAGATCCGGGCCCTCCTCGACGCGGGGCACGAGATCACCTATGTCGCCCCCTTCACCGACTGCAACGTCACCCCGATCCCCGGGATCCGCGCGATCGACGTCCCGCGCGCGCTCGGCGCCCACCGCGGCCGGGCGCTGCGGGCGGTGCGCGGAGCGCTGCGGCGCGGGGCCGAGGACGCCGACCTGCTCCTCGTCTGCGACCTCGCGTCGCTGCTCCGGTTGCCCCGCCGCCGCCCCGTCACCGTCTGGGACGTTCGCGACGACGCCGCCGGTCCTCGGGCGGCGGGCCCGTTCCCCGGGCTCCCGCACCGCCTCCCGCGCCCGCTGCTCCGCTTCGCCGAGTCCCGCGCCGAGCGCCGCGTCCACCTGATCCTGGCCGACGACTCCCTGCGGGAGCGGTTCGAGCTGTCCCACCCCGTGGTCCCCGGCGCCGCCCGCGTGCCCGGCCGGCCGCCGCGGCCGCCGGCCGGGGCACGGGTCGTCCACCTGGGCCGGCTCCGCGCGGACGGCGGCGTGGCCGAGCTGGTCGAGCTGGCCCGGCGGCTGGCGCCGTACGGGATCAGGACGGACCTGATCGGCGAGGCCGACCCGGAGGTACGCCCGGCGGTCCGCGACGCGCAGCGGGCGGGCCTGCTCGACTGGTACGGCCACGTGCCCGACCGGCACGCGACGCGGATGGCCGAGGGCGCCCTGGCCGGGCTCTCGCTCCCGCGCGACCTGCCCGGCGCCGGGCGGGCCATGCCCGTCGAGGTCGTCGAGTACATGGCCCGGGGGCTCCCGGTGATCACCACCCCGGCCCCGGCCGCCGCCGCGGCGGTCGAGCGGACCGGCTGCGGCGTGGTGGTGCCCTTCGGCGACGTGGACGCCGCGCTGCGCGCCGTGCTGACGCTTCGGGACGACCCCGGCCGGGCGGCGGACATGGGCGCGCGCGGGTACCGGGAGGCGCTGCACCGCCACGACTGGGCCGACCACTCGGGCGGGTTCGTCGAGCTGCTGGAGGGCTGGGCCGCGGCGGGCGCCGCCCCGGCGCCCGCCCGTCCCCACCCCCTGCCCGCCTGACCGCCCGTCCTCGCGCCTCCGCCCCGCCTGACCGCCCGCCCTCTGACCGCGCCGCCCCTGACCGCGCCCCCCGCCCGCCTGAGCACCCGTCCCCGCGCCCCTGCCCGTCTGCCTGCCTGACCGTCTGCCCACGCACCCGGCCGTCTGGCCGTCCGCGGAGTTCGTCCCCCGACGCGTGCATGCCGCGTTCTTCGCGGGTATGCCAAACGGAAGCGACGGGAGAATCGAGGATTGGTCTAGTGGAGCCATGGCACGCCATCTGATCCAGGGCCGCGAGGTCGCCACACCGGTCCGAGTCCAGGACGCCATGGCCTGCACGGCTTCCTACCTGGTCCGTGCCGACGCGGCCCGCGCCGTGATCGCCTACTCGGGGCTCGACGTCGTCGAGGTGTTTCCCGGCAAGGCGCTGTGCACGCTGGCGTTCCTGGACTACACCGAGGGGGACCTGGGCGCCTACCACGAGTTCGGGATGACCTTCCTGATCCGGCCGCCGGAGGCGGGCCCGATGCCCCGCCGCCGCGGCCTGCGTCACGGCCTTTCGGAACCGCTGCGGGCCGGGGCGGGGCTGTTCGTCCACTGGCTCCCCGTCGACCAGGGGTTCACCCTGGAGGCCGGCCGTACGATCTGGGGTTTCCCCAAGGAGCTGGCCGACATCGACCTGCGCGTGTCGTCCCCCTACAAACGGTGCGTCGTCCGCCAGGACGGCCGCCTGGTGCTGGACCTCCTGCTGCGGCCCGGCGTCCCGGTGCCCGCGCCCGCCCTGACCGCCTCCACCGACGCCTACACCCACCAGGACGGCGTCACCCGCCGCGTTCCCTGGTCGGTGACGCCGCGCGGGGGACGGGTACGGCCGGCGGGCGCCCTCATCCGCCTGGGCAACCACCCCGTCGCCAGGGAGCTGAGCGAGCTGGGCCTGCCCGGCGGCGCCCTCCTGACCGCCACGGCCGCACACGTGACCATGCGTTTCGAGGAGGCCAAGACCCTCTAGGTCTCGGGGAGGGACCGGCGGCGGCCGAAGCGGGTGCGCCACAGGCCCGCCGCGCCCAGGGCCGCGGCGGCGCACGCCACCGGGATCGCGGGCAGCATGTAGCGGTGGTCGAAGTCGAGCGCGGCGATCGGCCCGAGGAACAGGAACATCGCCACGGCCCACGGCAGCAGGGCGGCACGCCGCCGTCCGATCGCACCCAGCCCGCCGAGCAGCAGGAGCACCGCGAACAGCGGGCCGTGCAGGACCTCCGGGTAGCGGTACGCCGCGAGGAACGCGTCGTACGGCGCGACGGACGACATCCCCCGGATGGCGGGATCGTACTCACCCCGGACATGATCGATCAGCGGGAACGACGGCAGCGGCCAGGAACCGGCCGGGAACGTCAGGGCCGGGACGATCCGCTTCGGGTGGCGCACCGGCGTCCACGCGAACGCGAGCGACGCGTCGGAGGCGACCTCGCGCAGGTAGTCGAACGGCTGGGCGGCGATGGCGCGCAGCGCGAACGACCTGGCCAGATCGTTGTGGGAGAACCGGTCCCCCGGCAGCCGGTTGAGCGAGGCGCCCGCGGCCCACACGTACTCCGAGGCCGCGTCGACGACGACGCCGTTCGGGCAGAGGCGCGCCTCTGCGGCCGGCGGCCTGATCTTCGAGCAATCGGCGAACGTCATGGTGCGCGCCCACAGCGCCACGCCGTCCGAGCCGCTGAGCGCGAAGCGCCCGTGGTGCTGGCGGTACCAGCCCGCGTAGGCGGCGAGCGGCAGTGTCCCCGCGAGCACCAGCGCCACCACCCGCCGCCACCCGGCCCGCCGCAGCACCAGGTGGAGCGCGAACAGGGCGAGCAGCGGCACCGCGGCCGTCCGGGTGAGCCCGGCCGCCGCCAGCAGCGCCCCGGCCGAGGCGGCCGACCGCAGCGAGGGCTTCTCCCGCCACATGACGACCGTCAGCGCGGCGATGACCAGGAACGTGACCTGGGTGTCGGAGAGCACGGCGTGTTCGAGCCGGAGGAACGCCGGGTTGAACAGCACGGGCAGCGTGGCCAGGGTCGCGCCCCACGCGGGCAGCGAGCGGCGGCGCAGCAGGAGATAGATCATCAAGCCCATGCCGAGCCCCAGGACGTGTTGCACGCCCGCCACCAGCTCGACGCTGTGGAACGGCCGGAGCAGCCACAGGAGCACCGGGTAGCCGGCGGGGTGGAACGCGCCGCCGGGCTTCAGGTGGACGGCCGTGTCCAGGTAGGTGAACGAGTCGTACCAGTAGAGCTGGGCGGTGTCGTAGCCGAGCATGACGACCGCGCGCAGCGCCGCCGCCGAAGCGATCACGACGGCGAACAGGCCGTGTCCGGTGTCGAGCACCCGGCGCAGGCGGTGCCGCGTGCCGCCCGGGGAGATGACGGGTTCGATCCGGACGCCGGCCGGTGAGGTGAGCATGGAAGGTCCCCCGGTTCGGAGCCGGGCGGTTCCCGGCTTCGAAGGAGAACTGAAACGATCGATCGATAAACTCGTCGTCACCTGATCCGGTTATGTCCGCGTTATGGCGTTGCTGGCATGGTGGCGCGATCTGACGGCATCACACGACGTCGATGGCATGGGGGGCAGCACGTTGCGGGTACTGGTCGCCGAGGACGAGCGGATGCTCGCCGACTCGATCGCGGAGGGGCTGCGCGGGGAGGCGCTCGCCGTGGACGTCGCCTACGACGGCGAGGCGGCGCTGGAACGCGTGCGGGTCCACGACTACGACGTGCTGATCCTGGACCGGGACCTGCCGGGCCTGCACGGCGACGAGGTGTGCCGGGCCGTGGTGGCCGACGCCGCGGCCGTGCGGGTCCTCATGCTCACCGCGTCGGGGGACGTGCGCTCCAGGGTGGCGGGCCTGTCGCTCGGCGCGGACGACTACCTGCCCAAGCCGTTCGCGTTCGAGGAGCTGGTGGCGCGGGTCCACGCGCTGGGCCGGCGGGTCCGCGCGGCCGACCCGCCGATCCTGGAGCGGGCGGGCGTACGCCTGGACTGGGCGCACCGGCAGGTGTTCCGGGACGGCCGCTACGTGCCGCTGGCGCGGAAGGAGTTCGGCGTGCTGGCCGAGCTGCTGCGCGCCCGCGGGGCGGTCGTCTCCGCCGAGACGCTGCTGGAGAAGGTGTGGGACGAGCACATCGACCCGTTCACCAACACGGTTCGCACGACGATGATGAAACTGCGCCGCAAGCTCGGCGACCCGCCGGTCATCGAGACCGTCACCGGGGCGGGGTACCGGATCCCGTGACCTCCCCCAGGGCGGAACCCCCATACCGGAGGAACCCATGAAGAACAGTGTCAGGCTTCGGTTCGCCCTCGCCTGCGGTGGAGTGTTCATCCTCGTCGGGATCGTCCTGGTCGCCGCGCTCGCCCTCGTCGTACGGCAGAGCCTGGAGCCGCGTGACGGCCTCCGGAAGCCCCGGTGGATCCAGGTCGCGGGAAAGGGCTACTGGCCCGGCCGCGAGGAGTACTACATCGCGAGCCAGCGGGTCGCGCAGGTCAGGCGCGTCTACCAGGCCGACACGATCAGAGGCGTGCTGCTCTGGGGCGGTGCCGCGGTCCTCGCGGGCGGCGGGCTGGCCGCGGCGGCCGGCTGGCGGGCGGGCGGCTGGGCGCTGCGCCCCGTCCGGACGGTCACGGCGAGCGCGCTGCGCGTCTCCCAGAGCCACGACCTCGCCGAACGCATCGCGCACGAGGGACCGTCCGACGAGATCAAGGAGCTCGCCGACACCGTCGACCTCGTCCTGGCCCGGCTGTCCCGCTCCTTCGACGGGCAGCGGCGGTTCATCGCCAACGCCTCGCACGAGCTGCGCACACCGCTCACCATCAACCGCACCCTGGTGGACGTGGCGGTCCGGCGTCCCGACGCGAGCGAGGACGTCAAGCGGCTCGGCGAGTCCCTGCTGGTGGTCAACACCCGGCACGAACGGCTGATCAACGGTCTGCTCGCCCTGGCCGAGGGCGAGCGCGCCGTACTCGACCGGCGTCCCTTCGACCTGGCCGACGTGGCCGAGCACGTGCTCGACCTGGCCGCCGGCGAGGCGAAGGAGCAGGGGGTGACCGTCCACCGGCTGCTCGACCCGGCGCCCACGGCGGGCGAGGCGGTGCTGGTCGAACGGCTCGTCCAGAACCTGGTGGAGAACGCGGTCCGGCACAACCACGCGGGCGGGCAGGTGTGGGTGTCCACCCGGCGGCGGACCGACCGGGTCGAGCTGGTGGTGTCCAACACCGGGCTGCCCGTGCCGCCGTACGAGGTCGAAACGATCTTCGAGCCGTTCCGGCGGCTGCACGGGGACCGGCTGCGCTCCGACCGGGGCAGCGGTCTCGGGCTGTCCATCGTCCGGGTGGTCGCCGAGGCGCACGGCGGCACCGTGGCCGCCGAGCCCCGCGAGGAGGGCGGGCTCACCGTGGCCGTCGAGCTGCCGCAGGTGAACGTCTGACCCCCGGGCCGCGGCGGCTCGGCCGCCCCGTTCAGCCGGTCTGGTCCAGCAGGGGTGGCTGAGCCGGGTAAAGGTTCGCGCGACGTCAAGACGTGGTCAAGCGACCACGGATAGTGTCCGCCTCGTGCCCACCCGCGAACACGAGATCTGGCTCGAACTCATCCAGCAACGCCCCGCCCTCGCCGCACCCCCCTGGTTCTCGGCCCCGAGCAGATCCCCGCCATCACCGACCCCCACCAAGCCCGCGCGAACCCTCACCTGGCCGTCCTGTCGGCTCTCAGCCACGGCGACACCACCACCGGCGACAAGATCTTCGCTGCCATGCTCGACGCCCTCGACCACATCGAGTTGGAGCAGGCGCAAGGTTATATTGACGAAGTGCTGGCCATGCTTCCCACAGCGGCCCGGCAGATCCTGGAGGCGATGATGAGCACCGGAACCCGCGAGTACAAAAGCCGATACGCCCGCCACTACTACGGCCAGGGCAAAGCGGAAGGCATCGCGGAAGGCGAAGTCCGAGGCGAGGCCAAGATGCTGCTGCTCATCCTGACCGCCCGGGGCATCGAGGTGCCCCAGGACGCCCGGGAGCTCATCCTGGCCTGCACCGACCTGGAACGGATCGAAGCCTGGGGACGCCGCGCGGGCACCGTCGCCTCCATCGACGAACTACTCGGCTGAAGAGGTTCTTCCGAATTCGGTCGTCAACGGATCTCGATCCGAGTCCTCTCGACGCCCATGTCAGCCGCCGAGGTCCAGCAGGGGGAGCTCGGCCCGGGTGGGCAGGCCCTGCCAGTCGCTGGGGGCGGAGGCCGCGAAGGCCGCGAGCAGCGCGCCCCGGCGCAGCCGGTCGGCCGGGTGCAGGTTCTCCAGGAGGGCGCTGAGGTATCCCGCCGTGAAGGCCTCCGCCGAGCCGCCCGGGTCGACCACGGGCGCGGTGCGGCCCGGGGCGTCGTGGCGCACGCCGTCCACCCGGACGCTGGCGCCCCGCGCGCCCCGCATCACGATGACCTCCCGGTCGCCGGTGAGCGCGGATTTGACCAGGTCCAGCTCGCCCTGGTGGACGAACAGCACGTCGGCCGACAGGGCGAGCGCGCCGAGGACCTCCTCGGCCTCCCGCAGGTCCGGCCAGAGCCGCTCGCGGTAGTCGACGGCCACCGAGACGGCGACGCCGGAGAGCCGGGCGGCGCGCACCGCGACGTGCAGGGCGTCCCGCGCGTTCAGGGCGGCCGTGATCCCGCTGACGTGCAGGATGCGGGAGGCGGCGATCCGGTCCAGCGGGACGTTGCCCTGCGCGAGCCGGGTGCCCGTCAGGTAGTGGGTGACCCGGGCCGCCTGCCCGGGACGGCACTCCCGTGTCAGCATCGCGGTCGCGAGCCCCTCGTCGGCCCGGACGCCCGAGACGTCCACGCCCTCCCCGCGCAGCGCGGTGACGATCCGCGCGCCGAACTCGTCGGCGCCCACCTTGCCCAGCCACGCCACCTCGTGCCCGAGCCTGGCCAGTCCGACCGCGACGGTGAACTCGGCCCCCGTCACGTCCAGCCTGGCCTCGTGCTCGTGCCGGATCCGGCCGCTGGTGACGACGCCGAAGGCCTCGCCGAGGGTGTAGACGTCCACGTGGAACCTTTCGCGGCGCCGGACGACGCCGATGGGCCATCGTTTCCCGGCCCGGAGGGGCGCTCCGGAGAACGACCGGGACCCGAACTCTAGCGGGGCCGGGCCGGGCCGAGCAGGTCCCACCGGTTGCCGGAGATGTCACGGAACACCGCGACGCGCCCGTACGGCTCGGCACGCGGCGGCGTGACGAACTCGACCCCGGCGGCGGTCATGTGCTCGTAGGCGGCGTCGAAGTCGTCCGTCCGCAGGAAGAACCCGACCCGGCCGGCCGCCTGGTCGCCGACCGCGGCGAGCTGCCGTTCCCCGTCGGCGCGGGCGAGCAGGATCCCGGTCCGGGCGCCGGGCGGCCGCACGACGACCCACCGCTTGGGGCGCCCGTCGTTCGTCAGCGACGGAGAGTCCTCCACCAGGTCGAAGCCGAGGACGCCGGTGAAGAACTCGATCGCCGGGTCGTACTCCTCGACGATGATCGTGAAAAGGTCGATGTGCACCCCGGGAGCCTAGAGGGGATCACGTGTGCCATCATAAAGTAACGATCAGTCCAAAACATGGGGCGTACGGCGGAGCCGTCGCGTCCCCGGTGTCCAGGAGAGGTGCGCGGGAGATGAGATTCACCGACAGGGTCGTGCTGGTGACCGGCGGAGGGTCCGGCATCGGGCGGGCCGTCGCCCTGGGGTTCGCGCGGGAGGGCGCGACCGTGGCGGTGGCCGGTCGCCGCCGGGAGTCCCTGGAGCGGACCGTCGAGCTGGCCGAGGCCGAGGGTGGCAGGGCCGCCGCGTTCACCGCCGACCTGACCCGCGAGGCGGACGTGGCCGCGCTCGTCGACGGGATCACCGGCCGGTTCGGCGGCCTGGACGTCGCGGTCAACAACGCCGGGACCTTCACCGCCGCCCCGGTCGCGGAGACCTCGGAGGAGGAGTGGACCCGGGTCCTCACCGTGAACGCGACCGGCGTCTTCCTCGCGATGAAGCACGAGATCGGGGCGATGCGCGCCCGGGGCGGCGGCGTGATCATCAACATCGCCTCCAACATCGGCGCCCACCACAGGATCCCCGGACTCGGCGCCTACGCGGCGTCCAAGGCCGCGGTCAGCGCGCTGACCAGGACCGCGGCCCTGGAATGCGTCGGCGAGGGCATCCGCGTCAACGCGGTCAGCCCCGGCCCGTTCGACACCCCGATGTCGATGCGGCCCGGCGAGGCCGAGGCCGACCGGGCCGCCCGGATGAAGGAGCAGTCACCGATCGGCCGGGTCGGCGCCCTGGAGGAGATCACCGGCACCGTGCTCTGGCTCGCCTCCGACGAGGCCGGCTACGCCGTGGGGCTCGACCTCGTCCTCGACGGCGGCGCCAGCGCCTGAGCCGGGCCGGGCCTCCCGGGACGTCCGGCCCGGGGCCGCTCGGGGCCGCTCGGTGCCGCTCGGGGGCCGCTCGGAACCGCTCGGGGGCCGCTCGGAACCGCTCGGGGGCCGCACGGTGCCGCTCACCGGCGGGCGGCCCGGAGGCGGTACTTCTGTCCTGGTCGATCCCGGATCGACGGACCTTCCCGCCCCGGCGGGCGTCCGGGAGCGTGGACACATGCGAACTCTTCTCACCGCAGCGCTGCTGCTGGCGGCCACCGTACCGCCCGCCGGGGGTCCCTGGCGGGCACCGGCGGGCCGGCCGGACCCCGCGGTCGTCCGGGTCGAGACGGGAGCCGTGCGCGGCGCGGTGACCGACGAGCACCGGGTCTTCCAGGGCATCCCCTACGCCTTCGCGGAACGCTGGCGGTCGCCCGGCCCCGCGAGGCGCTGGGACGGCGTCCGGGACGCGACGGAACCCGGCCCGATGTGCCCGCAGGTCGGCTCCGACTACGCCGACACGGCGAGCACGAACGAGGACTGCCTGGTCCTCAACGTCACCACCCCCCGCGCCCACGCCACCGGCCGCCCGGTCATGGTGTGGATCCACGGCGACGGCGCGCTCGGCGCGGGGCACTTCTCCGACGCGCGCGCCCTCGCCTCGCGGGGCGTGGTGGTCGTCACGATCAACTACCGGCTGGGCGTGTTCGGCGCGTTCGGCTACCCGGGACTCGCGAACTCCGGCACCTACGGCCTCCAGGACCAGCAGGCGGCGCTGCGCTGGGTCCGGCGCAACATCTCCTCCTTCGGCGGCGACCCGTCGAACGTCACGGTGTTCGGCGTCTCCTACGGCGCCCTGTCCATCGGCGGCCAGCTCACCTCGCCCGGAGCCCGGGGACTGTTCCGGCGGGCCATCATGCAGAGCGGCGAGACCATGATGGACATGCCCGCCGGCAGCATGTTCCCCGGCCTGCCCGCCGCGCCCTCGTTCGCCTGGCGCGGCACCGCGGAGGTCGAGGCGCTGGGCCGCGTGTACGCGGAGAAGCTCGGCTGCCGGGACCTGGCGTGCCTGCGCGCGCTGCCCGTGGAGGACATCCTCGCGGTGCCGCAGATCATGAACGTCTTCCAGGCGTACGCCTACGGCAACGAGGTGCTCCCCGTCTCCCCCGCGGAGGCGATCCGCGCGGGGCGCTTCCACCGGGTGCCGGTGCTCGCGGGCGCGACCCGTGACGAGCACCGGCTCTTCGTCGGGCTGAACTACGACGCGGCGGGCGCGCCGATGACCGCCGGGCAGTACGGCACGCTGGTCTCCGAGGCGTTCGGCGACGACGCCGCGCGGGTGATGCGGGAGTACCCGCCCGGCTCCTACCGCTCCCCCGGCGAGGCGTGGGCCGCGGTGATGACCGACCGGATGTGGGCCAGGGGCGTGCACGAGCAGAACACGCTGCTGGCCCGGCACGTCCCCGTCTACGGCTACGAGTTCGCCGACCGGGACGCGCCGATGTTCCTGCCGCTGGAGGCGGACTTCGACTGGGGCGCCTACCACGCCTCCGACCTGCCGTACCTCTTCCCGGAGAGGAAGGCCCGGCTGACGGCCGCCCAGCTGCGGCTGGCGGACCGGATGACCGGCTACTGGACGAACTTCGCCCGCACCGGGTCGCCGAACGGCCCCGGCCTGCCCGCGTGGCCCCGCCTGTCCGAGGGCCCCCGGAGCACCCTGTCGCTCGCGCCGGACGCGATACGGCCGGTCGACTACGCGGCCGGGCACCGGCTGGACCTCTGGGAATAACCTGGTGCGCGTGGACGGGTCCTGGAAGCCGGGGGCGTCGGCCTTCTCCTTCTGGGCGGGGCTGGCCTACTTCCCCGCCCGAGAGCTGGCCGGACGCCCGGACTGGCCCGGCGTCCTCGGCCTCGCCGCGGTCGTCGCCGCCTACCTGCTGGCCGTCCGCGCCGCCTTCGCCGGACGCCTCCGGGCGGCCGTCCCGCTCCTCGCGGTCCTGATCACGGTGACCTTCGCCCTGTGCGCGGCCCACGGCGGCAAGTGGCTCTACCTGTGCCCGCTGCTCTCCATCGCCTGCGGCGTGGTGCTGCGCGGGCGGGTCCTGCCGGTCGCGCTCGCGGCGGTGACGATCGTCTCGATGCTCGTCACCTGGTGGCGGGGCGGCGGTGAGGACGCCATCGCGGCCGTCGCCTGGGGCACCTTCACCGCGGGCCTCGTCACCCACGTCACGCTCAGGCTGTTCGCCGTCATCGCCGAGTTGCGCGCGACCCGGCGGGAGCTGGCGAACGCGGCGGTCGCCGCGGAACGGCTGCGCTTCTCCCGGGACCTGCACGACCTGCTGGGACACACGCTCTCACTGATGGTCGTCAAGGCCGAGGCGGCACGCAGACTCGCTCCCCGCGACGCGGAGGCCGCCGCGGCGCAGTCCGGCGACATCGTCTCCGTCGGACGCCGGGCGCTGGCCGAGGTCCGCGCGGCCGTGGCGGGCTACCGCGGGCGCGGCTTCGCCGAGGAACTGGCCGCCGCGCGCGCGGCCCTGGCGGAGGCGGGGGTGCGCGTCTCCGTCGCCCTCGGCGGCCTGCGCCCGCCGCCCGCGGCCGACACGCTGTTCGGCTGGGCCGTACGGGAGGGTGTGACGAACGTGATCCGTCACGCGGATGCCACGTGGTGCGAGATCACACTGACCGACCGGGAGGGGGAGATCGTGCTGGAGATCGGCAACGACGGGGCCGGGGCTCCGACCGGACACGCGGCGCGCGGAGCCGGACGACCGGCGGCCGGGACCGGCGGCCGGGACGGGGAGGGAGCCGGCGTGCGGAACGGGCCGGGCCCCCGACCCGCCCCGGCGGACGGCACGGGATACGGGCCGGACCCCCGATCCGCCCCGGCGGACGGCGCGGGGTACGGGCTCCACGGGCTCGCCGAACGCGCGGCCGAGGCGGGCGCCGGGTTCGAGGCCGGTCCGCGGCCGGGTGGCCGGTTCACGTTGACGGTGGCGATCCCGGCGACGACCGCGCGATGAGCGGACATCGGACACCGGGTGACGACCGCGCCACGGCGGGGGACGGCCCGGCGCAAAGGGACGGCGGCTCCACGGCGGGGGACGGTTCCGCGGCGGGGGACGACGCCGCGGCGCTGCGGATCCTGATCGCCGAGGACCAGGGCATGATGCTCGACGCGCTGGCGCTGCTGCTCGGCCTGGAGGACGACCTGGAGGTCGTCGCCCGGGTCGGCCGCGGGGACGAGGTCGTCGCGGCGGCACTGGCGGCGCGGCCCGACGTCGCGCTGCTCGACATCGAGCTGCCCGGTCGCAGCGGCCTCGACCTCATCGAAGAGCTACGGGCGAGCCTGCCGGGCTGCGCGGTGCTGATCCTCACCACCTTCGCCCGCCCCGGCTACCTGCGCCGGGCCATGGAGGCGGGCGCGGCCGGCTTCCTGGTCAAGGACGGCCCGGTCGACGAGCTGGCCGCCGCGGTCCGCGACGCCGCGGCGGGACGGCGGATCGTCGACGCGGATCTGGCGGCCGCCGCGCTGCGCGCCGGGCCGAGCCCGCTGACCGGCCGCGAACGCGACGTGCTCGCCGCCGCGGTCGACGGCGCCACCATCGCCGATCTGGCGGCGCGCCTGCACCTGTCGGAGAGCACGGTGCGCAACCACCTGTCCTCGGCGATCGGCAAGACGCACACGCGCAACCGCATCGAGGCCGCCCGCCTCGCCCAGCGCAACGGATGGCTCTGACCGCCGCGCTCCCGCACGGCACCCGCCGCGTCCCCGAGCGGTGGACGGCCCGGCCAGGCGTTCCAAGCGTTCCGGGCGTCCCCCTGGATCCGGTACGGGCCGGCCGGAACCCGCACGGACCGCCGGACCCGGCGCGGGTCAGACGATCGGCGGGCGGCCCAGGCGGAGCATCCGCCAGGCCGTCTTCCAGCCCATGGGACGGCGCTCCCCGGCCGGCTCGCGCAGGCCCTCGGAGAACCCCCGGAACCACGCGCGCAGCGCCGTACCGGAACGCTCGCGGATCAGGGTCAGCACGACCCAGTTGACGAGGTACGGAACCGCCAGCGCCCAGGGCAGGTTGCGCCGGGCCAGCCAGACGCGGTTGCGCGCGTTGAGGCGGTAGAAGTCGGCGTGCCGGGTCGGCGGGACCTGCGGGTGGTACATGACGGTCTGCGCGTCGTACTCGATCCGGTAGCCCTCCCCCAGCAGCCGCCAGGCCAGGTCGGTCTCCTCGTGGGCGTAGAAGAACCGCTCGGGGAGACCGCCGACCTGCAGGAAGGCCGACCGCCGGATGGCGCAGGCGCCACCCAGGAAGGTGGTGACCGGGGAGGACCGCTCGGGGTCGCCCGCGCGCAGCCGCGGGACGTGCCGGCGCTGCCCCACGCCGCCGTCGGGGTCCTTCACCCGGAACGAGACGACCGCGAGGTCGTGCTCCTTGGAGAAGCGCTCACGCAGGTGGGAGACGACGTTCGCGTCGCCGTACCAGCCGTCGTCGTCGAGGAAGAGGACGACGTCGCCCGTGCACTCCTCGACGCCGCGGTTACGGCCGGCCGGGATGCCGGCGTTGTGGCCGAGCCGTACCGTCCTGATCGACGCCGACGAGCCCGGCGGCACGGTCACCGGCAGCTCGGGGACGTCGGCGCCGTTGCCGACGATGATCACCTCGACGTCACCGTCGACCTGGTTCAACGCGGACTCGACCGCACGACCCAGCTCGGGGACCCGGTTGCCCATGGTGAGGATGACGCACGAAATCTTCAACGGGTCATCGTCCTGACGCGTCGAGAGCACGTGCGGAGCATACTTTCATGATCACCGAGTCTGCTGGGTCGGGCGGCTGTGGCATTGCTGGAGCCCTCTGGTACGGGGGACAAGCGTATCGGAACCGTCGGCGGACACCCGCCAAACGACGCGGGATCTCCGCACCTACGACGCACCGCGCCGCCGTCCGGTTCCGTGCCGTTCACTTCCCCGGCATCCGCCCTTCAGCCGCCCGGTCCCCGGTCGCCCTGCGCTCACGAGAGCCGCCGGGAGGCCAGGATGCTGACCAGGTGCAACACCATCTGCAGCACGGCCACCACGACGCAGGCCACCGTCAGCACCCTGGTCGCGGCCAGGCCGCCGGCGAGCTGGTCCCAGATCGCGGCGACCACCACGAGGAGGGACAGCTCGACCGCCTGGACGATCCGGTGGAACCTCAACGTGGCGGCCGCCCTGCGGGCCATTCCCAGGCCGCGCGAGCGGAAGTGCTCCGCCGACGCCTCGGTGGCCGCGACCAGGCCGGACCGGGCGCGCGCCACGTCCACCAGGTCGGTCTCCGCCTTGATCAGGATCGCGCCGAGCGCGGCGGCGAAGCCCAGCACGGTGTACCAGTCGGGGCGGACCTCCGACGCCCGGAAGCCCAGCCCGATGAGCATGGCCGCCTCGGCGAAGTAGTGGCCGACCCGGTCGAGGTAGACGCCGGTGATGGAGGTCCGCCCGGTCCACCGCGCCAGCTCGCCGTCGGAGCAGTCGAGCAGCAGGTAGAGCTGGACCAGCAGCGCGGCCAGCACGGCGGCCCACAGGGTGGGCACCGTCAGGACCACGCCCGCCAGCAGCCCGGTGACGATCATCAGCCAGGTGGTCTGGTTGGGGGTGATCGGCGTCTTGGCCAGCAGCCAGGTGACGTAGATCGACAGCTTGCGCATGTACAGCGCGCCGGCCCAGTGCTCACCGCTGTTGCGGTCCATGGTCGAGTGCGGCTGGGCGACCGCGCGGAACTCAGCGACCGATGGTCCGGACATAATCTTCCACCCGATCACGGATCTCGGCCTCGGACAGGCGCAGGTGCTCAAGGATCGTGTAGCGGCCCGGGCGGGTCGCCGGGGCCAGCACGACCGCCTCGGTGAACTGCTCCACGCTCAGCCCGACGTCGGCTGGGCTGACCGGGAGGCCGTGCGCGCGCAGGCACTCGGCGACCTGGCCGAGCCGGCGTTCGTCCTCGCGCAGGAAGAAGCAGAAGGCGGCACCTATCCCGGCGAGCTCGCCGTGGTTGGAGGTGCCGGGGAAGAGCTGGTCCACGGCATGAAGGATCTCATGATCTCCGCCGCTCGACGGACGGGACGACCCGGCGATCACCATCGACATCCCCGAGAGGATGAGCGCCTCGGCCAGCACGGTCAGGAACGCGTCGGACTCGACCGAGTCGGACCGCCCCATCACCGCCTCCGCCGCGGTGCGGGCCATCGCGCAGGCCACGCCGTCGATCGGCTCGCCGCGCTCGGTGTTGCCGAGCTGCCAGTCCTCGATCGCCGACAGGTTGCTCACCACGTCGCCGACGCCGGAGCGGACCAGCGACGACGGGGCGTCGTGGACGAAGTCGAGGTCGACCATGATGGCCAGCGGCATCGGCACGCCGAAGGAGCCCTTGCCGCCGTCGTGGGTCAGCGACGCCACCGGCGAGCAGATCCCGTCGTGCGACAGGTTGGTGGCCACCGCCACCATCGGGATGCCCGCGAGCGACGCGGCGTACTTCGTGGCGTCGATGGTCTTGCCGCCGCCGATGCCGACGACCGCCTCGTAGGCGCCCTTGCGCAGCTCGGCGCCGAGCGTGACCGCGGCGTCCACCGAGCCGTCGGGAACCCGGAAGATCCGGGCCTCGTCGAGGGAGGGGGTGATCATCGAGGTGATCCGGTCGCCCTGACCGGCGCCCACCGCCACCGCCACCCGCCCGGAGGTCGCCACCCGGCTGTCCGCCAGCAGCGAGCCGAGCTGGGCGATCGCCCCCCGCCGCACCTCCATGCTCAGGGGGGCGGGGAGCATCCTGGCTAGTATCGGCACGCGATCTCCCGCGCCTTGGCCAGGTCGTCGTGGTTGTCCACCTCGACCCAGGAGACATCGCCGATCGGGGCGATCGCGATCTTCTCCCCGCGGTTCACCATCTCCTGGTAGCCGTCCTCGTAGTACAGCTGCGGGTCGCGCTCGAAGGTGGCCCGCAGCGCGTCGGCCAGCCGCCCGGCGGCGCCGGGACGGATCAGCGTCGCGCCGATGTACTCGCCGGCGGCGTCGGCCGGGTCCATCAGCTTGGTGATCCGCGCGAGGTGGCCGTCTCCGCCGAGGGTGACCTTCATCTCCTCGTCGGCGAGCTTCTTGACGTCGTCGACCGCGAGCAGGATGTCGCTGCTCTCCGGCGCCGACAGCAGGGTGTGCTCCACGGAGACCGGGTGCACGGTGTCGCCGTTGACCAGCAGCACGCCCTGCTCGAAGTACTCGCGGGCGCACCACAGGGAGTAGGCGTTGTTCCACTCCTCGGCCTTGTCGTTGTGCACGAGGGTGAGCTTCACGCCGTGCCGCCGCTCCAGCTCGGCCTTGCGCTCGTGTACGGCCTGCGCCTGGTAGCCGACGACGACCACGACGTCACGGAGGTCGGCCGCCGCGAGGTTCCGCAGCGAGATGTCCATGATCGTGGTCTCGCCGTCGACCGGCACGAGCGCCTTGGGCAGCGTGTCGGTGTACGGCCGCAGGCGACGTCCGGCCCCGGCGGCCAGCACCATTCCCAGCAACGTGCACTCCTCATCCGAATGAGCCCCTCATCGGGCGCTCCTGGCCCCAAAGGTTAGTTGCCTTTACGCCCCGATGGTGTATTCGGAGGTTCACCGGGGGTTTCTCAGCCGGTACCGGCGGGCCCGCCGGCGTCCGTCCCGGACCCCCGGGAGCCCCCGAAGCCCTCGGGGCCCTCGGGGCCCTCGGGGTCCGAGGCGGCCAGCCAGCAGGTGACGCTCTCCCACCCGAAGAGCCCCCACAGGTAAAGGGAGAGCAGTGCGAACAGGAGCGTGACCTGCCCGGCGAGGCCGCCCAGCGCGATCAGCAGCATGCGGCCGTCCCAGCCGAAACCTGCGGTGGCCAGCCAGGACGGCGGATAGACCCGCTGCCGCAGCCGGTAGACGACGTCGTAGTGGTGGAAGGCCATCGCGCCGAGCAGCAGGAAGATCAGCCAGTACGGCACGCCGTGCGCGAACCCCACCGCGGCCGCGAAGCCGTACTCGGTGAGGCGCAGGATCGGCGGCACCAGCCAGTCGAGGCGGCCGTCGTGCGGGTGGGAGCTGCCGGGACCGGCCAGCAGCAGCGCCACCGCCGGGGCGAACACCGCCAGGCCGTCGGCGCCGGCCACCCCGACCAGCAGCAGCACCGCGGTGACGAACGTGCCGGCGAGCACGGGCGGCAGCGGCGGGAGCTGCCCGGCCACCAGCGCGCCCATCGCCCGCGACAGCACCCCGTCGTCCCGGTAGGCGACCAGGGTGCCGCGCGGCACCGTCGTCATCTGCACGGTCGTCACGATCGCACCCGCCTCACCGCCCGCGTCGCGGCCCGTCCCTCGCGCGGCGGCGGGACGACGCCCTCACGGAACCCGTCACTCATGATCATTTGCTCAGCGACCTGCCGATCCGGCCGGTGAGCGTGTAGAGGGCGGCGACACCGCCCCAGGTCAGCAGCGCGAGGAAGGTCACGCGCGCGTTGAACAGCGCGGCGGTCACCGAGATCAGCGCCATCCGCTCCCCGATGGGGAGAACGACGATCTTCTTCAGCCAGCGGGTGGGCGAGCTCCGTTCCAGCAGCCGCGACAGCCGCACGACCGGGTTCCCCTGCGGCGGGCCTCCCGGCGGCACGGCCCGCGCCCCCTCCCCCGGCTCCGGCCCGGCGGAGGCCGGATCGGCGGGCGGCCCGGCGGAGGCGCCGGACGGCGGGGCGGGGCGTGCCGCCGGGACGGGATGGGACGGCGCCGGCCGCGCCGCCGGGCCGGCCGGGCCGGCCGGGCCGGCCGGGACTCCGTGGGGCCCGGCGGAGCGGGTCCGCGCGGCGTCGGCGCGCGACCCGGCGTAGGAGAAGTCGATCATGTGGCGGAGCGCCTGAAGGATCATCGCCGCCACCGCCAGCGCCCAGATGCCCTCCGGGCCGCCGCCCGGCGCGTCGTGCCCGGCCGCGTAGCCGACGGCGAGCCCCACGTATACGACGTACTCCTTGGCCCGGTCGAAGATGGCGTCCAGCCACGCGCCGGCCGGGGAGAAGATCCGGGTGTAGCGGGCGAGCTGGCCGTCGACGCAGTCGAGCACGAACGACAGGTAGACCAGGACGGCCCCGGCGACCAGGGCCGGGCGGGTGCCCGCGGAGAACCAGGCCGCGGCCAGGAGCGCCAGTCCCGCCGAGAACCAGGTGACCGCGTTCGGCGTCAGCCCGAGCGCGGCGGCGGGCCGCAGGAGGTGCCCGGACCAGGAGCTCACGGCGTAGGTGGCGAAGAAGCCGTCGTCGGCCTTGACGGCGGCGTCCAGCCGGGCGTGGGCCACGTCCACCTCGTGCAGCCGCCGCACGGCCGCGTCGGCGTCCGCCTGCCCGGCGACCCGCTCGCAGCGCAGCCGTCCGAGCCCGCGGGCGCGGACGTGGACGCCGTAGCGGACCAGCCCGGCCAGCAGCAGGTCGCCGGCCTCCGCGTCGCCCGCCGCGCCGAACGCGCCGGTCTCCGCGAGATCGGCGAGCGTCTCGGCGGTCTCGGCCAGCCGCCCGAGGTCGGCCTCGCCCACCCGCAGCGCCCCCCGGAAGGTGCCGTTGGCGCCGGTGACCTCGTGCAGCGAGGTGCCTGCGGCGGCGACCCTTCCGCCCTCGGCGCGGACCGGCGGGCGCAGCGGCCCCGGGTCGTCACCGTCCGTGACGACCAGCGCGGTCGTGCCGCCGCCCGGGGCGGACAGGAGTACGGCCAGCGCCTCGGTGTGCGCCACCAGGTCACCGGCGAGCACGGCCACCGGACCGGTCGCGGCGCGGGCCACCCGGGCGACCCGGCGCAGGTCGTCGGCCAGGCCGTGCGACCCCTCCGACCCGATGAGGTAGGCCCCGCCCGGCGCGCGGGTGATGTCGCCCGACCGCGCCACCACGTGGACCTCGCCGACGGAGAGCGCGACGAGCTGGGCGGTCAGCCGGTCGAGCAGCGTGCCGTCGCCGCAGCGCAGCGCGGCGCCGGCGGTGGTGGCGAGCACGACGGCGGCGGCCGTGCCGGGAGCGGACCGTCCGGGTCTCCCCGCGCGGCCGGGCGGCGCGTCGCCGGGCGCGCGAGGGCCGTACGACCTCCCGTCCGGCCCGCCGTACGGCTCGCGGAGGCCGCCGGGCGGCGCGTCGCCGGACGCCGGGTCGCCGGGCGTCGGGTCGCCGGGCGGGGGCGGGAGGTCGTCGGACGCGTGAGGGCCGGACGGCGCGGGCGCGTGGGAATCGTGCAAGACCGGGCTCCTTCGTATCCGACGGGATGACCGTGCGAATCGGGAGTGCGCACTTAGCGTAGCGAGATCTTGACCGGATAGCACGGGAGCGCGGCCTGCGATCGGGTACGCACCCATTACGCTCGCGGTAACCGACCGTCGAAGGAAGCTGACCTTGGCCGCTCTCGAACCCCGCCTCCGCACCGTCGCCGTCGTCCTCGCCGGAGGGGTGGGCCAGCGGGTCGGCCTGAACACCCCCAAGCAGCTCATCAAGGTCGCGGGTAAGACGATCATGGAGCACACGCTGTCGGTGTTCGACGCGGCGCCGGAGATCGACGAGATCGTGGTCCTGATGACGCCGGGCTTCACCGCCGACGTGGAGCGGCTCGTCGCCCGCAACGGCTTCCGCAAGGTCAGCAAGGTCCTGGAGGGCGGCGCGACCCGGCCGGAGACCACGTGGCGGGCGCTGCAGGCGCTGGGCACGCGGGAGTGCGACGTGCTGCTGCACGACGCCGTGCGGCCGCTGCTGGAGCCGCGGATCATCACCGAGTGCGTCGAGGCGCTGAAGGTGTACTCGGCCGTCGACGTGGCGATCCCCAGCTCCGACACGATCGTGGTGGCCGCCCCCGGCCCGCGCGGGGAGATCGTCCGCGACGTCCCCGACCGGTCCCGGCTGCGGCGCGGCCAGACGCCGCAGTGCTTCCGGCTCTCGGTGGTCCGCGAGGCGTACGAGCGGGCCTTCGCCGACCCCGACTTCGACCGGCAGCCGCCCACCGACGACTGCGGCGTGGTGCTGCGCTACCTGCCCGACGTGCCGATCTACATCGTGCGGGGCAGCGAGCACAACATGAAGGTCACCCACCCGGTGGACGTGTTCATCGCCGACAAGCTCTTCCAGCTCGCCGCCGGCGCCGCCCCGCACCACTCCGCCTTCGCCCACCGGCAGGCGCTCCAGGGCAGGACCGTGGTGGTCTTCGGCGGCAGCTACGGCATCGGCGCCGAGGTCGTGGAGCTGGCCGGGCGGCACGGCGCCCAGGTGTTCCCCTTCTCCCGGTCGCTGAACGGGGTGCGGGTGGAGGACCCGCAGGCGGTGGGCGACGCGCTCGACCTCGCGGCCAAGGAGACCGGCCGGGTCGACTACGTGGTCAACACCGCCGGGGTGCTGCACATGGGAGACCTCGGCGAGACGAACGACGCCACGGTCACCGAGACCGTCGGGGTGAACTACCTCGGCCCGGTCAACATCGCCCGCGCCGCCCTGCCCCACCTGCGCGAGACCCGGGGCCACCTGCTGCTGTACACCTCGTCCTCCTACACCCGGGGCCGGGCCGGCTACAGCCTCTACTCCTCCACCAAGGCCGCCGTGGTCAACCTGACCCAGGCGCTGGCCGACGAATGGGCCGAGGACGGCGTGCGGGTCAACTGCGTCAACCCCGAGCGGACCAGCACCCCGATGCGGGTGCGCGCGTTCGGCGAGGAGCCCGCGCACACCCTGCTGTCGCCGCGCGCCGTCGCCGAGACCTCACTGGACGTGCTGATCTCCGACATCACCGGGCACGTGATCGACGTCCGCGTCGACGCGGGCTGACCCGGCGTCCCCGGCGGTTCCCCGGCGGCTCCGCAGCCCAGTGCCTCCGCCGCCCGGCAGGCCCGGCGTCCCGGTCTTCCGGCGTCTTCCGGAAGCCTCCGGAGGCTTCCGCCGTACCCCGGCGGAACGCGGCACAGCGCGCCTACCAGGGCAAACAGCCTGGTCAAAGTTACCTTCTAAGGATGAAGCGTGACCTTCGCGCCCTGGTGGCGGCCGCCGCCGTGCTCGGCTCGTACCCGGCGCTCCTCGTGACCGCGCTGTGGCCCCGGCCGCGCCTGTTCCTGGCCCTGTGCGCGGTGTCCTACGCGGCCGAGATCGTCGCGCGGTACCGGGCGCGCCCCCTGGTCGACCTGATGGCCAGGGCGCACCTGGGCATCACGCTCCGGTTCCTGACGCGGGAGACGGCGGTGATCGTCCTGGTCGCCCGTACGGCGGGCACCGCGTCGCCCTGGTTCGCGGCCCTGGTCCTGGGGATGTTCGCGGTGCACGGCGCACGGGGGCTGCTGGCCGGGCTGGCGATCCTCCACCAGCGCACCCTGAACCGGATGCCGGTGCTGACCCGCAACCTCGACGCGGTGCGGGTCCCGCCGCCGCCGTGGCGCGTCCTGACCGACCACCGGGGCATGCGGCCGCTGTACCTGGACGTGCTCCCGGTGGGCGGCGCGGCGCTGGGCGCGCTGTCCGGCACCGCCCTGCCGGGCGTCGCGGGGGCGGCGGGGGCGCTGGCCGTCGCGGGCGCGGGCGCGCTGTGCCTGCTGCCGCACCTGCGCCGGGTCAGGCCGCTCGGCGACGGCGCGGCCGTGCTGCGGGCCGCCGGGGAGCGCCTGGCCGCCCACCGGCCCGAGGTCGCCCTCTACTTCTCCGGTCCCCCCGACTCGGCCTACCAGGTCCGGATGTGGCTGCGTCCGCTGGAGCGGATCGACCGGCGGGCCGTGGTGGTGCTGCGGGAGCGGGAGATGCTGCGCCTGCTGGGGGAGACCTCGCTGCCCGTGGTGTGCGTCCCCTCGGCCGCCGACCTGATGGGGTTCGAGGCGCTCACCGGGGTGCGGGTGTGCCTGTATCCGGCCAACGTCGGCAAGAACATCCACATGCTCCGCATCCGGGGGATGCGCAGCGTCTTCGTGGGCCACGGCGACAGCGACAAGGAGGCGTCGTTCAACCCGTTCACCAAGGTCTACGACGAGGTGTGGGTCGCCGGGCAGGCCGGGCGCGACCGCTACCTCCGGGCCAGGGTGGGCGTGCGCGACGAGGACGTCCACGAGGTGGGCCGCCCCCAGCTCAGCGGGGTCGGCACCGCCGGCCCCGGCCTGCCGTACCGCACGGTGCTGTACGCGCCGACCTGGGAGGGGTGGACCGACGACCTGTTCCACACCTCGATCACCACGATGGGCCCGGCGATCGTCCGCGCCCTGCTGGCCTGCTCCCCCGCGGTCCGGGTGATCTACAAGCCGCACCCGCTGACCGGTTACCGCAGCCCCGCCGCGCGCCGCGCCCACCAGCAGGTCCGCGCGCTGCTGGACCGGGCGGAACTGCACCGGTCGATGGCCCGCCACCCCTCGGGCGGGGGACTCCGCCGCCGGGACGCCGGGACGATCAGGCACCTGGTCGTCACCGGCCCCGAACCGGCCCTGTACGACTGCTTCAACCAATCGGACCTGCTGGTCGCCGACATCTCCAGCGTGGTGGCGGACTTCGTCGCCAGCGGCAAGCCGTACGCGGTGACCAACGTGGCGGGGCTGGCGGAGCAGGCGTTCCGCGAGCGGTACCCGAGCACCGAGGGCGGCTACCTGCTGTCGGCGGACCTGCGGGAGCTGCCCGCCGTGCTGCGGGCCATGGCGGAGTGCGGGGAGGACGCCCTGGCGGCCACGCGGCGCAAGCTGCGGACCTATCTGCTCGGCCCGGACCACCCGGACGCCATGACCCGCTTCAACGACGCGGTGAACGGCGCCTGCGAGCGGGCCCTGCGCGCGTCCGGCTGAGCCGCTCGGACGCCTCGGACGCCCGTCCGGGGCCGGACCCCGGGCGCGGACCGGCCCGGCCCGGCCACCGGGCCGCGCCGCCGCGGGCCGGTCCCGCTCAGCCGGACGCGGCGCCGGGCCTGCTCAGCCGCCGGGGGCTCGTCAGGAACCCCCAGCCCCACGACATGTGCATGGTGGCGTAGACGAGGGGCAGCCGCAGCCGCGCGCCCGGCGGCAGGCCGCTGCCGGTCACGGCCGAGCCCGCCAGGATCGCCAGCGCGTAACCCCCCGGGATCAGCAGGCCGGGCCAGAAGAACGGGGACACGACGAGACCCGCGATGATGGCCGCCACCGCCACCGGCGGCGCGAGGTAGCGCAGGTTGATGGTGCCCTCGTGGGTCCTGGCCACCACCCTGCGCCAGCGGCCGTAGTGGAAGTACTGCTTGGCGAGGGCCCTGACCGTGGGCCTGGGCCGGTAGGAGACCCGCATCCGGGGCTGGAACCACACCAGGCCGCCGGTCTCGCGGATGCGGTGGTTCATCTCCCAGTCCTGGGCGCGCTGGAAGTGCTCGTCGTAGCCGCCGACCCGCTCCAGGGCCTCGCGGCGGAAGACCCCGAGGTAGACCGTGTCGGCCGGGCCGGCGGTGCCGCCGGTGTGGAACCGGGCGCCGCCGACGCCGATCTTGGACGTCATGGCGCGGGCCACGGCCCGCTCGAACATCGTGACGCCCTCGGCTGCCATGACGCCGCCGACGTTGTCGGCGCCGGTCTCCTCCAGGGTCTCCACGGCCACGCTGAGGTAGTCGTCGGGGAGCATGGCGTGACCGTCCACCCGGGCGATGATCCCGTGGCGGGAGGCGGCGATGGCGGCGTTGAGGGCGTTGGGAGTGCGGCCGGTCGGGTTCGGCACCACGACGACCCGGGGGTCCTCGGCGGCGATCGCGTCGGCGACCTCCTGCGTGCGGTCCTTGGACGGGCCGATCGCGAGCACGACCTCGATCGGGCCCGCGTACCGCTGCGACAGGACCTGCCGTACGGCCTCCCGCAGGTGGCGTTCCTCGTTCAGCACCGGGATGACGACGGAGATGGGCGGCCAGACACGCGTCTCGGGGGACGACGCCGGCGCGGGCGAGTCGGGAAACTGCTTCATGGCGTGGCTCACGCTACTGTACGAACCGGTACCTCATCGACCCAGCCGAGCCGGAGCCTAGGGGGCCATGGATGCGCGACCCGGAAGACGACTCGGGTGTGCAGGTCGGCGGTGACGCCTACGGCAAGGTACGGCTGGCCCCCCGGCGTGAGCGCCGGTCGTCCGGGAGGGCGCGGTCCCGGCGGCGCGGCCTGCTCGTCGCGGGCGCGCTGTCCTCCCTGGTGCTGGGCGGATCCGGGGTGATGTGGGCGCTGCCGAACTACGCCGCCGGCAAGATCCAGGCGGTCGACGCGGGGGTGGCGGGGTCGCGGTCCACCGGCGCGATGAACATCCTCGTCGTCGGCGTGGACCGGCGCGACGACCTCACCCGGCAGCAGCAGAACGCGCTGAAACTGGGCCGCGAGGCGGGGCAGCGCACCGACACCATGATGGTGGTCCACCTGTCGGAGGACCACAGCAGGGCGACCGTGGTCAGCCTTCCCCGCGACACCTGGACGACGATCCCCGGCAAGGGCGACCACAAGATCAACGCGGCGTACCAGCTCGGCGGCCCGAAGCTCGCCGTGCGCGCGGTGCAGACGGTGACCGGGCTGACGATCAACCACTACGTCGAGGTCAACGTGCTCGGCTTCATCGACGTGGTGGACGCGCTCGGCGGCGTCTCGGTCTGCACGCCGGTCCCGATCGACGACCCCAAGACGGGCCTGAACCTCCGGCCGGGGACGTACTCGCTGCCCGGCGCCAAGGCCCTCGCCTACGCCCGCACCCGGGCGACGGCCCGCTCCGACCTCGACCGGATCGACCGTCAGCAGCAGGTGATCTCGGCCCTGCTGCACCAGGCCCTCAGCGGCGGCACGCTGACCAACCCGGCCAGGCTCGTCTCGTTCGTCGACAGCACCCTCGGCACGCTCCGGGTGGACGACGCGCTCCGCGGGGACCTGCTCGGCCTGGCCCGGCAGCTCAAGGACGTCTCCACCGACGACGTCGCCTTCGCCACCGTCCCGCTCGCCGACGTCGACTACCGGACCCCGACGGGCGAGTCGGCCGTGCTGTGGGACAAGGACGCGGCAGGGGAGCTGTTCCGCCGGATCGCCGCCGACGAGCCGCTCGTCAGGCCCTCGAAACCCGCCTCGCCCGCCTCACCGGGTGCGTCCGCGCCGGCGTCGGCCACGGCGGCTGCGTCCCCCTCGTCGTCCCCTTCGTCCACGCCCTCGCCCACGGCCGGCGCGCTGACCGTGCCGCCCTCGCGGATCTCCGTCAGGGTGCTCAACGGCACCACGACCACGGGCCTCGGCGCGCGGGTCAGGGGCGAGCTGCAGCGGGCCGGCTTCACGGTCCCCGACGCCGCCGGCAACACCCCGGAGAAGGACCACGACAGGACGGTGGTCCGGTACGGTCCCGGCCGTGAGGACTCGGCCCGGACCGTGGCCGCCGCCCTGCACGGGGCCGAGACGCGCCGGGTGGACGATCTCGGCGGCCGGGTCGAGGTCGTCATCGGCCGCCGGTACCCGGGGGTCCGGAAGGTCACCGTCGACGAGACCGCGGCGCCGTCCGCCACCTCCTCCGCGGGGCCCTCCGCCGGGCCGTCGGCGACGCCGGCGCCCGTCGCCACTCCGATGGCGAAGACCGCAACGGAGAACATCTGTAAAAAGTAATTTCTCCACATGAAAAACACCTCCGAGGGCAGGAACCAGGCACGGAGGTGATGACCGTGGTTCTTTCGAATCCGACGTTCGAGGTGGAGAGCTGGCACCAGGGGCCGTGCGCGGTGGTGCGGGCGGCGGGCGAGCTGGACATGGCGGTCGCACCCCGGCTGCGAGCCGAGGTGGACCGCGTCCTGGACGCCCCCGGCCGTCCCTGCCTGGTGATGGATCTGACGCAGGTGCCGTTCTGTGACTCCGTGGGACTGGGCGTACTGGTGAGCGCGCTCGCCCGGGTCAGGGACGCCCAGGGCCGCCTGATCCTGGTGGTGGGGCCGGGGATGATCACGCATCTTCTGACGATCACCAATTTGGATCGTTATTTCGAGACCCGCTCCTCCCTGCGGGAGGCCTACGAGGCCGCCGCCTGACCGTTCCGGCCCGGAGCGGAGCGGCCAGGTGGCGGTGACGGCTCCGGGCCGGGCCAGGCGACCGGCCGCCGGCGGTTCAGCGGATGGAGACGTGGCGGGCGGGGCCGCCGCCCAGCAGGGCCTCTCCGAGCGGGGTCAGCGTGTGCAGCACGGCGCTGCCCGTCCGGACCGTCGAGACGAGCCCGGCGTTGCGCAGCACCGCGGCGTGCTGGCTGGCGGAGGCGGGTGAGACGCCGGTCCGCTCGGCAAGCGCCGTGGTGGTGGCGGGCCGCCGCAGGGCGGCGAGCACGGCGGCCCGGGTACGGCCGAGCAGCGGGCCCAGGACGTCCGGGGCGCCTTCCGGCCGGCCCTCCGGGACCATGGGGTATATCAGGGTGACGGTCCCGCCGGGCCGGTAGCCCACCAGGGGGGCGGACGCGAAGTACGACGGGACGAGCGTCAGCCCGAGCCCGCGCAGCGGGATGTCGTAAGTGCCGACCGTGCCGACGTGCAGGACCGGTGGCTCCCACCGGCAGGTGACGCCGAGGGTCGCGAGGAGGGCGTCGACGCCGCCCCGCATCAGCGTCTCGGCGCGGAGCGCCCGATCGGCCGCGGCGGTCGCCCGGATCCGCGGCCACAGAGGTTCCATCGACGCGGTGAAGTAGTCGTCCAGCTCGCTGACGAGGGTCTGCCGCGCCTCCGTGTCTCCGTCGGCGAGCTCCCGGTACCACCCGGAGACCTCCCGCGATGGGTTCAGGTGGCTCAGGTCGACGGCGAGCTGGGCGGTGGGCGTCCGCCTGATCCGCTCGATGCCCGCAGAGAAGTCCCCGGCGTCCGGCTGGCACAGGAAGGCCGGCATCGCCTCGTCAGAGGAGACGAGGTCGAGGAGCCTCCCGGCCCGGGTCCCCGAACCGGTGGCCATCCCCCTGTTCCATTCGAGTACGGCGGGCCTCGACCAGCCCGCGCCGCCCGGCGCGCCGCGGAGCCGGCGCAGGCTCAGTCCGATCTCCAGCAACGCGTCCGGAGCCGGGGCGAGCGTGACCCTTCGCAGGTCCGCCTCGGTGAAATGCAGACGGATCATGCCGGTCGCCTCCCGTCCGGAACCCCTTTTCGATCAGAGCTGAAAGGCGTTGCTTCCCGCGGCCGCCCGAATGATGCTCTGAAGGCGTGCCCGGAGCACGCGCCGGCCCGGGGCCCGGGGCCCGGGGCACGCGCCGGTACACCGCGACGGCCTGCGGGGGAAGATCATGTGCCTCGACGATACCGCGCCGGGCGGTCTCCGGAGGTGGATCGCCCCCGCGGGGAAGCGCCGCGGTCTCCGGAGGCGGATCACTCCCGCGGGGAAGGGCCGCTCCCCGCCCCGGGAGCCGTCCGGCCCGGCGACTCCGGGTCCGGGAGCCGGGGCGCTTCGGCCCCGGTCGACTTCGCGATCACTCGACGGGGAAGAGATGACGCCTGCCTACACGCTCCGGCCGGACGACCTTCCGGCCCGTGACCGTTTCGACGCCTGGTGGGAGGCGGAGGTCGAGCGCCTCCTGGTGCGGAGGATGCCCGGCCGCGCGGGCGCCGGCGCACTCCTCGCCGGCCTCCTATGGGATCTCGCCTCCCACGACCCCGGCGTGGACGCCCGGGTGGCCACGGCCGCCCTCGACCTGCTCGCCGCCCTCCTGACCCAGGAGCTGGGCGCGGACCGGCCCCCGGCGGACGACTCCCGCGCGAGCATGGTCGCGCGGGTCCAGGCGTTCATCGAACGGAGGCTGGCCGACCCCGGCCTCTCCCCCGCGCTCGTCGCCGCCGAGCACCACGTCTCCGTCCGCCACCTGCAGAAGCTCTTCGAGGAGCAGGGGCTGAGCGTGGCCGGCTGGATCCGGCGGCGCCGGCTCGAACGCTGCCGCCGCGATCTCTCCGACCCCGCGCGGAGCGACCTGCCGGTCCGCGCCGTCGCGGCCCGGTGGGGCTTCACCAGCGAGTCGCACTTCAACCGGGCGTTCCACGCGGCGTACGGCACGCCCCCCGCGACCTACCGCCGCAGGCTGCGGGAGTCCGGCGGTACGGCGTCCACGCCTCGGCCCGCCGATGAGACCGCCCGGACCCGGAGACGGACGGTGGACGGAGCCGCCTGAACGCATCCCGGCCGCCACGGCGTCATCGGCGAATGCGTTCGGAGAACGGCGTCAGTGGCCGAGCTTGTCGACGTGGACGACGCCGGCCTTCGGGTGAGCGGCTGTGAGGGCCGTCAGGTGGGGAACTTCGGAGGTGACGATCAGGACGGGTCCCTGCTGGGTCGAAGCCGTGGCGGCCAGCATGGCGTCAACGGCCTGGTCGGTGGTCAAGCCGGCTGCGCCGATCAGCTTCCCGGCGCGTTCCCCGATGTCCGGAGTCACCGGCTCGACCACCACACCGCCCAGGACGCGATGCACGCCGGCGTCCCGCGACCCTCCGCGAAGGATCTCCGCGAGTACGGCCGCCGACGTGATGACACGACGCCCGTCGAGATGCGCGACCTTGAGACGGATGTACATCGTCCGGTCGATCGCCGCACCGGAACGGTGATGCTCATCTTGTCGGTTCGCAGCGGTTCGCTCACCCGCCGATCCTGCCATCGGTGGGATCGGCGTGCGGTGGTCCGGCGAATCGGCGCGATGACGAAATCGCACCGTTCCAAATCAGGATTTATCCGTAAAACGGTGATCAAGGAGCTGATTCGACCCCACTCTTGATCATGAGTGGGGCGCCCCGCATCCGGCGGGTGCCCGCGTCTCGAACCAGGAACCAAGGAAGTCTCATGATCAACCGTTACCGGGCGGTGCTGGCGACGATGGCGTCGCTCGCCGCCCTGGGCGCGGCGGTGGCCTCTCCGGCGTCCGCGTCCGCGCCCGTTTCCGCGCGCACCCCGGCGTCCGCGTCCGCGCCCGTTTCCGCGTCCGGCTCCGCGCGCACCCCGGCGTCCGTATCCGCCCCGGCGCGTACCCCGGCGCCCACGTCCACCCCGGCGTCCGCCTCGGAGTCCGCCGCGCCCGTCAGCACGACCGTCGCCGCCGCGGACGACGTGTTCGTCAGTCAGGCCGAGCCCACCAAGAACTTCGCCACCGCGACCTGGCTCTCGGTCTGCGGCGGCACCTGCAGCGGCGGGTCGGCGGCCGGCCAGCGCATCGCCCTCACCAGGTTCAAGGTCACCGGCATCCCCGGGAACGCCGAGAACGTCAAGGCCGCCCTGGAGGTCACCTCGGCGCGGACGACCGACACCACCGTCACGGCCCGGACGGTGACGGGCGGCTGGACGGAGACGGCCGCCACCTGGAACACCCGCCCCGCCCTCGGTGACGCGGCCGGCTCGCACACCGGGTTCGCCTCCGGCCAGACCGCCAGGCTGGACGTCTCCACGGCCGTCACCGGCGACGGGACCTACTCCTTCGCCCTCACCCAGTCCGGCGACACCCCGACCGTGCTGTCCTCCTCGCGCGAGAGCGGCGACCGCGGACCCAGGCTGATCGTCAGCTACACCGAGGGCTCCGGGGACGAGTCCACCGCCGGGCCGCTGCCGTTCACCCTGCCCGGCACGGCGCAGCTGCGAGCCTCCGGCCGGAAGGTGTTCGCCCACTACTTCCCGCCCTACCCGATCTCGCTGGACGACCAGGACCCGGCGAGCGACTACTACGCGCGCAACTACCTCAAGCCGGACGGCGAGAGCGGCAAGCACTCCGCGTACGGCGGGCTGCTGCGCGACCGGCCGCTGGGGCGCGCCCCGCTCAGCGGCGACTGGGCCCTGGCCGACTTCAAGACCGAGGTGCGGCAGGCCGTCGCCGCGGGCCTGGACGGTTTCACCGTCGACATCCTGTCGGTGACCAGCGCCCAGTGGACGCGGGTGCGGAAGCTCGTCGCGGCGGCCGAGGCCGTCGACCCGGGTTTCAAGATCGTGCTCATGCCGGACATGAACGGCCTGGCCTCGGTCGACGCCGCCACCCTCGCCACCGCCCTGGCGGATCTCGCCGCCTCGAAGTCGGTCTACCGGCTCGGTGACGGCCGGCTCGTCGTGGCCCCGTTCAAGGCCGAGGGCCGCACCGCCGCCTGGTGGTCCGACTGGATGAGGACCATGGAGACCCAGCACGGGATCAAGGTGGCCCTCGTGCCCTGTTTCCTCGACTTCAACAAGTACCGCGACGCCTTCGGCCCGATCAGCTACGGCTTCTCGAACTGGGGCAACCGCAACCCCGCGGCCAACTCCGCCCTGACGGCGAACATCGACCGCGCGCACGGCATGGGCAAGATCTGGATGCAGCCGGTCTCGGTCCAGGACGAGCGCCCCAACCAGGGGATCTACGACGAGGCGGGCAACACCGAGAACCTCCGGGCCACCTGGAAGGGCGCGATCGACGGCAAGGCCGAGTGGGTGCAGCTCACCACCTGGAACGACTACTCGGAGAACACCCAGTTCGCCCCGTCGCGGAACGCGGGCCCGACCTACCTCGACATCAGCGCGTACTACCTGACCTGCCACAAGCTCGGCTGCCCGACGATCACCAAGGACGTGGCGTACCTGACCCACCGGGTGCAGCCGTACGCCGCCCAGCCGTCCTACCCGCAGACCAAGATCATGAAGCTGCGCGGAGGCGGCACGCCGTCCCGCGACACGGTCGAGGTGCTCACCATGCTGAGGGACGCGGGCAAGGTGTCGGTCACGGTCGGCGGCGCCACGCAGACCTACGACGCGCCCGCCGGGGTCTCCGCCAGGACATTCGCGCTGAAGCCGGGGACCGTCTCGGCGTCGGTCACCCGGAACGGCGCATCCGTGGCCGCGGTGACCTCGCCGTACGAGGTCACCGCGGCGCCGTACGTGCAGGACCTGCACTACCGCGCGGTCTCCAGCGGCAGACCCTGACGGACCCGGCGGCACCGCGCCCGCCCTCCCGCCCGCGAGGCTCACGAGGCTCGCGAGTCCGTAAGCTCCGTGAGGTCCGGAGCATCCACGGGACCGCGAGGGCCGCGGGATCGTTCCGGGAGGGCGGGCACGGCCCCCTCCCGGGCCTGCGGTCCGCGGTTCCCATGTCTTCACCATTCGGATGTCATGAGAATCGGGATTCAATATGTATCCTGATGTCGTGACGATGGGCGAGGAGCGATGATGGCGCGGTTGACCCGGGCGCAGCAGCAGGAGCGCACCCGCGCGGCGGTGCTGGACGCGGCGGGCCGGGAATTCGCCGAACACGGATACGCCGGGGCGAAGATCGACCGGATCGCCGAGCGGGCCGAGATGACCCGCGGCGCGGTGTACTCCAACTTCCCGACCAAGCGCGCGCTGTATCTGGCCGTACTGGTCGGCCTGGTCGAACGCTCCACCGGCGCCGGCGAGACCGCAGGGACTCCCAGAACCACTGGAGCCCCTGGAGCCCCCGGGCGGACCCCGCGGCCGTCACCCGCCTCGGTGGCCGGGTCGCTGGGCTCCTTCGCCAGGGCCTGGCTCGAACGGCTGCCGTTGAGCGGCGACTCGCCGGCCGACGGTCACCTGCGGCTGCGCTCGCTGACCGGCGTGCTCGACGACGAGCCCTCCCGGACCGCGCTGGCTCAGGTCGCCCGCTTGGAGGCGCTGCTGCTCGCCCTCGCGCTCGAGTCGCACCCGCCGCGGAACGCCCGGCGGGTACGGCTGGCCGAACTGGCTCTGACGCTGCTGAACGGCTCGGCGGGCCTGGCCGAGACCGCGCCCGGGTTCGGCGACCCGTTCGACGTGGTGCGGGCCTGCGGCCATCTGGCCGGGATCGACCTGGCGGACGCCTGGAACCCGCCTCACCTGCCCTACGTCTCCCCCGCACGCCCCTGCGACGATCCCTGGATCCCGACGGCCGGGGTGTCCGACCGGATCACCGGCCGCCGGGCCGACCTCGGCGACGACGGTGTGATCGCGGTCCTGGGGGCCGGGCGGCTGGCCGCGGCGGAGGAGGCCGTCCGCGGCGCCCTCCCGGACGACCGGGTGACGGTGGTCGCCGTGACGGGCGACCCGGCGGAGATCGGCCGCCTGGTACGGCTCAGGATCGACGATCTCACCGCGTGCCTGCGGCGCGTGTTCGCCGCCGACGCGTGGCCGTCCCTCCGCGTGGTGCTCGACGACCACGCCCAGGCCGCCGCGGCCCTCGGCCTGCCGGGCGTCGGCGACGCCACCGAGGCCGCCGTGCGCGTCCGGGACGGCAGGATCGTCGCCCGGGCCGAGGGCCGGGGCGCGGCCCACGCCGTGGCGACCGCCGGCGCTCCGGACGTCACACGATCCGGCGGGAGCGGGGCATGACGACTCCCCCGACTCCCCCGGCCGGCGACCTGCGGGTCCTCCACGCCCTCCGCTGTGCCGGGTTCGCCGACACGGCCAGGGTGGCCGCGGTGACGGGGCTCGGCGAGTCCGACGTCGAGTCCGAACTCATCGACCTCGCCGTCGCGGGCCACGTCACGTACACGGCGGGCGTCTTCGGCGGGTGGGGCCTCACCGAGGCCGGCCGGGCCGCCGACGCCCGGCGGATCACCGAGGAGCTGGAGGCGGCCGGCGCCCGGACCGCCGTGGCGGTCGCGTACGACCGCTTCCTCGTCCTCAACCCGGAGCTGCTCGACATCTGCGGGGCCTGGCAGCTGCGCTCCACCGACGACGTGCCGGTGGTGAACGACCACACCGACCTCGCCTACGACGCCCGGGTCCTCGGCGTGCTCACCGATCTCGACCGGCGCGCCCAGAGGGTCTGCGCGGACCTGGCCGCGGCGCTGCCGCGGTTCGGGCGGTACGGCGTCCGCCTCGCCGGCGCGCTCGCCCGGGTGGCCTCGGGCGACCTCGACCACGTGACGAACGACATGGAGTCGTACCACTCGGTGTGGTTCCAGCTCCACGAGGACCTGCTCGCCACCCTGGGCATCCCCCGGTGACCCGCCGGCACGGGCGGCCGCCGACGAGATGGATCCGCCCGCTCTCGCCGGACGCCGGGGAGACGGCCGACGTCATCGGGGGCAAGGCGTACGGCCTCGTTCTGCTGCGGCGGCTCGGGCTGCCCGTGCCGCCGGGGTTCGTCATCGGCACCGACGCGTGCCGCGCCTTCCTCCGTGACGGGCGGCCGCCCGACGGCCTCGGCGACGAGCTGGCGGCCGCCGTCGCCACCCTGGAGGAGGCCACGGGCCGCAGACTCGGCGGGCCGGAGAGACCGCTGGCGGTGTCCGTCCGCTCCGGCGGGCGCGAGTCGATGCCCGGCATGATGACCACGATCCTCAACCTCGGTCTCACCGCCGCGGCCACGACGGCCCTGGCGGCGGAGACGGGTGACGCCCGGTTCGCGCTCGACGCGCGGCTGAGGTTCCTGTACGGCTTCGCCACCGCGACCACGGACCTGACCGCGGAGACCCTCGACACCGTCGTGGGCGAGGCGACCGGACGCGGATCCGGCGGCGTCTTCGCGGGTGAGGCGACCGGACGCGGATCCGGCGCCGCGGCGGATGAGGCGGCCCGGCACGGGGTGGACGGGCCCGGCGACGCCCCGGCCCGCCTGTCCCGGGCGATCCACGAGGTAGAGACCCTCATCGCGCGGCGCGCCGGCCGGTCCGTCCCGGACGACGCGGCCGAGCAGCTCGGGCAGGCCGTCGCGGCGGTCTTCTCCTCATGGGAGACGCCGCGCGCGACGACCTACCGCGAGCTCCACGCCATCCCGCACGACCTCGGCACGGCCGTGGTCGTGCAGGCCATGGTGTTCGGGAACCGCGACGGCCGCAGCGGCACCGGGGTCGCGTTCAGCCACGATCCCAACACCGGCGAGCCGGTCCCGTTCGGCGAGGTCCTCTTCGGCCGCCAGGGCGAGGACGTCGTCTCGGGCAGATCGTCGACCCTCCCCCTCCGCGACCTGGCCGACCGGGAACCGGTCGTGTGGGCCGCCCTCCTGGACGCCCTGGACCGCGTGGAGGCGCACTACCGCGACGCGTGCTACCTGGAGTTCACCTTCGAGGCGGGTGAGCTGTGGCTGCTGCAGGCCCGCCCGGGCCGGTTCACCGGCGCCGCCGCCGTCCGTCTCGCGACCGGCCTCGCCGACGAGGGCGTGATCGGACGTCACGAGGCACTGCTCAGGGTCTCCCCCCACCATCTCCGGCACGCCGGCGCGGTCCGCCTGACGACGGCCGGCGAGGCCGGTCTTCTCGCCCGCGGGCTGGGGGCGTGCCCGGGTGTCGCGGCCGGCCGGGTGGCGGCCACCGCGGACAGCGCGGTCCGGATGGCCGTGGAGGGCCCCGTCATCCTGGTGCGTCCGGAGACCTCCCCGCTCGACATGCACGGCATCGCCGCCGCCGCCGGAATCGTCACCGCCCGCGGCGGCCCGGCCAGCCACGCCGCGATCGTCGCGCGGGCGATGGGCAAACCGGCCGTCGTGGGGGTCGCGGGCCTCACCGTCACCGGCGGCTCCGTGCGGGCCGGCGGGCGGGTGCTCCCCGAGGGGACGCTCATCTCCATCGACGGGACCGGCGGCGAGGTCGTCCTCGGCAGCCCTCCGCTCACCGCGTCCGCGGCCGACCCCCACCTGCGCAGGCTGCTCGAATGGGCCGACGAGGCGTCGGGCGACGCCTCCGACCGCCCCGCCCCCCAACGCCTCGCCGCCGCCCACGCCGCCCTCGGACGGCGCCCGTGACTCAGGATCAGGCGCCGGGGCCCGAAGATGTAGTCGATCTTCGAGTTGCCCGAGGTGGGAGCGCCGGTCGGCGGCGGACGCGGCGGGCTTTCCCAAGCGTTTCCGAAGTTCCCGCAGGTTTCTGGAGCCCGAACGTTCACCGGGCTCCAGAGCGGACTCACCGCCGGGTCAACCGATGTTCGCCTGCGGGCCGGCGTAGGTCTTCAGCAGGGACGGGACGTTCGCCGTGGGATCGAGGGTGTAGGAGTAGAACGACTTCGGATCGAACGCCGAGCCGCCGGTCTCCCGCTGTCCGGTGCAGCTGACGCAGACGCTGCCGCTCTCCTTGATCTCGGCGGTGTCGTCGCGATAATAGGGGTCCTTGACGTGGTCGTAGTAGGTGTTCTCCAGCACCATCCTGGTCCTGCCGCGCGAGTAGTTGCCGTAGCCCTTCACGTTCTGCATGTAGTTGTTGTAGAGGTGGGCGTAGGCGACGTTGTCGGTGCTGGGGTTGCGCACGTTGGTGTCGTGGATCCAGTTGTGGTGGATCGTCATGCGCGCGGTGACGTTGTCGGTCCAGCCGATGCCGAACGCCTTGTTGCCCTCGGCGATGACGTTCCAGGACACCGTCAGGTAGGTGGTGTCCTTGCGGCTGTCGATCAGGCCGTCGTTCATCCGCGCGATGTAGTTGTGGTCCAGCCAGACGTGGTGGGAGGTGTCCATCTGGACGCCGTCGTAGTCGAACTCCTTGTCGTCGGGGTCGTCCTCGGCCATCCGGGTGTCGCGGATCTGCAGGTTCCGGATGATCACGTTGTGCACGTTGTTGAGGTTGAACCCGCCGTTGACGATCTGGCCGCTCGTGCCGACGCCGACGATCGTCTTGTCCGACGCGACGCTGATCTCCTTGCCGTACGGCGTGACCTTGATCGGCGCGGTGACCTTGATGACGTAGGGGCCGGCGGAGCCCGCGTACTTGATCAGGTCACTGAGGGTGCTGACGTTGACGGTCTGGCCGCCGGCGCCGCCGGTCGTGCCGTTGTCGCCCATCCCGCTGGTCCCGGCGAACCCGTCCGCCCTGTCCGGCCAGTTGCGCCCCCCGGCGGGCGGTGGGGTCGGGGTGACCGTGGGGGTTGCGGTCGGCGTGGGTGAGGGTCCGGTGGTGGAGCCGGTGCAGGTGACGCCGTTGAGGGTGAACGCGGCCGGCTTTGGATTGGAGCCGGAGAAGGCGCCGTTGAAACCGAGGGAGACGCTTCCCCCGGTGGGGATGGAGCCGTTGTAGTCGACGTTCTTGGCGGTGACGTTCTGGCCGCTCTGGCTGTAGGTCGCCGACCAGCCACTGGTCACCTTCTGACCCGGGTCGGGGAAGGCGAACCCCAGGGTCCAGCCGTCGATCGCATCGCCCAGGTTTCTGACCTCGATGCTCGCGGTGAACCCGCCGTCCCAGTCACTGGTGGTGTACGTGACCGCGCACCCGGCCGCGGCCTGGGCCGGAGTCGCGACGGCGAACGCCGAGGCGGCGAGGGGAACCGCCACGGC
Source organism: Streptosporangium sp. NPDC048047 (assembly GCF_040653115.1). Classification (NCBI taxonomy): domain Bacteria; kingdom Bacillati; phylum Actinomycetota; class Actinomycetes; order Streptosporangiales; family Streptosporangiaceae; genus Streptosporangium; species Streptosporangium sp. NPDC048047. The sequence continues at coordinate 124,761 of NZ_JBEZNH010000002.1, read as the reverse complement.
GGCCGCGACGGCCAGCCGGGCCCCGAGGGTCCGGCGAGAGATCGTACGCATTCGAATCTCCTGTGTTCGGGGAGGGGTGTTCACGCGGCGGTCCGTGGAGACGACCGCCGCTCATGACCGACAGGACCGGCCGGGCGCGTCCGGCGTCCGGGGCAGCCCGGAGTCAGCCGATCGGGTTCCACCCGTCGGAGCCGGCCAGGTATCTCTGCGGGGTGTAGTTCGCGGCCTGGGAGTCGCTCATCTGCCGCCGGTTGGAGTTCACCGTGGCTCCCGCGCCGGTGTTCTTGTATTCATAGAACCTGGCGTTCTTCCAGGAGTTGCCGGACATGTCGGTCCACGGCTGGGAGGTCTTGATGGTCGCGCTGAGCGACGACTCCCGGTAGAGCACCTGCGCGTCGGGGCCCCAGGGGCGGCCCAGCTGGGTGGTGTTGTTCGTCGCCCCGGTGATCCGGGACCGATAGATGAGGAAGCCGTAGGTCTTGGAAGGGTCGGTCCTGGCGGCGGTGATCGGGCCGCCGGTCGTGCGCTTCTCGTAGATGTCGCAGTCGTCGAGCACGATGGTGCCGCCGCCGAAGATGAAGTCGACGGTGCCCTCGATGTAGGAGCCCTTCGCGTAGGTGCGGGCGGCGTCGTTGACCAGGAAGGTGTCCTGGTCCCCCAGCAGCCGCACGTTGGTCAGGACGCTCCGGTCGGCGCTCAGGTGGAGCGCGACGGCCTGCTGGCCGCTGTCGGCCCAGTTCTCCTCGAAGTCGTTGGAGACCGTGAGGTTGGTGAGGGCGGAGTCGTGGCCGTGCACGAACGCGGTGGCGCTGTTCGAGGTGCCGTACTGCGCGGCGCTGTGGTTGTTGACGATCACGACGTCCCTGGGCGACGAACCCAGCCCCTGGAGGGTGATGTACGGCTTGTCCTTGGGGATCGTGACGATCTCCCGGTAGGAACCCGGCTTGATCGTGATGACCTTCCGGCTGGAGTTGCCCGAGGCCACCGCGTCGATCGCGGCCTGCACCGTCCGGTACTTGCCGCTCCCGTCGGCGGCCACCGTGGGCGTCCCGCCCGTGGGGGGCGGGGTGGAGGTGGGCGTGACCGTCGGGGTGACCGTGGGGGTTGCGGTCGGCGTGGGTGAGGGTCCGGTGGTGGAGCCGGTGCAGGTGACGCCGTTGAGGGTGAACGCGGCCGGCTTGGGATTGGAGCCGGAGAAGGCGCCGTTGAAACCGAGGGAGACGCTTGCGCCGGTGGGGATCGAGGCGTTGTAGTCGACGTTCTTGGCGGTGACGTTCTGGCCGCTCTGGCTGTAGGTCGCCGACCAGCCACTGGTCACCTTCTGACCCGGGTCGGGGAAGGCGAACCCCAGGGTCCAGCCGTCGATCGCATCGCCCAGGTTTCTGACCTCGATGCTCGCGGTGAACCCGCCGTCCCAGTCACTGGTGGTGTAGATCACCGTGCACCCGGCCGCGGCCGACGCCTGGGTGGCGGGCAGACCGGCGACGAGACCGCCGACGACCAGCGCGGCCGTGAGGGCGGCCGTACGGCGTGCCGGCCGTCGTGCGGAGACGACGCGGCGGCGGTGCGCCGGTGTGGACGCGCGTGTCCGACCTGATGATTTCACGGAGGGGTCCTCTCAAGGGTGCCGCTTCGGGCTCGTGCATCATCGGCTCCCCTCCGGGACGGGAAAAGCCCTGACCCCGCCGAATAGGAATTCGCACAGTTCAGAGCCGTTACCTTTGGAAACTTTCTATGAAAATTTCACTTAATTTACGAAAATTTACGATTCTCGACACCGTCCGATATCCCGCCCGTCTCCGAGACCGACACCGACGCGCACTCGGAACCATCCCCGCGCCGGGAGGCGGCCCGATTCCCGGCGACCCCACCCGCGGAGATGCGGTTCCCGGTGCCGGGCCGCAGCCTCACCGCCCTCAGACGTACCGGTAGGGGGCCTGGGAATTGTCGTACCTGACCTGGTCACGGGTGGCCGTGGTGACGCACACCCGGTCGACCGGGGTGGCCTCGCGCCACACGTATCCCTGCAGGCAGGTGTCCGGCCCGTACGGCCCGTAGCCGGCCCGCCTGTAGGGGGCCATGGCGTTGTCGTACCTCGCCCGCTCCCGGGTGTCCGGGGTGACGCACACATAGTCGGCGACGGCGGCCTCCCGCCACACGTATCCCTGGAGGCACCTGGGCTGCCACCCGCCGCCCGCCGTACGGCCGGCCCGGTCCGGCCGGTCCACCCGGTCCGCCGCCCCGGCAGGTGGCAGCGAGAGTCCACCGGCGAGGAAGACCACGGAGAAGGCGAGGAACAGGCCCCGCCCCAGAACACCACCGATCATGAAAGCCCCCGCTCATCAGGCCGCACCCACCTCGGCGGGACGCGCGACCTCGATCTGATCCTTGTTTTCGCAGGTTAAGCGGCGGCAGACGAGGTGTGAGGGCTGCGCCACGGCGTGTCGTGGCACCGGCGACCCGGCCGAGCGCCCGAGCGACGACCATGAACGGCCGAGCCCGCGCTCGGCATGGCCTACCCGCCCACCTCGAACCGCACGCGTCAGCGTCGGCAAAATTAGGCAACCTAAGCTGCCTTACCCTATGCAACCTCGGTAGCCTAAACTGGTGATGAAGAAGCGGGACCTGGAGCGGCGGATGCGAAAGCTCGCCAAGGAGTACGGCGTGGCCGTTCACTCCACCGAAGGGGGGAGTCACACCAAGTGGCATGCCGGTTCGGAGGCGATGCCGGTGCCGCGCCACGCGGAGGTCAACGAGCGGACGGCGAAAGGAATCCTGGAGAACTGAGAGGTCATCCTCGTCGAGGTCGCGAAGGAGCAGGAGGAGCAGTGAGCGAGCGTGACGCCTACACCATCACCGCCGGAAGAAGTGACGGCTGGTGGGCGCTGACCGTCTCCGGCCCCGGTCTCAAGCGCGACCATCACACGCAGGTGAAGCGTCTGGAGCACGCGGAGGGGATGGCTCGCGATCTGGTGGCCACCATGCTGGATGTGGACGCCTCCGAGATCGACGCCGATTTCGACCTGACCGTGGCCGACGACGAAGTGGTCACGGAACTGCAGGCCACCCTGCTCGCCCGGCTCGCGGCGACTCTGATCAGGCAGCGGGCTGCCAAGGTGACCCAGGCGACGGTGACCGACCTGGCACGCAGAGGTTACGTTCACCGCGACATCGGTTACCTGCTGGGCATGTCGCACCAGGCCGTCGGGAAGCTGCTCAGCGATTCGGAGAGGAACGTGACCGCTCCCACGGACGACGCGGAAGCACCCCGCCCAGCGGCTTCCTCCCGTGAGAAGGCGGCCGACCTCATGACGCGTGACGCGGAAGCGCTGTTGAGGTCCTGTCTCCTCGACGCGGCCGAGGGCGATCCGGCGAGCCTCAGGCCGAACAGACTCCGGGCGCTGGGAGAGCGGCTGCGCCACCGCGGGCAACCGGCCGGGACGTGACGAACCCCGCCGCCCGGATCACGACGGCGGGGCTCCCGCGTGACGGCGGCCGTTCAGGACGCGCCCCCTGGCCCCATCCCGGCTCTGACGCCGCACGAACGTCCCGCGTCATCTCGGCGCGTTGGAAAACGGCTCTGAACGCCTTCGCCATCATCTTCGAAGGCCGCCTCACCCCAGCCATCCGATAGAACTGATTCAAGATCGAGTCACACCGTTCACTGGACACCCCGCTAGGACCGCTCGGACCCGGCGCGGCCGCTCGTGACCGCGCCGGCGGCCATGCGGAGCGTGTCGGTCTCGAACGTGAGCCGTGAGGCGTCGGCGGGGAGCGCGCGCTCGATGAGGAGGCCGTTGAGGACGGTCATCAGGAACCGTGCGCGTCGCTCGACGTCGTTCGCCGGAACCGCGCCTTCGCCGGCGAGGACGGTCAGCCATCGCTCGATGCGGTGCAGTCCCAGCCGCTCCAGCGAACGGTACGTGGCGACCTGGTCGTCCGCCGGACCGGACGCGATGTACGTCTCGTGGATCGCGCGCCAGTGCTCACGCGCCCGATCTCCGGTACCGATCTGCGAGAGCAGCTGCCGCAGGCAGTCGACGAGGCGCTCCGCCGGCGCTCGTCCGGTGTCGAGGATGGGGTCGTCGGGGATGTCGACGTCGTAGAGGCCGGCGACGACGGTGTCGATGAGCGCTTGCTGCGTCGGGAAGAAGTGGCGGAGCGAGCCCATGCTGACGCCCGCTCGCGCGGCGACTCCCCGGACGCTCAGCCGAGCGGCCGGGTTCTCTCCGAGCATGGTCGCCGCGGCGATCAGGATCCTGTCGCGCGTGTCTCGTTTCGCTGGACGGTCGTTCATCGTCGGAACCTCCTCACACCCCATTTTTAGCACAGTGTGCTACCTTCACACGAAATAGCACACTGTACTAATGATGCCGCGGCCGAAGAGCAGGAGGTTCTCAGGTGGATCTCCCCGTGCGCTTCCCGGCCGCGGTGAACCTCACGGCCGCCCTCGCAGCGATCGCGGGCGGCATCGAGCGCGCCCTGCGACCGCGTTCGAACCGGCTCGACACTCTCGCGAGCTGACCAGGAGAAAGGACACCATGACGAACACCACCGAGGGCTGGCTCCTCCGAGCCGACGAGCCCGCACCCCGGCCTCGCGTGCCCGCCGGCGTCGAATACCACCGCGTCTACGCGGGCGGCAAGCGCCGGATCCTGCGCGGCATCCTCGCGATCGTGCTGCTGTTCGCCGGGCTCATCGGCTTCGCGCAGCTGTTCCTGATCGGCGCCGCCGTCATCGACGAGCGGCTCCTCGGCCGTACGGGCTTCACTCCGCTGCAACAAGCCGCCGGCGCGCTGTCGCTCGCCGTGCTCATCCCCTACAGCATGCTGCTTCAGCGCCTGCTCTACGGCGTGCCCGCAGGCTCGCTGCACTCCGTTTCAGGACGTTTCCGCTTCGGTGTCCTCGGCCGCTCGCTGCTCGCCTTCGGACCGCTGCTCCTCCTCGTCGTCTCCATCGGATTCTTCCTCATACCCGGCGAGGCGGTCCCCTGGACGGCCGCCGATCTCGTCGCGTTCATCATCATCAGCGCGCTGCTCAGCCCGCTTGCGGCGGCCGGCGAGGAGTACGGACTGCGGGGCCTGATGTTCCGCGTCGTCGGCGGCTGGACCCGCGGCGCCCGCTCCGGGGCGATCCTCGGCGTCATCGTCACGACCGTGCTGTTCTCGCTCTTCCACGGCACACTCGATCCCTATCTGCTCACCTCGTATCTCGTGCTGTTCTCGGCGCTGGCGATCGTCACCTGGCGCACCGGCGGGCTCGAGGTCGCCGTCGTGCTGCACGCCATCTACAACGCCACGGCGTTCGTCCTCGCCACGGCACTCCATCTCGACCTCGGCGGAGCCCTCGGCAGTCGCGGCGAGGCGGTCGGTTCGGCCGAGAACCTGGTGCCCAGCGCCGGGATCGCCGTCATCACCGCGATCGTCTGGTGGACGACCCGGAAATCGGGCCCCGCACGCACGCCTTCGGCGTGACACGGGGGCGGCGTGAGCCAGGACGCATCGCGTCGATCACCGTCGAGAACGATCCCGATGGCGTCCAGCCGCCCTTCCACATTTACATACATGATGCATGTATGTATTGTCCTTCGCGTCATCACTCTGGAAGGGGCGGGCATGCGGGCGATGCGGCAGTCGGCGTGGGGGGAGGCCGAGGCCATGACGTTGGCCGAGGTGGAGAGGCCCGCGCCGGTCTTCGGTGAGGTGCTGGTCGAGGTGATGGCGGCCGGGGTCAACCCGGTGGACGTCTTCACGCGCCGGGGCCAGGCGTACAACCGGGTGCTCGACCTGCCGTTCGTCAACGGCTGGGACGTGGCGGGGACGGTGGTGAGCACCGGCTACGGCACGACCCGGTTCCGGCCCGGCGACCGGGTGTTCGGGATGCCGTGGTTCCCCCGGGCAGCGGGCTGCTACGCCGAGTACGTCACCGCTCCCGCCCGTCACTTCGCCCTCATGCCGGAGGGTCTGGGCTTCACCGAGGCGGCGGCGCTGCCGCTGGCCGGGCTGACGGCGTGGCAGATGCTCACCGAGGTCGCCGCCGTCGCCCCGGGGCAGCGGGTCCTCGTGACGGGCGCCGCCGGGGGCGTGGGGCACCTGGCGGTACAGATCGCCAAGGCCCACGGCGCCCATGTGACCGGCACCGCGAGCGCCGCCAAACACGATTTCGTCCGCGGACTGGGGGCGGACGAGGTGATCGACCACACCACGACGGAGGTGTCCGCCGCGGCGCGTGACATGGACGTCGTCATCCAGATGTTCGGCGGCGAGGCGGGGCTCAGAGCACTGGAGTGCCTGCGGCCGGGCGGCGTCCTGGTCAGCGGGCAGGCGGCCTGGACCGCCGGTTTGCACGAGCGCGCCGGCGAACTCGGCGTACGCGCCGCGGCCTACCTCGTCGATCCCGACGGCGCCGGACTCGACGCGCTGGCCGGCCTCGTGACCGAGGGACGGGTGAAGGTGCACGTCGACGCGGTGTTCCCGCTGGCGGAGGCGGCCAGGGCGCACGACCTTCTCGGCACGGGGCGTACCAGGGGAAAGATCGTGCTCGCCGTCGGCGAGATGAGGGAAGAAGGCGGAGATGTCTGAACAGCACACCACACCGGCCGACGTGGTCCGGGCTTACGCGCAGGCGAAGAGCCGCGCCGACATCCGGGAGGCCATGCGGCACTGCGGCCCGGACGTCGTCTTCGAGACGATCGCGTTCCAGGCCGTCGCGACCGGCGCCGACGAGGTCGCCCGGCAGAACACCGCGTTCCTGCGCGCCTTTCCCGACTACGGCGTGGAGCTCGAATACCTCGTCGCGGCGGATGACCTGGTCGTCGGCGCCGGGACGATCCGGGCCACCATGGCGGGGAGCCTGGTGGGCATCGAGCCCACGGGCAGATCCTTCGCGCTGCCGTTCGCCTGCCACTGGAGGGTGCGGGACGACCTGATCGCGCATGAGAGGTTCTTCTTCGACTTCCACCGGATGTGCGAGCAGCTCGGGCTGTCCACCGCCGACGCCGCGGCGCGGTTCGCGGCCTGGCGGGAGCGGGCGGAGGCGGTGGCGCGATGACGACGTACGTGCTGGTTCACGGGGCCTGGCACGGCGGCTGGTGCTGGCGGCACGTGTCCGCGCGGTTGCGGGAGGCCGGTCACGAGGTCCACGCTCCGACACTGACCGGCCTCGGTGAGCGGGCCCACCTGGCCGATCCCGGGATCGGCCTGCGGACGCACGTGGACGACGTGCTGGGCCTGCTGAGATACGAGGATCTGCGGGATGTCGTACTGGTCGGGCACAGTTACGCCGGCCTCGTCGTGCGCGAGGCCGCCGACCGGGCGCCGGAACGCGTCTCCCGGATCGTCATGGTGGACGCCTGGGCGGGCCGGGACGGTGAGTCGCTGGACGACCTGGCCCCCGGGTTCTTCCTCGACTGGATCGAGTCGGTCACCGTGAACGGCATGATCCCGCCTTCCCCGGCGGCCGCCGTCGGCGTGACGGAACCGGACCAGGCGGCCTGGCTGGAGTCCCGGCTGACGGCCCATCCCCGGCGGACGTTCTCCGAGCCGACCCGGTTGTCCGGAGCCGTCGACGGAATCCCGTGCCGGGCGGTGCTCTGCACCCCCGGCGGCCCCATGCCGTTCCCGCGACTGGCCGAGGAGCACGGCTGGGCGGCCACCGTCCTGGACGCCGGCCATGACGCCATGGTCACCGCGCCGCGGGCGCTGGCGGACATCCTGCTGCGGCACACGTATGTGCCCTGATCCGGGGTGCGCACCGGGTGGTTCGTCATGGGAGCGGGCGGCCGAGCCGGCTCCCATGACGAACCGCTGGAAAAACACGTTCACCGCGCGTGTTCTTCTATCCTCGGACGCAGAGCGAGGGGGGACGGGCGGGTGGCAGGGAACACGGGTGCGCGCCGGAGCCAGCACGAGCGCACCAGGGCGACCACGGGCGCCCTGGTCGCGGCGGCCCGCGAGCTTTTCGTCGGCGACGGTTTCGCCGCCGCCTCCGTGGACTCGATCTGCGCCGGGGCCGGCGTGACCCGTGGCGCGTTCTACCACCACTTCAGCAACAAGGAACACGTCTTCCGCGAGGTCTACGCCGCCGAACAGGAAAAGCTCGCCGTGATCGTCCGGCAGGCGTTCCAGGCCCGGCGGGATCCGTGGGACGGGGTGGCGGCGGGCTGCCGACGTCTGCTGGAGGCGTCCCTTGAGCCCGCCGTACGCCGGATCACGCTGGTCGAGGCGCCGGCCGCGCTCGGCTGGTCCGCCATGCGCGACATCCAGGCCGGGTGCAAGGAGCAGATGCGGCGAGGGCTGGCCATCGCGATGGAGGCCGGATGCATCCCGGACCGGCCGCCGGCCCCGGCCACCTCGCTGCTGTACGGGGGGATCTGCGAGAGCGCCCTGGACATCGCACGCGCCCCGGACCAGCGTGCCGCGCTGGAGGACTCGCTGGCGGAACTCGAACTGGTGCTCGCCGGCGTCGCCCACCGCTCGGCTCCGGGCTGCGCGCACACGGGATGAAGGAGCGGCGTGCCCGTTCCCCCGGACGGTCCGGCCCCGGGATCCGGGCCGCCGGCGGGTTCCGGGATCACCGTGGCCGGGCTCCGGCCGAGCGGCGGTCACCCGGAGGCCGGCTCCGGGACGGTGAACCCCGCCCACCCGGCACGGAGACATCGCCGGTCGTCACATTTCGGCGCTGACCGAACCGTCCCCGGCCTAGCCTCTGGCTCGGACACGAATCCCAGCTCAGGAGACAGCCGTGGCGGACGAGAACCCGATGACCGACGACCGTGACCCGTCCGACGTCGTGACCGCGACCGTCGATCACGTGCTGGAGCTCGCGTCGACCTGGACCGCCTGGAACGGGCGGCCGTTCGCCGTCGACGGCCGGACCTATACCCCGCACAAGGCGATCCGGCGGGTCGCCGACCATCTCATCGATCACCTCGCCGAGACGGAGGCGCGGCTGGCCGGCGCGGAGCCGTTGCCCGACCACTGGCACGCCTCCGCCAGCACCACGGACGCCGACCTGGCCGCTTTCACCGAAGCCGACCTCGACGAGGCCCGCAGCCGTCTCACCCGGCTGGCTCAGATCTGGGCGGTACGACTGCGTTCACTCACCCCGCATGACCTGGACCACTCGCCCGGCCGGGGCTGGACCATCCGGCAGATCGCCTTCCACGTCGGGGAGTCCGCCTACTACGCCGACGCCGTCGGAGACCTGTCGCGCTGATCGCGCCCACGGTCACGCCCATCAGCCGGCCCTCACCGGCGGAGGCACGGTCACCAGGCCGCGCTCAGGCATCACGCCGCCCGCGATCGCGGCTGAAGAGCCGTGGGCGAGAGGCCGTTCCGCCGGTTGCGCGCTCTCGCGGAACGGGGAAGGAACAGTGGTCGTCCAGAGACCCCGTCCGGACACGGGAAACCTCGCCGCCGAATACCGGAGGCGGGGTTTCCGCATGTCAACGGCTACTTGAGAAGCTGGCGGGCCATCACCATGCGCTGGATCTGGTTGGTGCCCTCGTAGATCTGGGTGATCTTGGCGTCGCGCATCATGCGCTCCACCGGGTAGTCGCTGGTGTAGCCGTACCCGCCGAGGAGCTGCACCGCGTCGGTGGTGATCTCCATGGCCGCGTCGGAGGCGGCGCACTTGGCGGCGCTGGAGAAGAACGTCAGGTCGGCCTGCGGCTCGCCGTGCATGGCCAGCTCGGACCGGGCGGCGGCGGCGTAGGTGAGCTGCCGGGCGGCCTCCAGCTTCATCGCCATGTCGGCGAGCATGAACTGCACGCCCTGGAACTCGGCGATGGCCTTGCCGAACTGCTTGCGCTCCTTGACGTAGCCGACCGCGTAGTCGAGGGCGCCCTGGGCGATGCCCAGCGCCTGGGCGGCGATCGTGACGCGGGTGTGGTCGAGCGTGGCCAGGGCGGTCTTGAAACCGGTGCCCGGCGCGCCGATCATGCGGGACGCCGGGACGCGGACGTCCTCGAGGATGACCTGGCGGGTCGGGGAGCCCTTGATGCCGAGCTTCCTCTCCTTGGGCCCGAAGCTGACGCCCTCGTCACCCTTCTCCACCACGAACGCGGAGATGCCGCGCGCCCCCGCGCCCGGCTCGGTCACGGCCATCACCGTGTAGTACTCCGACACCCCGGCGTTGGTGATCCACATCTTGGCGCCGTTGAGCACGTAGTGGTCGCCGTCGGCCACGGCGCGGGTCTTCATCGAGGCGGCGTCGCTGCCCGCCTCGGCCTCCGACAGGGCGTAGGAGAACATCGCCTCACCTCGCGCGACCGGAGCGAGATAGCGCTGCTTGAGCTCCTCCGACGCCGACAGCAGCAGCGGTACGGTGCCCAGCTTGTTGACCGCGGGGATCAGCGAGGACGACGCGCAGGCCCGCGCCACCTCCTCGATGACGATGACGGCCGCCAGGGCGTCGCCCCCCGCGCCGCCGTACTCCTCGGGAACGTGGATGGCGTGCAGGTCGGCGGCGACCAGCGCCTTGTAGACGTCCCAGGGGAACTCTCCCGTCTCGTCGGCCTCGGCCGCACGGGGGGCGATCTTCTCGTCGGCGAGGGCGCGGACGGTCTCCCTGAGCATCTGGTGCTCTTCAGGCAGGGCGTAGAGAGGGAAGCTCATGGGCAAATAGTAGGACGTCCAACAATGTATGGACCGATCCATCCCGTGTGAGATGCATCGCTGCCTGTTTATGCAGGTGGCAAAGTGGTCTCCTATGATGCCGATACCCTGACGGCACAGAATCGGGCAGAACCGAAAGGAACGCCAGTGGCCTACCGCCTCACGATGGTGGGAACCGGATACCTGGGTGCGACGACGTCCGCGTGCATGGCGGAACTGGGCTTCGAGGTCCTCGGCGTCGACGTCGACGCCGAGAAGATCGCTCGGTTGCAGGCCGGGGACCTGCCCATCCACGAACCGGGTCTGGAGGAGATCCTGCGGCGCAACCTCGCCGCGGGCCGGCTGCGCTTCACCACCTCCTTCGAGGAGGCCGCCGCCTTCGGCGACGTGCACTTCCTGTGCGTCGGCACTCCTCAGAAGGCCGGCGAGTACGGAGCCGACGTCTCCTACCTCGACGCCGCGATCGAGGCTCTGGCCCCGCACCTGGATCGCGAGTGCCTGGTCGTCGGCAAGTCCACCGTCCCGGTGGGCACCGCCCAGCGCCTGGCCGACAAGCTGGCCCGGCTGGCGCCCATCGGCGCCGGAGCAGAGCTGGCGTGGAACCCGGAGTTCCTACGCGAGGGCTACGCCGTCCAGGACACCCTGCGGCCCGACCGGATCGTGCTGGGCGTGGCCTCCGACAAGGCCGAGAAGGTCATGCGGGAGGTGTACGCCTCGATGCTGGAGGCCGGAACCCCGCTGGTGATCACCGACTACCCGACCGCCGAGCTGGTCAAGGTCGCCGCCAACGCCTTCCTCGCCACCAAGATCTCCTTCATCAACGCGATGGCCGAGGTCTGCGAGGCCGCGCACGCCGACGTCAAGCAGCTCTCGCAGGCCCTGTCCTACGACGACCGCATCGGCGGCAAGTTCCTCAACGCCGGGCTGGGCTTCGGCGGCGGCTGCCTGCCCAAGGACATCCGCGCCTTCATGGCCCGCGCGGGCGAGCTCGGCGCCGACCAGGCGCTGACGTTCCTGCGCGAGGTGGACATGATCAACATGCGCCGCCGGGCCCGCATGGTCGACCTCGCCCGCGAACTGGCCGGCGGTTCCTTCCAGGGCTGCTCGATGACCGTGCTGGGCGCCGCGTTCAAGCCGAACTCCGACGACATCCGCGACTCGCCCGCGCTCGACGTCGCCGTCAAGATCAGCGAGCAGGGCGGCCGGGTCACCGTCTACGACCCCATCGCCCAGGAGAACGCCCGCCGCGCCCACCCGCACCTGTCGTACGGCGAGTCCGCGATGGAGGCGGCCCGCGGGGCCCACGTCGTGCTGCTGCTCACCGAGTGGCGGGAGTTCGTCGAACTGGACCCCGAGGAGCTGGGCGCCGTCGTGGCCTCCCGCAAGATGGTGGACGGCCGCAACGCCCTCGACGCCGAGGTCTGGCGCAACGCCGGCTGGCACTACCGCGCCCTCGGCCGCCCGTAACCGGGCCGCACCGGCCGGAGGCGGCACCCGCCGGGCAGGACGCCGTGGCCCCCATCGGCGTGATCCCGGCCGCCGTCACGGAGTGCCGGCGCGGACGCGCGTCCTGACCGCCCGGTGCGAGATCCCGCGGAACGGGACCTCGCACCGGGCGGTCCGGCGTCAGCCTCCCTGGACGCGTCCCTCGGGGCCCGCGTCGTTCTGACCGCCCTGGGGCCGGGCCTCGGGGCCCGCGTCCCCCCGGGGATCCACGGGTTCCGTGCCGCCCCGGGGGTCGGCCTCGGGGCCCGCGTCGCCGCCGCCGTAGCGTCGCTGGACGGCGTCGACGCCCTTGCCGATCTGCTCGTCGTACTTGTGGCCGGTCCGCTCGCCGGCGAACTCCTCGCCCCGGTCGAGCACCTGGTCGGCCTGGTCCGGGTGCTCCCTGGCGAGGTCCTCGGCCTTCTTCGCCCAGTCTCCGATCCCGCTCATGACGACCCCTCCCTCTCGTCCTGTACGGTCGCTCATGGCGGGCCCTACCCGGCTCCGGCGAAGACACACCGCCTCCCGCCGCGCGGGGACACTAGGGTGGCGTGATCATCGCGACCGCGAAGGAGCCACTCATGATCACTGACCCGACGCTCACCCGGATCGGCGAGGCGGCGGCGCTGAACCACCACCAGGGTCAGCGGGACGCCGCCCGCGACCTTCTCGCACGGATCTGGGATGACATCGGCGGCGAGCAGGGCGATCCGCTGCACGTCTGCGTCCTCGCCCACTCGATGGCCGACACGCAGGACGACGTGCGCGAGGAGCTGATGTGGGATCTGCGGGCGCTCGCCGCCGCCGACCTGGTCACCGACGAGCGGGCGGCCGAAGCCGGGGTGACGCTCTCGGTGACCGGCCTGTATCCGTCGTTGCACCTCAACGTGAGCGACTGCTACCGCAGGCTGGGCGATCTCGACCGCGCCCGTGAGCATCTCCGGCGGGGGCGGGCCACGATCGGCGCGCTCGGCGACGACGAGTACGGCCGGCTCATCAGGGGCGGCCTGGAGCGGCTGACCGAAGAACTGGGCGACACCGCCTGACCGCGCCCCGGGTGGTGGGCGCGGCGACGACCGGGCCTCAGCGAAGAGCCGCGGCGGCTTGGGCGACCAGCCAGCGTTCCGCTTGCTCGTAGGTCCAGCCGTTGTCATCGACCAAGGTGAAGTAGCCGGAGTATCCGAAGTAGAACCAGAGGATGTCGGTCGCCTCCGCGACGGTCATCCCCTCACGCAGCCCTCCGACGTCGCGGAGCCGGACGGCCACGGCTTCGATGGCATCGCGGTAGCGTCTCGTGGCCACGCGCAGGTCCTCGGCGAGCTCGGTGTCGTGCGGCGCGGTCGTCAATATCAGCCGCACGATGTCGCCGTACGTCTCGCGCATGTCCCGGACCACGGACGCCGTGCGCCGCAGTATCTCGTCCGGGTCGGTGAGGGTCTCCTGCCGGGAGAGGGTCTGCGCGATGACCGGCGCCTGGCTCCACAGGTCCACCAGCGTCCGGATCAGCCCCCGCTTGCCACCGGTCACCGCGTACACCGTGGCCGGCGCGACACGGGCTTCCGCCGCGATGTCCTCGACCTTCGTCGCGAAGTATCCATTGCGGGCGAAGAGCAGACGCGCCGCGTCGATGATGGCGGCTTGGGTGGCCGCGGCGTACTCGGCCCGGCGGCTTCTCGGCGGTTGGGTCATGGCCATCCGAGCATAGCCCGCGCCACTCATCAGAGTTAAGCTCTGACGAGTATGCGGTTACTCTGGCGAAATGAGTGACATGTTGACATCCGGAGCGGAATACGAAGCAGCCCGGAAGATCTGGAACGGCGCGGTGACCCGCCGGCCGCTCGCCGTCCTCCCATGCGCCGACACGGCTGACGTCCAGGCCGGGGTCCGGGCAGCCCGGGAGAGAGGTCTCCCGCTGTCGGTCCGTGGCGGCGGGCACGACTGGGCCGGTCGCGCACTGGCCGACGGCGGGCTGACGCTCGACCTGAGCCCGATGCGGCAGGTGAGCGTCGACCCGGACACCGCGGTCGCCACCGTGGCGGGCGGCGCCACCTCGGCCGACGTGGCCGCGGCCGCGCAGCGGGCCGGCCTGGTCGCGGTGACCGGGACGGCCGGTTCGGTCGGCATGGCCGGCCTGACGCTCGGTGGTGGATACGGGCCGCTGAGCGGCCGGTTCGGCCTCGCCGCGGACAACCTGCTGTCGGCCGACGTGGTGCTCGCCGACGGCACGCTGGCCACCGCCGACGAGGAGCACGACCCCGAGTTGCTCTGGGCCCTGCGCGGCGGTGGAGGCAACTTCGGCGTGGTCACCACGATGCGGATCCAGCTGCACGCGGTGCCGGCGATCCTGGCCGGGATGATCATGTTCCGGTTCGACGTGCTGCCGGAGCTGGAGGAGTCGCTGCTGCGCGGACCGGACGAGCTGACCGTGCAGGCCGGCTTCATCACAGCCCCGACCGGTGAGCCGGTGCTCTTCGCCGCACCGACCTGGTGCGGCGACCCCGAGGCCGGGACCCGGGTGCTGCAACGGCTCACCGAACTCGGCGAACCGCTGACGGCGCAGATCGGCCCGGTCACGATGACCGATCAGCTCGCACAGATCGACGCGATGTTCCCGCCCGGCCGCCACGTCGAGATCAGGACGCGCACGGTCACCGGACTCGACCGTACGGTCCAGGAGGTCCTGACCGGCGCCGCAGGCGCCATGACCTCTCCGTTCTCCGGGATCTCGCTGCACAGCCTCCACGGGGCGGCCGCCCGCGTCCCCGCCGACGCCACCGCGTTCCGCAACCGGACGCCGCACCTGATGGTCGAGACCATCGCGGTCTGGGAACCGGGAGACCCCGCCGAGGACCGGCACCGGGCCTGGGTGGGGGGAACCGACCGGCTTCCGGGCGGCTACCCCAACCTGCTCGGCCCGGAGGACACCGAGCGCACCGCCGCCGCCTTCGGACCGAACGCCGAGCGCCTGCGCGCCGCCAAACAGCGGTACGACTCCGGCCTCGTGTTCCAGGCCCCCGGAATGCTCTGACAGCCGGCATCCGCGACGTGATCGCCGCATGACGCGTACCCCGGCGGTCCTGGCCGTGGTCCACGATCAGGTGCGGGCGCCGGTCAGGCCGGCCTGGACGCGGGGCGTGAAGGAGCCGGGGAACCCGTGCCGGCACCGCGGAGACCGCGGTCCGGAACGGGTTCCCCGGGGGCGGCTCGACCGTGCCTTCACGGCATGGTCTTCACTGAAGCCGCTGGGGTAGCACGGCGGCGGAGAAGCGCCGCCGGACGGAGGAACGACGTGACCTGGAGCACCCGCGAGATCGCCCAACTCGCCGGCACCACGCTGCGAGCGGTACGCCACTACCACGAGGTCGGGCTGCTGGCGGAGCCGCACCGGCTCGCCAACGGCTACAAGCAGTACGGGGTCGCTCACCTCGTCCGGATACTGCGCATCAAGCGCCTGACGGACCTCGGGTTCTCGCTGTCCCAGATCGCGGCCATGGACGACACCGACGACCATCCGGTGGAGGCCCTGCGCAGCCTCGACGCCGAACTCGCGGTCACCATCGAACGGCTCCAACGCGCCCGCCTCGAACTCGGTTTCCTCCTGCGGCAGTCCACCCCGACCGAACTGCCGTCCGGCTTCGCCGCACCCGACGCCGTGGCGAAGATGCCGCACGCGGACCGCTCGTTCGTCGTCGTGCTGACCCGGATCCTGGGCGAGGAGACCATGCGCGCCTGGACGGACATGCTGCGCGAACCCGCCACCGACCCGGTCGCCGAGCGATTCAACACCCTCCCCCCTGACGCCGACGAGCAGACCCGCGCCGCCGTGGCCCGAGACCTGGCCCCCTACGTACGCACGCTGTACGCGAAGCACCCCGAAGCGAAGATCACAAACGCCGGCAGCCGGTACAGCAAGCGCTACGTCGAGCAGATCGTCGACAAGGCCCTGGCAGAGCTCTACAACCCCGCGCAGCTGGACGTCCTCCGGCGCACCGGCCGACTGCTGTCCGACACGGACGGCCGAGGCCATCACCGCGGAACGCGGCGGTCGCCCGGCATCTGATCGTGCCGCCGGCCGCTGTCACGGGCGAAGCGCCGCAGGGTTCGGACGGACGAATGGCCTGGTCCGGATGAGGCGTCCGGTGCCGCAGCAGCCGGACGAGGTGCCGGATCCGGTACTGCTTGTAGCCGTTGGCCGCCCGTTCCGGCTCCTCCAGCAACCCGACCTCGTGGTAATGCCGCACGGCCTTCAAGGTGGTGCCGGCGATCGCGGCCAGCTCACGTGTACTCCAGCCGGCGTTTCCCCACATGCCGACATTCCACACCATGCCCTCGGGGCACAGTCAACGTGAGTCGCTCCGGCAGGTCCTGTCACCGGCCGGCATCGTGCCGTCGACCAGGTAGGACGTGGTCACGTTCAGGGCGCAGGCGTTACCGCCGAGCACGTAGACGCCGTGCCCGCTCTCGTCGGCGACCACCAGCCGGGAACGCTTCTCGAACTTCTCCCGCAGCAGCCTGCCACCCTCGAGCGGCGTGACGGGGTCGTGCCGGTTCTGCAGGATCAACACGTTGCGCGGCCCCTTGTCGTTGATCTTGACGGGCGGCTCGGCCGGCTCGTTCTTCCAGAAGGCACACGGGATGATGTTGGCGCTGGCCGCGCCGAACAGCGGGTACCGCTCGCGGTCCTGCGTGACGGCCCGCCGGTAGGTGTCCACGTCCTCGGGCCACTGAACATCGTTGCAGGTCACGGCAAGGTACACGGTGAAGGGGTTGTCCGCCGGGTTGGGGGCCGTCGCCTTCGGCGCCTTCGTCGCCTTCGGCGGCGTCTTGCCGGGCTTCAGCAACGCCTGCCAGCCCTGGGCGAGGGGGCCGTACTGGAGCTCGTTGTAGAGGTAGGCGAAGGTGAACTGCCGGAAGGCGGGACCGGTGATCCCGTCGGGGGACGGTGTGCGGTCGAGCCGTTCGGCGATGGCGAAGTACGTCCTGCGCACCTGCTGCGGTGTACGGCCCAGGCCGTAGGAGTCGTGTCGCTTCGCCGCCCACTTCGCGAAGTCGGGGAACGCCTGTTCCATGCCGAGCGCGTACCGGCGCAGGCCGGCCCGGTCGAGGTGGGTGTCGCCGATGTTGCTGTCCAGCACGACCCGGTCGGTGGTCGCCGGGAACATCGAGGCGTACGCCGCACCCAGCGCCGTACCGTAGGACGCCCCGTAGAAGCTGGCCTTCTTCTCGCCGAGGGCGGCGCGGATGCGGTCCAGGTCGCGCGCCATGTTGGCGGTGCTCAGGTGCCGCAGGCGCCCGCCGGTGTCCTTGGCGGCGCACCGGGCGGCGACGTCCTTGGCGACCTCCGCCTGCCGGGTCACGGCCGCGTCGTCGGCCGCGTACGGCGGGATGTTGGCCCAGTAGGCGTCGCCGGCGGTGAAGCCGCAGCTCATCGGAGCCGAATGGCCGACACCCCGGGTGTCCATGCCGATCAGGTCATAGGCGTCCGTGACGCTGGACGGCAGTCCCTTCGAGAACAGGAGCGCCGGCTGGTCCAGCCCGGTGCCGCCCGGACCGCCCGGGTTGAACATCAGCACACCGCGCCGCTTGTCCGGATTCGTGCTCGCGATCCGCGACACCATGATCTCGATCTGGGTGCCGTCCGGGTCGCCGTAGTCCAACGGAACCGGCACCTTCGCGCACCGCACCATCCCCTGCGCCGCCGGCGCCACCACCACGTCGGCCGGACACGCCGCCCACGCCGGTCCCGCGGCGGGTTTCCCCACCGCCGCCGCCCCTGTCGTCGCCGGAATCACCGCGACCAGGGCACCGGCCAGCCCCAGTGCCCCCACCAGGGCCGTACCACGCCTTCGAAACATCATCGCCTCCTGTCCCGCCCCCTCAGCGAGGGCTCGTCCCCCATCTGAAACCGTGCCCTCAGGTCATGGTCAAACGGACACCGGGCAGATCTTCCCCGGACGGCCCCGAAACCCCGCCACCGCGTCACACGGCTGGACCGTCAGGAAGCCGCCGCCGCGGGCTCACGGCCGTACGCCACCGCGTCACACGGCGCGGGCCCGGCCGGGTCACCGCCGAACGTCCCATGTGAGGTCACGGACCGTTCCCGGAAGGTCACCGATCAGATCACACCCGCACGAAGTTGAGTGTGCCGCTACGGCATGGTGTCTCGTTGAGGGTCCGGCCTGCTGAACCCATCGACTCGGAAGGAATCCCATGCCCCTGTTCGACTCCGGCGCGTCCGCGGACCGGTCCCGCTCACTCGTCCCCCGGCTCACCGCGGGTCGCGTCGGCGCCGCCCCGGCGGCGGCGGTGGTGCTCGCGCTGGTCGCCGCCTGCGCGAGCACCCCGACATCGGCGGATCGCAAGCCGCAGCCGTCCCCCGCCGGGCTGGAGGCCTACTACGGGCAGAAACTGTCCTTCGGCTCGTGCGAGGGCTACGAGACCACGCCGGGGCAGAAGAAGCTCTACGTCACGCCCTTCGAGTGCGCCCGGCTGAAGGTGCCGCTGGACTACCGGAAGCCGAACGGCAAGACCATGCAGGTCGCGGTGCTCCGGCTTCCCGCCCAGGGGGACCCCGGGCAGCGCATCGGGTCGCTGGTGCTCAACCCGGGCGGCCCGGGCGGTTCGGGTATGGTCCAGGCGACGAGCTTCGCCGCCGCGTACGCGAAGAGCCCGCTGCTGCGGCGGTTCGACGTGGTGGGGTTCGATCCGCGCGGGGTCGGGGCGTCGACCCCCGCGATCAGCTGTTTCACCGACGCCGAACGCGATCGCGGCGAGGACCAGACCACGCTGCTGGCCTCCGCGGGTGAATGGACCGAGGACGACACCCGGCGCCTGGCGGAGCGCTGCGCGAAAGGCTCGGGCGGGAAAGAGGTCCTGGCAGCGGTCGGCACCCGCGACGCCGCCCGGGACATGGACGTCCTGCGCTCGGCTCTGGGCGACGAGAAGCTGACCTACGCGGGCCAGAGCTACGGCACCCGGCTCGGCGCGGTCTACGCCGAGATGTTCCCCGAGAAGGTACGGGCGCTGGTGCTGGACGGCGTGGTGGACCCCACCGCGGAGAACCCGCGGCGGCGGCTCACCCAGCAGGCCGGCTTCCAGAAGAACTTCGAGAAACTGGCGGCCTCCTGCGCCGCCGGCAAGGACTGCCCGCTGGGCGACGACCCGGCCAAGGCCACGGAGGCCTTCCAGAAACTGGTCCGGCCGCTGATCGACGAGCCCGTCCCCGCCGGCAAGGGGCGCACGATGAACTTCAACCAGGCCGTCGGGAGCGTCACCGCCGGCCTCTACTACCCCGAGGCCTGGCCCGTGCTCATCAAGGGCCTCGCCCAGCTCAAGAAGGGCGACGGGACACAGATCATGAAGGTGGGCGACCTGTTCGGCGGCCGGGACGCCTCCGGCGTCTGGGACAACTTCCTGGAGGCCAACCTCGCCGTCAACTGCAACGACGAGGTGCGCCGCACGCCGGAGGAAGAAGCCCGGCTGCGCGCCGACATCGTCAGGACCAGCCCGTACGTGGACAGCGGCGAGAAGGTCGAAGGCGTCACCCGGGACGCGTGCGAGGCCTGGCCCGGCGAGCCCAGCCTCGGCATCCCCTACGCCCAGGACGTCAAGGGCCTGCCCGGCACCCTGATCATCTCCGTCACCGGCGACCCGGCCACCCCCTACGCGGCCGGCGAGGTCCTGGCCGACGCGATCGGCGGCACCGTGCTCACCGTCGAGGGCGCGCGGCACACCGTCGCGCAGGAGGGGATCAACCCCTGCGTCAACGCCGCCTTCGCCGACTACCTCATCGATCTGAAAGTCCCCGCGGAGGACCGGCACTGCCGACTCTGAACAGGACCGCCGGTCATAGGCCCGGAGCTTCCGGGCAGGGGTCCGGCGCCAGAGGACCGGGGGCCCGGGTACTGGGCCCCGGTCCCCGCCCATCGACACGAAGGACGGCATGCACACCTCTCAAGCACACCCGACCATGCGCCCGCTGGGGGCGTTCGAGCACATCATCGACCTCTACATCGGTCGTAACCCGGTGCAGTTCTCACTCGCCGTCGGACTCGGGTCGCCCGTCTCGGCGCGGCGGCTGGAGGACGCGCTCGCACACCTCCAGAAGACGCACCCGCTGCTCGCCGCCGGCATCGACCGCACCGGCGATCGCCCGGTGTTCCGGGGGTCTGCCGAACCCATCCCCGTCCGGCAGGTACGCGGCGGCGACTGGCGCGAGGCGGCGGCGCAGGAGCAGACGCGTCCCATCGACGCCGGCGGGTGCCCTCTGGCGCGCGCGACGCTCCTGAGCGACGCCTCCGGTGACCACGGAACCGCCGTCCTCATGACGTTCTCCCACCAGGTCACCGACGGACGCGGCGCGCTCCGCGCGGCACACGACCTCCTCGCGATCCTCGACGGGCGGACGCTCCCGGCCCGGCCGGTGCCCATCGACCAGGAGAGCCTGCTGGAGCGCCTGCCCCAGGCGGAGCGGCCGGCCGATCACGCCTCCGCCCCTCCGGCGGAGCCGGTCGATCACGCCCCGGACGCTCCGGCGGAGCCGCCCGCCGCCACGATCCGGCCGTTCGACGCCACGGCGCCGAGCATCGAGGTCGCCGAACTCGACCACGCGGCGACCGAGCACCTCCGCTCGACCGCCCGTGTCCACGGGTCGACCGTCCAGGGCGCGCTCTGCGCAGCCGCCGCACAGGTGCTCTCCGCGCGCACCGGCGCCGAGAGCATCCGCATCAACGTTCCCATCGACCTCCGCTCGGCGCTGGGTCTCGATGACGACGTGGTGAACCGCTTCACGGCGACGACCGTGGTCCTGCGGGCGCCCGCGCACGGCACGCTCTGGTCCCTCGCGAAGGACGCGACCGCGCAGCTGCGGGCGGCACGCGACGCCGCCCGCGACGCGGCGCTCATGCTCGCCTCGCTCGGCCCCGCCGACGCCCTGGAGGCGGAGGCGGCGATGCTCGCGGCCACCTCCGCCGATCTGGAGATCACCAACCTGGGGATCTCCGAGTCCGGCACGCCGTCCGCGGTCGCGATCTGGGGCCCGACGATGACGACGCAGGTCCGCGACGAACGGATCCTCGGCGTCGTCACGCACGCCGGATCACTGCG
The DNA here is from genome assembly GCF_040653115.1 of Streptosporangium sp. NPDC048047. Taxonomy (NCBI): domain Bacteria; kingdom Bacillati; phylum Actinomycetota; class Actinomycetes; order Streptosporangiales; family Streptosporangiaceae; genus Streptosporangium; species Streptosporangium sp. NPDC048047. The sequence goes on along the minus strand of NZ_JBEZNH010000002.1, from coordinate 103,555 downwards.
GATGGCGCTGACGACGCACGGCGATACGAGAGGTCTCCCCGCTGACATCGCCGGCCGCCTCACACGCTGCGGGGTCGACGAGGGGCCGAACGATCTGCGGACGTAGCACGGGGCGCCCCGGACATCGGGTCCGACACGACGCCCGCCCCGCGTACGCCACCGGCTCCGCGCGTCCGCCTGGCGCAGGCGCCCACGGCTCCCAGGGGCGCACCGAAGAGGACGCTGGTGACCCACCAGAAGAGAGGTTCGGACTCGTACCAGGAGGACAGCGGCCCCCACCGCCCCGGACGGTGTCCACGAAGCCGTAGGCCGCCTCCGGCTCGCCGTACGGGCCCGGTCGGAGGGGCCGTACGGATCGCTCAGGGGGTCGTTCGGCCGGAGGAGGGGCGGGGCCGACTGAAGGGCGGCGGGGGAATTGCCGATGCGTGACTGATTCGGCGGGATACCGGTCTTCCGTAGCGTTCTGAGCCACGGGGACGAGCACATCGCCCCGGGAGGGTTCCGGACGGCGACGAGCGCGCCCCCGGAGCGTTCCGTCAGCGGGAACGAACGCGTCCCCCGAGAACCCGGCCGGTTCCCCGATGCCCCGGCCAGTGAGGAGATCGACATGCCGTACTTCGAGACCGCCGACGGCACCCGCCTGGCCTATGAGGACTACGGCACCGGCGCGCCGATCGTGTTCGTCTCCAGCTGGGTGCTGAACAGCGACATGTGGGAGTACCAGGTGCCGTTCTTCGCCGAGCGGGGATACCGATGCGTGCTCCTCGACCGCCGGGGCCACGGCCGCTCCGACCGCCCCTCGACCGGATACGACATCGACACCCGGGCCGACGACCTCGCCGCCCTGATCGAGCACCTCGACCTGCGGGAGGTCACGCTGGTGGGGCACTCGGCCGGCGGCGGCGAGGTCGCCCGCTACCTGGCCCGGCACGGCGAGGACCGCGTCGCGCGCGTGGCGTTCGTCGCGGCGATCCTGCCGTTCCTGAAGCTGACCGACGACAATCCCGGCGGCGTCCCCGAGGAGATGAGCGAGGCCACGGTCACCCAGTTCCAGACGGACCGGCCCAAGTGGTTCGCCGACCGGGCGCAGGGCTTCTTCGCCACCCACCTGGGCAACGACGTCTCCCCCGCGCTGATCGACCTCACGATGCGGCAGTGCCTGAGCGCGTCCCCCTGGGCCACGACCGCCGTCTGGCGGGAGACGTTCTCCTCCGACCACCGGGACGCGCTGCGCGGGATCACCGTCCCGACGCTGATCGTCCACGGCACCGCCGACCAGTCGGCGCTGGTCGAGATCACCGGCCGGCGTACGGCGGAGCTCATGCCGGACGCCGTCTACAAGGAGTACCCGACCGCGGGCCACGGACTGTACGTGACGCACAAGGACCAGCTCAACGCCGACATCCTGGAGCTGATCAAGGGCTGACCGGGCGGCGGGCCGTACGGAGGGTCACCCGCACTCGCGGAGGGCAGGAGGGTCCCACCTCGGTGGGGCCCTCCTTTCGGCGTTCCGTCAGTCGTCGAACTCGCCGAGCTTCACGCCGCCCACGAAGGCGTCCCACTCCGCGCGGGTGAAGAACAGCTTCGGCCCGTCCGGGTCCCTGGAGTCGCGCAGCACGTACAGGGGGCCGAGGTCGGCCTTGTGACCGGTGGCCGCGGAGTCCACCACCGCCACCTCGACGCATTCGCCGTCGTCGTCCCCGGAGGTCGCCCTCCGCCAGACGGCGCCGCTCAGATCCGCCTCCATGTCGCACCGCCTTCGCCGTGGGCCCGGCGCCCGTCCGGGCGCTCCTCGGTATCCCGGTCAGTATCCGGGCCGCCCCCCTCCCCCGCAACGGCTTGCGGTGAATCCTCCGTACGCCGGGCCGGGTGGAACGACCGGTTCCGGGCCGGCCCGCCGGGATCACACCCGAACGCTTTGCGGCCAATCTCTCACGCAAAGTAACCGACTCGTGCCACGCTGTGAAGCGCAGTTCGACGAGCGACCGGAAGGACGGCGGCATGGCCGAAACGGCTGACCACACCTTCCGATCATGAAACGCCCGCGCCGCCGGGTTCCGGGTGATGGCGGCGGCGCGGGTCACGCTCCGGGAGGGCACGGCGCGGACGACCGTCGGCCGCCCCTTCCGGTGAAAGCCGGTGGCTCCGTTCCCTCACCGGAGGAGGGAGGGAACGGGGTCACCACCACGCGTCCTGCCGGGCGCCCTCCACCACCGTCCGGCCGGACCGTCCCCGATGGAGTCCCCCACCCAGCGGAGACCCACCCGGCGACGTGCCCCGTCCACGCGCCCCCGAGACGGGCGGCGGCACGCGAACCCGACGCCCATCCCTTTCCGCACGGAGCAGATCATGACCATCATCACCGACGACGCCCCGGCCGACCCGGGAGCGGCGGACGTCCCGGGGACCGGGCACGGTCTCGGTCCCGCGGGCGACCTGGAGACGCTGGCCGAGTTCCTGGAACGGCGGGGGCTGCTCGGAAAGGTCCGCGTGGCCTACCGCCGTCCTCCCCAGCCGGTGAGGACCGATCCCGAACTGCGCGCCCTCACCGAAGAGGTCCGCGCCGCATCCCGCGAAGAAAGCTGGTGGCAGCAATGGTCCTGGACAGAACCGACCGCGCCGGCAGGCGAGGCGAGCACCGCCGCGGCGATCCACCCCCCGCTGCCCGCGCAGCGGCGGGACGAGAGCAGTCCCTCGACACCGCGGTCGAGGTAGACGGGCTCCACCCTGACGAGGCGGCCCGCCCCGGATGGGTGGTCCTCTGGCGCCGATGGGCCCGCTCGTTCTGGGCGTTCCCCTGCTGGATCATCGATGATCCCCGGCCCGTCGAGGCGAGGCGGGTGAGCGAGTTGCTGTCCCTGATGACGGAGGTCGAAGTCGCCGATGCCGCCCGGCGGCGCGACCTCGGCGGGTAGGGACACCGGGAGAACGAGGGACGTCCGGTCGAGGGAAGCGGCCGGAGCCGTCCGGTCGCGTCTCCGCCGCCACGCGGCCCGGAGATCACCGGCCCGTATCGCGTTGTGGCCGCTCAAGCGCCCGGTGACCGTTCAGGCTCGGCTGCGGGACCGGCTCCGGACGGCGGAATTCCGTCATAGGATCCGCCGAAATCTGCCAATCCGATCTACAGACGTCTATCATCTCGGGAATATTCAAGGTTACGGGGCGGCAGCGGATACGAGAGATGAACCGGTGAACGACGGATTTCCGCAGGCCATCAAAGAAATGGCGCATGAGTACAACCGGCAGGCCGCGCGCCTGCGTCAGGCGTACGGCGAACTGGCCGAGCTCACCGCGACCGCGCAGTCGGACGACCAGATGGTCACGGTGACAGTGGGGCCACGGGGGCAGATTCAGGACATCGAACTGGATCCCCGGGTGTACCGGAAGCTCTCCCCGTCGGAGCTGTCACATTCGATCATGGAGCAGATCGGGGCGGCCGTGGCCCAGACGGCGGAGCGCACCAGGGAGCTGATGGAGCCGTTCCTGCCGGCGGGTCTGCCGTACGAGCAGATCTTCGGCGAGGAGGCGAGCCTGGAGTCGTTCCTGCCCCAGCCGGTCGACCTCCGGCAGTTCGAAGAAGGAGCGAACGGGTGACCACCGGCCCCGACGACGGCTACGGGAGCGAGACAGGACTGTCCGGAAGCGGAGGAACAGGTTCGGACGGGTACCGGGCCGAGTGGGAAGAGCTCCGGAACCGATCGCTGTGGGCCGACGACAGTGCGCTGCAACTGGACGACGAGCGCGTCCTCCTGTCCGACGTGTTCTTCCGGGAGGGCAACCCCCTGGGCAGCGACCAGTACGGCGCGGCCCTGGAGAAGAACCTGTACACGATCAATGAAGCCATCTTCGGTGCCTTCAACACCGCCATCATGAAGGCGGAGCTCATCCGCGACGGACTGCGGTCCAACGCCTCGACGTACGAATCGGCAGAGTCTGCGACGGATTGGTGACCGGCCTTGGGATTCGACGGGTTCCTGGTTCCTGACTGGGCCAAGCCGTATGTGGGCTGGGCCGTGGGCATGGACTGGCCGGAAGGCGACGAGTCGGGGTGTTACCGGCTGGCCGACGCCTGCGCCGCCTCCGCGAAGAACGTCGCCCGGATGGAGGGGCTGGTTCCCCCGATGGGCTGGGGCGACGGCTGGGACGGCGACGCGCTGAAAGAGCACCTCGAGTACGTGCGGAGGTACGCCGATCCGGTTCTGGTGGATCTCGTCGACCAGCTGGTCAAGGGAGCGCTCGAGTTCAACGAGATGGGCGTGCAGGTCGAGTACACCAAACGGATGATCGAGGTCTCCGTCTGGTTCCTCATCTTCCAGATCGGCTGGCTGCTCGTGGCCGCGGTGGGACCGTGGGGAAGCGTGTCCCTCGCCATGATCGGACCCCGTGTGCAGCTCGCCAGGCTGACGATCGCGCAGCTCGGCAAAAAGCTGCTCATCAACGCGGGTCTGTTCGGGGGGCTGATGGGCGGCATGGACCTGGCGGTGCAGGCGTCACAGTCACGGCGCGACCATCTCGACTGGGCCCAGATCGGGACGTCGGCGGGCATGGGCGCGCTGATGGGCGGCTTCCTGACCGCCTTCACCGGTTTCTTCCCCACCAGGTCCATGTGGGGTCTGATGGGCAGGTCGGCTCTGGCCAGCGGTGCGACCACGGCGGCCCCCATGCTGTTCAGCGGCGAGCCGATCGACTGGGAAATGATCATGAAGGGGGTGACGTCCGGCGCGCTGGGCGGCGCCGACGCGCACTGGGCGAGCTGGGGCCAGGGCGCGCACCCGATCGGCGACGGACCCGCGGGAGGCCGGGGAGGCTGGGGAGGAGGCCACGGCGGTCCCGACGCCTCGCCCGGTCACGTTCCGGGTAAGGGGCCCGACCCGTTCACGCCCCCGGTGAGCGACGGCTACGGGCCGGGTGTGTTCGGCAAGTCAGGCATGAGCGAGGGGGCGCCGCTGTCCGCGGTCAAGCAGGGCGCCGACCACACCGGTTCCCACCTGACCGCCGACCCGGCGTCGTCCGTGCCGGGCAAGGCCGGGTGGCCGGACGGCACGACGACCCAGCAGGCGGGACACCACGCGGCCCAGCAGACCGGACAGCAGACGGCTCACCAGACCGGGCACCCGGCGGGGCAGTACGCCGATGGACCTGCTACGACGCACACCACGCTGAGTGGCACCGGTCAACCGGTTCCGAAACCCGATGTCGTTCCCACGTCCTCCATCGACTCGCTGATCAACGGACCCCACGCCGGTGACGCCCCGGCCGCGTCCAAACCCGGCGTCGGACCCGTCAACGGGCCGATCGTCGGAGCCGCCGCCGGTCTCAAGGTGAACTGGACGGGCGGGAACGGCTCGCCCGGCCACCTGCCACCAGCCTTCCATTCCGCTGCGCAGGGGACCGTCGCGCCGCACGTCCCCGGAACCGGGACCCACCCGGGCGTCCCCTCCTCCCTTCACACCTCCCAGATCGACGCGTTGCTGCACCGGCCGGAGGGCGGGGCCGATTCGGGCGCCCATGGAGGAGCGTCCGCTCACTCCTCGGAGACGACGGCCCCGGCGGCGACCACTCACTCGTCGGCGGCGAGGGAGCCGGCATCCCCGTTCCAGATACTCGCCGATCCCGGGCTGTCCGGTGACGGTTACATCGGCCATGGAGTGTGGGGGAAGTACGGGGCCGCCGGTGTCCTGATCAAGAACGTGGACGAGCACGGTGTGCCGCGCTATCTCCTCGTGCAGATGGGCTCCGTCTCCCCGCACGTCGGCAAGTGGCAGTTGCCCGGCGGAGCCCTGGACAGCAAGGAGACCGCCCCCCCAGGGCGCCGCCCGTGAGCTGAGCGAGGAGCTGGGCGTCAACCAGGCGTATCTGGACACGCTCAAACTCACCGGGTCGCACGTCTTCGAGGGGTCAGGCGGGTGGACGTACACCAACCTCGCCGCCGAGGGGGAGATGTTCTCACCGAAGATCGACGGGTACGAGACCGTCGACGCGAAATGGTTCACGCTGCCAGAGCTGGCCGAGCTGGCGAACGAAGGGCGGCTTCACCCCGCTTTCAAGAACGCCTTGCCCGACGTGCTCGCGCTGTACGACCAGCCGGGGACCGCCGTGAGCACGGCGGCCGATGCGGCGCCGAAGACCGCCGTCGCGGACGGGCACACCCAGACCGCCGCGGCGGACGGACCCACGAACACCGTCACCACGGACGGGCATACGAATACCGCCGCCGTGGACGGGCACACGAAGGCAGGCGGGCAGGCGGGCAAGGTCACGAGTGATCCGGTCGGCGCCGTCCCGGATGGGAAGACCGGCCACCCGAGTCTGTTCCTGGCCACGGGTTCCTACACCCCCACGTCCGGATCCGTTCACGTCACGCCACCGGTGGACTTCGGGGCGACGCCGCCCGGTCACGTCCGCGCAGCCCTGCCCGACGGCTCGGTGCTTCCGCTCAAGGGGCTCAGCGCGGAGGCGTCGAAGGCATTCGGTGAGACGCTCAGGAGCTGGGGATCGGGGCTCTTCTACGTCGGGCCGCCCCCCCCACGTCACGCTGGACGCGCCGTTCGGTGCGCGCCTGGTCGACACGTCGTTCGGTGACGCGGTCTGGGGTGGCACCGTCAAGGCCATGCCGGAGGGCGTCCGGCAGTCGGTCGAGACCTACACCGGCTCCGGATACAGGCCCATCAACGGATACCTGCGGGACAGCGCGTTCTTCGAGAAGAACCCGGATCACACGGGCATGTCTCCCGAGGAACGGCGCGCCCAGGCGATCTCGCACATCGAGCGGCTGAACGAGGCCACCAACCTGCGCATGGTGCCCGATACGATCGATGTCTTCCGCGCACTGCACATGGCCCCGGACCTCTTCTCCGTGCCCATCCACGAGTTGCCGGGCACCGTCCAGCGGGATCCGGCGTTCATGTCGACGAACATCGGGAAGGCAGCGGTCTGGGACTACCACCCGGTCATCCTGCATCTGCGGGTACCGGAAGGCACTCCGGCCCTATATGTCAAGGCCATCAGCAAGCACGGGAGTGAGAACGAACTGCTGCTCGGCAATGGCCGGGCGTGGTTCGCGGAGGACGTGGTAAAGCGGGACGATCAATGGCACATCTACGGCTGGGTGCTGCCGGACGACGGCGGCTGAGGAGGGACAGCGGATGTCATTGCAGGACCAACCGGAGTTCAGGACCGTCTGGGCGCCTGAGAGCTTCGCGCGCACGACCGAGTCGGCCGTGCGCTTCTCCCCGGTCGTTCTCGGCGACGCGGTGGTGGGTTACCTGTGGGCGGCGACCGCCGACGACGCGGCTCAGTACGTGGCCCGCGAGGACGGCGGCGACGCCGGCTTCAACGCGGCCGTGTCGTGGGTGCAGCGGCTGCGCTGGGCCAAGGCCAACGGGCTCACCCCGCTTCAGGCGCTGCGCCACTGGGCCGGGCAGGAGGAGGACCCGCGCGCGGGCCGGATCCCGCCGGACGCGGAGCAGGAACTGCCCAGCCTGCGGGCGCTGGAGGAGCTGGCCGCCGGCTGAGGTCAGCGGGTGGACACGGACTGCTTCTCCGCACCGGTGTTCTGGTGATCGTCCCCCGCTCCCAGGCTTCCGAAGACCGCCGTCACGGCCACGGTGAGCCCGAGGATGGCGCGTATCGCGTTCCGCATCATTCTCACCTCCATAGCGTGGAGGTCTGCTTCTTCCCTGGATGCGGTCGGCTATCCCCTATGCCACTGATATATCACTACATCTGCACCATAATGGGCATTTTTCGGCCTTCCGATCTTGACGCAGGCCGGTTCTCCCGTCTCGAAGCCGCTCGGCCCGGTGCGGTCCAGGGCAGCCCGGGACGGTCCGGCGCCGCCCGCCTCGAAGCCGCTCAGGCCCCGAGGTCCGCGGCCTCCGCGCGGAGCCTGGCGCCCTTGGCGTGGGCCTGCTCCTTCAGCGCCACCTGGAACGCCTCCATCCTGGCCCGCAGCTCCTCGTCGGCGGCGGCGAGGATCCGTACGGCCAGCAGCCCCGCGTTGCGGGCGCCGCCGATGGCGACGGTCGCCACCGGCACCCCGGCGGGCATCTGGACGATCGACAGCAGGGAGTCCATGCCGTCGAGGTACTTCAACGGGACCGGGACGCCGATCACCGGCAGGGGGGTGACCGAGGCGAGCATCCCGGGCAGGTGTGCGGCTCCCCCGGCGCCCGCGATGATCACCTTCAGGCCGCGCCCGGCGGCCTCCGAGCCGTAGGAGATCATCTCCTCGGGCATGCGGTGCGCGGAGACCACGTCGGCCTCGAACGCCACCCCGAACTCGGCCAGCGCCTCGGCGGCGGCCTTCATCACCGGCCAGTCGGAGTCGCTGCCCATGACGATGCCGACGTCGGCCATGCCTTCTCCTCGCGATGTCGTGATCTCGTGTTCTCGTGATCTGTGGTCTTGCGTTCCCGTGGCCCCGTGGCCCCGTGGTCCGCCGGCGCCGGGACCGCGCCACGGACGCTCCCGGTGCGGAAGCGGGCCCCGCGGCGGGCGGCCCGGGTGCGGACGCCCTCGGGAGAGAGCTCAGGTGTAGACGCCCTCGGAGAGGTAGACGGCGGCGTGCCTGGCCCTGGCCCGGACCTCGTCGAGGTCGGCGCCGAGGGCCGTGACATGGCCGATCTTGCGGCCGGGCCGTACCTCCTTGCCGTAGAAGTGGACCTTGATCCCCGGGTCGTGGGCCATCACGTGCTCGTAGCGGGAGAAGACGTCCGGGTCGTCGCCGCCCAGGAGGTTGGCCATCACCACGACGGGGGCCGCCATCGAGGGCGAGCCGAGGGGGAGGTCGAGCACGGCGCGCAGGTGCTGCTCGAACTGGGAGGTGCGGGCGCCGTCGATGGTCCAGTGGCCGCTGTTGTGCGGGCGCATGGCCAGCTCGTTCACCACGAGACCCGAGGAGGTGGCGAACATCTCGACGGCCAGCAGCCCGGTCACGCCCAGCTCGTGGGCGATCTTCAGGGCGATCCGCTGGGCCACGGCGGCCTGCTCGGGGTCGAGGCCGGGCGCGGGGGCGAGCACCTCCACGCAGATGCCGTCCTGCTGGACGGTCTCCACGACCGGGTAGCTGACGCCCTGGCCGTGCGGGGACCGGGCGACGAGGACGGCCAGCTCGCGCTCGAACGGCACGAACGCCTCCGCCATCAGCGACACCCCGGAGGCCAGCACCTCGGCGGCCTCCCCGGCGGACCGGCAGACCCAGACGCCGCGGCCGTCGTAGCCGCCGCGGACCGCCTTCAGCACGACCGGCCAGCCGTGCTCGGCGGCGAACGCCTCGACGTCGGCGGCGGTCTCGATCCGCCGCCAGGGCGGGCAGGGAGCGCCGATCGTGGTCAGCCGCTCGCGCATCACGGCCTTGTCCTGGGCGTGCACCAGCGCGTCGGCGCCGGGGTGCACGGCGAAGCCGTCGGCGGCCAGCGCGCGGACGTGCTCGGTGGGGACGTGCTCGTGGTCGAAGGTGACGGCGTCGCACCCCTTGGCGAAGTCGCGGAGGTCCGCCAGCTCGCGGTAGTCGCCCAGGCGCACGTCGGAGATCACCCGGGCGGCGCTCTCGCCAGGAGCGGCGGCCAGCACCCGCAGCTCCACCCCGAGGGCGATCGCCGCCTGCTGTGTCATCCGGGCCAGCTGACCGGCACCGATCATGCCGACGACGGGGCCGAGGGAACGTGCGGAGGAAGGGCTGCTCACGTCGGTCGAGTTTACCGGCCCGGTACGGCCGGCCGCCGCGAGCCCCGGATCCGGAGGACCAGGCGGCGCGGGGAGGCTGGGCGACCGTTCCGGGTCGCCTGGCGAGGCACGGCCGCCCAGCGGCTTTTTCCGCCCAATCAGCGTAACGTGATGTTGACGGATTTATCCGACTCATCCATACATTTCGTGGAATGCTGTTAACTGACCGCTGACATCCCCACCGATCCACCGGGACGCGGAACGGGAAGGTATCCCGGTACCCTGACAGCGCAAGTATCCGGGGTCCCCGAGCGGCGGGTCCTCAGCCGACCGAAAGGACCAGGCAGAGACGTGGAGTTTCTACGACGCGCCTACCTGCGGTTCGCCGACCTGGTGAAGGAACTGGCGAAGTTCGGGACCATCGGGGGGATCGCCTTCGTCATCGACGTCGGCATCCTGAACTTCGTCCAGTACGGCCTGCACCAGGGCCCGCTGACCTCCAAGGTGGTCTCCACGACCGTGGCGACCACCTTCGCCTATTTCGGCAACCGCTACTGGACCTACCGCCACCACGAGCAGAGCGGCCTGGCCCGCGAGTACTTCCTGTTCTTCCTGCTCAACGGCGTCGCCCTGCTGATCGGCCTGCTCTGCCTGGGCTTCACCTACTACACGCTGAAGCTGACCGACCCGCTGAGCACGAACCTCGCCAACCTCGTCGGCATCGGCATGGGCACGATGTTCCGCTTCTGGTCCTACCGGAAGTGGGTCTTCCTCGCCGCCACCGAAGAGGTGCCGAAGGAACTGCCCGACGACGTCACGCGGGCCCGCTGACCACCCGGTTCCTCCCCGTCTCGGCCTTGCGCAGGAACAGCGCGAACACCGCGGGGCGGGGCCGTACGAGCTCCAGGCGGCCGCCGTCGGCGGCGGCCAGCGCGCGGGCCAGGGTCAGCCCGAGGCCGGTGCCGCCCTTGCCGCTGACGTTCCGCTCGAACACCCGGCCGGCGAGGTCGTCGGCGATGCCCGTCCCCTCGTCGGCCACCTCGACCACGACGGAGGTGTCCTTCTCACCGGTGGTCACCGTCACCGTGCCGTCGCCGTGCCGCAGCGAGTTCTCCAGCAGCGTGGAGATCACCTGACTGATGCCGCCGCTGGTGGCCAGCGGGCGCAGGCCGCGCGTGCCCCCCAGCCGGATGTCCCGTCCCATGCGGCGGAACGCCGGACCCCACTCGGTGAGCTGCTGCTCCAGTATCCGGTCGAGTTTGACGGCCTCGGCCTGGGCGTGCCGCTGCCGCCGGGCCGCGGCGAGCAGTTCGTCGATCACGGCGGTGAGCCGCTCGGCCTGCACGATCGCGGCCTCGCCCTCCTCCTTGACGACCGAGGGGTCGTGCGCGGCGGCGACGATCTCCTCCAGACGCATCGTCAGGCCGGTGAGCGGGGTGCGGAGCTGGTGGGAGGCGTCGGTGGCGAACTCGCGTTCCCTGGCCAGCAGGTCGGAGATGCGGGTGGCGCTGCGGTCGAGCACCTCGGCCACCCGGTCGAGCTCCTGGATCCCGTAACGGTGCTTGCTCGGCCGGGCGTCGCCCGAGCCGAGCCGCTCAGCGATCATCGCCAGGTCGCTGAGCGGAAGCGTCAGCCGTCGCGACTGCACGATGGCGAGCCCGACCGCCACCGCGAGCGCGGCGGTGGCCAGCCCGAGGATGAGCAGCAGCCACGCCCGGACCTCCCGCGCCACCGCGGTGCGGTCCCGGGTGACCGCGACGTACACCCCGTTCTCCGACTGGGCGTCCTCGGTCATCTTGCGACTGTCCGAGGGCTCGGTGCCCACCGTCGTCACCTGCGGCGGCGTGCCCTTGACGTAGATCTGGATGTACCGGTCGGGATACTTGCGCGCCAGCTGCACGGAATCGATGGGCTGGTCCTGCAGCCGGGCGTACTCGACCTCGTTCAGCAGGCTCTTGGCCTGCGAGACGAGGCCCTGGGTCGCCTCTTCCTCGATCAGCCGGTTCACGGCCACGCCGAGCGGGATGCCGAGCAGCAGCACCGCGATGACCGCGACGAGCAGGGTTGAGGAGAGGAGCCGGCGGCGCATCCCCTACTCTCGCTCGAAGCGGAAGCCGACCCCCCGGACGGTCGTGATGTACCGAGGCTTGGCGGCGTCGTCGCCGAGCTTGCGGCGCAGCCACGATATGTGCATGTCCAGGGTCTTGGTGGAGCCCCACCAGTTGGTGTCCCACACCTCGCGCATGATCTGCTCCCGGGTGACCACCTTTCCGGCGTCCCGGACGAGGACCCGGAGCAGGTCGAACTCCTTGGTCGTGAGGTGGAGCTCCTTGTCGCCCATCCACGCGCGACGGGAGTCGGCGTCGATGCGGACGCCCTGCACGACGGGCGTCTCGGATGTGCCGCGCCGCAGCAGGGCGCGCACCCGGGCGAGGAGCTCGGCGAGGCGGAAGGGTTTGGTGACGTAGTCGTCGGCTCCGGCGTCGAGGCCGACCACGGTGTCGACCTCGTCGACGCGGGCGGTGAGGATGAGCACGGGCGTGCCGTGCCCCTCCGCGCGGATGCGCCTGGCGACCTCGAGGCCGTCCATCTCGGGCAGGCCCAGGTCAAGAACTATCAAGTCGATGCCACCCGACAGCGCCCGTTCCAGGGCCTGCGGGCCGTCGGGGCTCACCTCGACTTGGTAACCCTCGCGGCGCAGCGCACGCGCGAGCGGTTCGGAGATCGAGGTGTCATCCTCGGCGAGAAGTACACAGGTCATAACGCGATCGTATGACCTTAGGGGATCGTTTCCCCGGTACAGCGCGCGGTTTGACTCGTCATTGACCTATCCATTGACCTGGGCAAACACTGATAAATCCCGGATAGTCACGCCGCAACGCCCCGAGGCCGCGCGGTACGGCTCCCGCATCGGAAGAACCTTGAAAGGGCAGTCTTCCCAATGACCCGGATAACAGAACCCGTAAATCACTTCGTAAGGGATACAACAGGCGTGTCCCGGCGATCAACACAAAGCGATCAACACAAAAGGGTCCGTGCCGCCACGGGCCCGCACCGGACGCCCCGACGGCCCGGCGCCCCGGCGCCCCGGCGCCCCGGCGTACCCGCACCGGACGGCCCGGCGACCCAGAGTCCCCGAACCCCCGAGCCCCCGAGCCGGCCGGCCCCCGCCGGGGAGACGCCGGGCGAACCGGCCGGCGGGCTCAGTGTCCCCGGGCCAGCCACTCCGAAAGGTGCGGAGCCTCCTCGCCGATCGTGGTGGAGTCGCCGTGCCCCGTGCGCACGACCGTCTCCGGCGGCAGGGTCAACAGCCGCCCGCGGATCGACTCGATGATCGTCTCGAACGACGAGAACGACCGGCCCGTCGCCCCCGGCCCGCCCCGGAACAGCGTGTCGCCGGTGAAGACCGTCCCGAGCGCGGGGGCGTACAGGCAGACCGCGCCGGGCGCGTGACCCGGCGTGTGCATGACGTGCAGCTCGACCCCGCCGGCCGAGATCACCTGCCCGTCCGCGAGCGGCGTGTACGGCGTGCCGGGGTGGACCATGTCCCACAGGACCTGGTCGGCCGGGTGGAGCATGACCGGGGCGCCGGTCCGCGCGGCGAGGGCTGGGGCCGCGCCGACGTGGTCGTCGTGCCCGTGGGTGCAGACGATCGCCCGGACCTGGCGGTCGCCGACCGCCTCGGCGATGGAGTCGGCGTCGTGCGCCGCGTCGATGACGACGACCTCGTCGCCCGAGCCGACCAGCCAGACGTTGTTGTCGACCTCCCAGGTGCCGCCGTCCAGCGAGAACGTCCCCGAGGTGACGACCCTGCCGACCGCGGAGTCCTCTCCGGCGCTCACAGGACCACCACCGAGCGCAGGACCTCGCCGCGGTGCATCTTGGCGAACGCCTCCTCGACGTCCCCGAGGCCGATCGTCTCGGAGACGAACCGGTCGAGGTCGAGCCGGCCCTGGAGGTAGAGGTCGATGAGCATGGGGAAGTCGCGGCTGGGCAGGCAGTCGCCGTACCACGACGACTTCAGCGCGCCGCCGCGCCCGAAGACGTCCAGCAGCGGCAGCTCGATCCTCATCTCCGGGGTGGGCACGCCGACCAGCACGACGGTCCCGGCCAGGTCGCGGGCGTAGAACGCCTGGCGGTAGGTCTCCGGGCGGCCGACCGCCTCGATCACCACGTCGGCGCCGTTGCCGCCGGTGAGCTCGCGGATGGCCTCCACCGGGTCGGCGTCGCGGGAGTTGACCGTGTGGGTGGCGCCGAACTCCTTCGCCCAGCCGAGCTTGCGGTCGTCGACGTCCACCGCGATGATCCTCGTCGCGCCCGCCAGCCGGGCGCCGTGGACGGCGGCGTCGCCCACGCCGCCGCAGCCGATGACGGCCACACTGTCGCCGCGGGTCACCGCGCCGGTGTTGATCGCGGCGCCGATGCCCGCCATCACGCCGCAGCCCAGCAGACCGGCCGCGGTCGCGGGCGCCTGCCGGTCCACCTTGGTGCACTGGCCCGCCGCGACCAGGGTCTTCTCGACGAACGCGCCGATGCCGAGGGCCGGGGCGAGGGGCGTGCCGTCCTCCAGCGTCATCCGCTGGGCGGCGTTGTGGGTGTTGAAGCAGTACCACGGACGGCCCCGCCGGCAGGCGCGGCACTCACCGCAGACCGCCCGCCAGTTGAGGATCACGTAGTCGCCGGGGGCCACCTCGGTGACGCCCTCGCCGACCGCCTCGACCACCCCGGCGGCCTCGTGGCCGAGCAGGAACGGGAACTCGTCGTTGATCCCGCCCTCCCGGTAGTGGAGGTCGGTGTGGCAGACGCCGCACGCCTGGACGTTCACCACCGCCTCGCCGGGGCCGGGGTCGGGGACGTGGATCGTCTCCAGCGAGACGGGCTCACCCTTCGCCCGCGCGACCACGCCTTGCACGGTGTACGGCATGTCATGCACCTCAGATCTTCGAGCTCGTACCGGTCGTCGGTCGGCGCCCACGAAGCGGTCCCATGAGACGCCCACGCCTCAATCCTTATCAGTCCCCGCGAAACACGCACGCCCCCGCACGGACCGTCACCCCGCCCGGTGCGCGGTGGAACGCGCCGGACCCGCGCTCCGGCCCCTCGCGGCCCGTACGGCTAGCTCCCCCGCAGCACGTACGGCTGGACCATGCCGAGGCCGCGGACCGGCCGGCGGCGCATGCGGACCACCTCCACACCCGGCGCGCCCTCGACGGCGGCGGCCACCCCCTCGTCCGCGAGGATCGTGCCGGGACGGGCGATGGCGGTCAGCCGGGCCGCCAGGTTGACGGTGGTGCCGAAGACGTCGCCCATGACCGGCAGCACCGGGCCGTGGGCCAGCCCGATCCGCACGCCGGGGCCGTCCCGGCCCGCCGTCCTGGCGAGCTCCAGCGCGATCGCGGCGGCCCGGCGCGGGTCCGCGGCGGTGAACAGCACCTCGTCGCCGAGCGTCTTGACCAGGCGCCCGCCGTTCGCGGCGACGATGTCGGAGGCGCGGGCCTCGAACCCCTCGACCAGCTCCGCCAGGGCCCGCTCGTCCAGCGAGCGGGACAGGCGGGTGAAGGAGACCAGGTCGGCGAAGCCGACCGCGAGGGTCCGCCGGGGCGACGTGATCTCATCGGCCATGTCGGCGACCGCGAGCAGGCGGGTGCCGGCGGCGGCGAGCTGGGCGCGCCACACGTGCACCAGCATCCGCTCCAGGTCCGGCAGCATGCGGTGCGAGGTGTCGAGGACCGCCGCCAGGTCGTCGTCGGTGGGCGTCCGGCCGGGGTCGAGCATGGCGCCGATCAGGATGTCGGCCTGCCACTGGGCGAGCCTGGCCGTCGTCTGGCCGAGCGCCCTGGCCATCCGGACGGCGGTCTCGTCGTCCATGGACCCGTCGTCCATCATCACCCGGACCCGGCGGAGGGCGTCCACGTCGGCGTCGGTGAAGGCCACCGCGTCGTCGGGCAGCGTGGCGAACCCCAGAGCCCGCCAGATGCGCTCGGTGAGGCTCTGCGGCACCCCGGCGAGCTCGGCCACCTGGATACGGGTGTGGCGGGGCCGGTCTCCGGCGAAGACGCTCTCGATCTGCTCGGCCGTCGGACGTCCCGTCACTTCCCCTGGTCCCCCTTCTCGCCGCCCCCGTCCAGGGGGTCCGCCCCAGTCCAGGAGGTTACGCCACGCGGCCGGGCCGCCTCCGGGGCCCCCGGCCGTACGGGAGCCCCGGGAGGCCATGGAAGGGCCTCGGGAGGCCCCGGGAGGCCCTACCGTCTCCGGCGGCCCGTCCCGTCCAGATCGCCCGCCGCCTCCGGGCCGTCCTCCCCGTCCGCGTCGTCGTGGTCGTCGTGGTCGTGGTCGTCGTGGTCGTCGTGGTCGCCAGCCTCGTCGATCGCCCGGAACAGCTCGGCCCGCACCTCCTGGAGGTGGGGGATGTCGCGCAGCTCGATCCGGCCCTGCTCGCCGGCCGACTCGACGTGGAGCGTGCCTGAGCCGAGGATCCGCTCCACCAGCGTCTGCTCCGCGCTGACCGTGTTGACCTTGGCCATCGGGATGTCGTCGTGCGACTTGCTCAGCACGCCGGTGCCGATGGACAGGCGGTGCGAGGTGAGGAGGTAGGAGGTGTTCTTCCACTTCAGGTACGGCACGAACGACCAGACGGTCAGCAGCCCGACGGAGATCACCGCGACCGCGATCCGGGCGTAGCCGGCGTACTCGAAGTCGGGGATGTAGAACATCGCGGCGCCGGAGGCGACGACGATGACGACCAGCGCCAGGAAGGGCACGACGAGCTGCCGCCAGTGGGGGCGGAACGAGCGGACGCGCTGCTCGCCGTCCGTGAGGTGGTGATCCGGGAGACCCATGGGCAAATCGTGGCACGTCCGGCCCCTGGCCGTCAGGAGGCGCGAGGACGGGCCCCGGCCGGACGCGTGCCGGGGCCGGATGCTCCCACCGGGGCCCAGGTGCCACGGAAGCCCACTGAAGCCCACGGAGGCCCCCGGGATCCCTCAGGAGGCGCGAGGACGGACGTGCACCACGTCTCCGGCGCTCAGCGCGTGCTCCTCGCCCCCGGACTCCACCAGCAGGCGCCCGGAGGCGTCGACGCCGACGGCCCGCCCGGCGAGCACCCGCTCCCCCGGCAGCTCCACCCGGACCTCGCGGCCGACGGTCGCGCCGGCGGCGAGGTAGGCGGCCCGCAGCCCGCAGGCGTCGGCGTCGCCCTGGGCCTCGGACCACTCGCGGTAGTGGGCCTCGATCTCCCGCAGCACCCCGCGGACGAGCGGGTCGCGGTCGACGCACGCGGCGTCCTCGACGACGAGGGAGGTCGCGGTCTCCACGGGCAGTTCTTCGAGGCGAAGGCTCACGTTGAGGCCGATCCCCACCACCACGGCGCCGTCGATCCGCTCGGCGAGCACCCCGGCGAGCTTGCGCTCGCCGATCAGCAGGTCGTTGGGCCACTTCAGGCGGACGTCCACCTCGGCGATCCGGCGTACCGCCGACGCCGCGGCCAGGCCGACGAGCAGCGGCAGCCAGCCGTGCCGGGCGGGGGGCGGGTCGGGCCGCAGCAGCACCGAGAGGGCCAGGCCGGAGCGCGGCGGCGCCGTCCAGGCCCGGCCCAGCCTGCCGCGCCCGGCGAACTGGGCCTCGGCGATCAGCACGGCCCCCTGCCGGGCGCCGTCGCGGGCGGCCTGCGCGAGGTCGGCGTTGGTGGAGCCGGTCCGCTCGACGACGGTGACGCCGGACCACAGGCCGCCGGGCCGTACCAGGGCGCGGTTGAGCGCCGCCTCGGAGAGCGGCGGCCGGTCGAGGTCGGTGAAGGGCGAGTCGGGCATCCCTCCATCATCCCTCCTTCCGCCCGCCGCCGGTGACCGGATCGTGACGACGTGACGGGGGCGACACCCAGGAATACCGAGGCCGTGGCGGGGAAGACGCAGATCCCACCGGCTATCGGCGCCACTCCAAGGAGCGGGGAAGATGATGAACATGAGCACGAGCCGTGCCGGTACGCCCCGGCCAGGACCGACCACCCGGGCCCGCGTCCTCGCGGTGTCCGACGGCACCGCCAGGGAGCGGCGCGACGACCTGGCCACCGAGGAACCGCTGGAGATCCGGCTGAGCTCCTCCCGCCACGTCGGCTCGGCCACGCCGCGACCCCGGACGGTCGACGGGTCCGCCCCCGCGGAGGCCCACCGCACCGTCGCGATCACCATGCGCACCCCCGGCAACGACTTCGAGCTGGCCGCCGGGTTCCTGTACGGGGAGGGGATCATCACTCCCGGCGACCTGTCCTCCATCGCCTACTGCACCGACGAGGACCTGCCGCGGGAGGCCCGCTACAACACCGTCACCGTACGGCTGCGCCAGGGCAGGCTGCCCGAGCTGCCCACCCTCGACCGGCACTTCATGACGTCGAGCGCCTGCGGCGTCTGCGGCTCCGCCAGCCTGGAGGCCCTGCGCGACCGGTGCGCGCCGCTGCCCGTGCCCGCCGGGAACGGCGCCGTGAACGGCGGCGCCCCGGACGGCGCCGCGGGGGTCTCCCCGGAGGTCCTGTACGGCCTGCCGGACCGGCTGCGCGCGGCGCAGAGCGTGTTCGGCAAGACGGGCGGCCTGCACGCGGCCGGTCTGTTCACCGCCGCCGGCGACCTGGTGGCGGTCCGCGAGGACGTGGGACGGCACAACGCCGTGGACAAGCTGGTCGGCTGGGCGCTGATGACCGATCGGCTGCCGCTGCGTGAGAGCGTCCTGCTGGTCAGCGGGCGCAGCAGCTACGAGATCGCGCAGAAGGCCCTCGCCGCCGGGATCCCGGTCGTCTGCTCGGTCTCGGCGCCCTCCTCCCTGGCCGTCGATCTGGCCAGGGAGTTCGGGATGACGCTGGTCGGCTTCCTGCGCGACGAGCGGTTCAACGTCTACTCGGCCCCGGAGCGGATCGCCGCGGTATGAGGCTCCGCCCCGGGGCGGGGCGGGTCAGCCGGTGTTCTGCAGGCCGGCGGCGACGCCGTTGACCGACAGCAGCAGCAGCGTGGACAGCCGCTCGCGCTCCTCCTCCGAGACCTCCTGGCCGGCCTGGTCGGCGCGGAGCCGCGACAGGGCGCGGAGCTGGAGGTGCGACAGCGCGTCCACGTACGGGTCGCGGAGCTGGACGGCGCGGGAGAGGACCCGGCGGTTCTCCAGCAGGCGGCTGTGGCCGGTGACCTCCAGGACCAGGCGGCGGGTGAGGTCGTACTCGGCCAGGACCTGCCGGACGAAGTCGTCCCGGCCGCCCAGCGCGAGGTAGCGGGCCGCGATGTCGCGGTCGGTCTTGGCCAGCGACATCTCCACGTTGTCCAGCAGCGAGGCGAACAGCGGCCACTCGCGGTAGGCGGCGCGCAGCTCGTCCAGGCCGCTCTCGGAGATCACCGCGGCCAGGCCGCTGCCCAGGCCGTACCAGCCGGGCAGGTTGACCCGGGTCTGCGCCCAGGCGAACACCCACGGGATGGCCCGCAGGTCGTCCAGGGAGCGCGGCGCGCCGAGGCCGCGCCGGGCCGGGCGGGAGCCCAGCCGCAGTGAGCCGATCTCCTCCAGCGGGCTGACCAGGGAGAACCACTCGGGGAAGCCGGGCGCCTCGGTCAGCGCCCGGTAGGCCTTCTCCGAGGCGGAGGCGACCTGCCGGGCCACCCCGCGGAAACGCGCGGCGGCCTTGGCCGTGCGGGCCTCGGCGGACGGGGTGGAGGCGAGCAGCACCGCCGAGGTGACCTGCTCCATGTGGCGGCGGGCGATGGCGTCGTGCCCGTAGCGGGCGAAGATGACCTCGCCCTGCTCGGTGACCTTGAACCGGCCGCCGACCGAGCCGGGAGCCTGGGCGAGCACGGCGCGGTTGGCTGGTCCGCCGCCGCGGCCCAGGGCCCCGCCCCGGCCGTGGAACAGCGTCAGCCGCACGTCGTGCACGACGGCCCACGAGGCCAGCGCCTCCTGCGCCTCGTACAGCTTCAGCGTCGCCGCCGCGGGCCCGAGCTCCTTGGCGGAGTCGGAGTAGCCGAGCATGACCTCCAGGCGGCGCTCGCCCGTGGCCAGGCGGTCCCGGACGGCGGGGATGTCGAGCATGCCGGTCAGCACGGCGGGGGCGTTCGCCAGGTCGGCCCCGGACTCGAACAGCGGCACCACGTCGAGTACGGGCGCCCGGTCGCCGAGCGCGTGCCGGGCCAGCTCGTACACGGCGGCGATGTCGTCGGCGGAGCGGGTGAAGGAGACGACGTAGCGGGAGGCGGCCGTCACGCCGAACCGCTCCTGGATCCAGGCGACGGTCCGGATGGTGGCCAGCACCTCCTCGGTCCGCTCGGAGGTCTTCCCGGCCCGGATCTCGGCGAGCGCCTCGGCGTGGACCTGCGAGTGCTGGCGCACCTCCAGTTCGGCCAGGTGGAAGCCGAACGTCTCCACCTGCCAGATCAGGTGCTGCAGCTCGCCGTACGCCTGCCGGGCGGCTCCGGCGCCGGCCAGGGACGTCTGGGCCAGCCGCAGGTCGGCCAGCAGTTCCCCGGGCGAGCGGTAGGCCAGGTCGAGGCCGCGCTGCCGGGTGGCGGCGATGCGGGCGGCGACGAACAGCAGCCACTGCCGGTGCGGCTCCCGCGGCGAGCGGGTGGCCATCTCCGAGACCAGCTCGGGGTGGTGGTCCTCGGCGGCGGCGAGCGCCGCGCGCAGCTCGGCCGAGGGCGGGGTCTGGCCGCCGTTCAGGGTGAGGGTCCGGCCGATCCGCTGGGCGGCGTTCTCCAGGGCGATCAGCACGTGCTCGGCCTGGATGAGGATGGCGTCCCTGGTCACCCTGGCGGTGACGTTGGGGTTGCCGTCGCGGTCGCCGCCGATCCAGCTTCCGTAGCGGATGAAGGCGCGGGCCTTCGGCGCGCGGGCGCCGGTGTCCACGCCGAGGGCGGCGTCCAGCGAGCGGTAGACCATCGGGACCACCCGGAACAGCGTCTCGTCGAAGGCGGCCATGGCCGTGCGGACCTCGTCGAGCGGGTTGAGCTTGGTGGACCTGAGCTGGGCCGTCCGCCACAGCAGGTCGATCTCCTCCAGCAGCCGACGCCGGGTCTCGGCCCGCTCGGCGGCGCCCCGGCCGGGGCTGTTGTAGTCGGCGAGGCGGCCGCTGATCCGCTGGATCGCGGTGACCACCGCGCGCCTGCGGGCCTCGGTGGGGTGGGCGGTCAGCACCGGGTGCAGCCGCAGCCCCTCCACCAGTTCGGCGACCCTCTCCTCGCCCAGCTCGTGAACGGCCTGGGCGATGGAGTCGGGCAGCGGTTCCTCGCCGGTGTCGCGGACCCGCAGGACGCGGATGCGGAAGTGCTCCTCGGCGAGGTTGACCAGGTGGAAGTAACAGGTGAACGCCCGGGCGATCTGCACCGCCCGATCGATCGGCCATTCGGCGACCAGGGCGGTGACCTCGTCGCCGGAGATCTCCCCGCGGCGGGCCGCGATGACGGCCTTGCGGAGGCGTTCGACGTCGGCGAGCAGGTCGTCGCCGCCGTACTCGGCGATGACCTGCCCCAGGAGTTCTCCGAGCAGCCGCACGTCCGCGCGCAGCTCCTCGGGCATCTCGGTGACGGCGGAGGAACGCTCTGCCTGCTGTGCGGCCTGCGCTGAGCGTTCTGCCTGTTCGTTCGCGATGGCGGGCATGCTCGCCAGCGTATCCAGTCCGTTATGTCCCGTGAGGAGTGGTCTCACCTATTGGACTAGACCACTGACAGGATCCGGCGCGGACCGCCCGCCCTCCCGGCGGAAGGGCGGGCGGGGCCGGACACACGCTTCCGGGCGGAGTGGGCGCGCGCCGGACGGTCGGTACCCCGCCGGAGTGGGCGCGCTCCGGCGGTCAGTTCGCCCGGGAGGTGGCGGCCAGGATCTCCGGGTGCCGTCCGAAGGCCAGCCCGCCCGCGAGCCGCCGCCCGCCCCAGGAGACCAGCAGGCCGTACGGCACCGCCAGGACGCAGAACCAGGGGGACCCCAGCAGCACCGGCAGCACGACCGGCAGGGACAGCACGACACTGGCGATCATCCCGCCGAAGGAGGCGGCGAAGGCGACGCCGCCCTGCCCCGGCGCGGCGCCGGTGAAGGCGTTCAGCCGCTCCGGCACGGTGTACGGGATCAGCACGCTGGTCAGGGCCCCCACGCCGAGCCCGGCGCCGAGGACGCCCCAGCCGGTGAGCGCGGCGGGCACGGCCCAGGAGAGGTCACCGGCGAGGAGTGCCGCGACGACCGCCAGCACGGCCAGCAGCGGGACCGCGATCGTCGTGACGGCCAGCTGCCGCCCGGCGATGTCGGTCCGCCAGTCGCGGGCCGAGCCGTAGGCGACGGAGTTCATCCACAGCGACCGGCCGTCGATGCCGAAGATGTTGACCGCCTGCAGGGCGATCATCACCGCGCCGATGCAGGCGGGGCCGACCACGAGGAAGGCCGAGCCCGGCGCGTCGCCGTTGTTCATGGAGAAGGCCAGGACGCCGGTGACCGCGACGGCGGCGAACCAGCCGACCCGCCCGCGCGGGTCGCGGCGGGCGTACTTGAGCTCCTTGGTCGCGACCGCGGCGAGCGGGCCGTCCGGCAGGACGCGGGCCAGCAGGCCCCGCGAGCTGCGGACGGTGGCCGCCTCGGTGGAGGCGTCCGCCGTGACCAGTGCCCGGCGGAGCGCGGCGATCCACAGCCGGCCGATCACGAGGACCAGGACGGCGAGCACGGCCAGCTCGGCGAGGGCGGCCGGGCCGCCGTCGGCGACGGCGTGCGCGGCCATCCCGGACGGCGTCCAGCGCAGCGCCGACGCCAGGCCGCCCAGCAGGACGAGCGGGTCGCCGCCCACCCCGCCGTTGACCAGCAGGTTGGGCAGCTGGGCCGCCAGGACGACGAAGATCGCGGAGACGGCGAGCACGTCGCGGCCCCGGCGGGTGCGCAGCACGCCGGACAGGGCCGTGGTGATCAGCCGCGAGAGCACGATGCACAGGGCGAACTGCAGCAGCACCGCGACGACGCCCACCACGGCGCCGCCGGCCCCCGTGGCCAGGCCGGCGACCGCGCCGAACGCGGCGACCAGCGTGGCCAGCGGCCAGACGCCGGTGATCGAGGCGGCGAACATGCCGGTCGCGAGCTGCCCGGCGCGCAGCGGGAACAGCGCCAGCCGGGACGGGTCGAGGGTGTCGTCGAGGCCGAACGCCAGCAGCGGCACGACCGCCCAGCCGAGCAGCTGCATGGTGAACAGAATGATCGTGATGTCCCGCGCGACGTCGGCGGGCGCCCCGCGGAGCGCGGCCAGGAGGAAGAACCCGAAGCCCGCCACGACCACCGCGGCGACCGCCGAGAAGACGAACCCGGCCAGACGGGTGCCGTTCCCGCGCAGGCCGCCGGCGATCAGCCGGAGCTTGAGCCGGACGAAGACGCCGGGCCCCACCCGCGCCGCGCCGCCTTTGCCGCCCGCACCGCTCACACCGGTCTCCGGGCGGACACCCGCGCCGTCCTCCGCGCCGCTCACGCCGCCGTCCGTGCCGCCGCTCACGCCGAGGTCGCGCCCAGCCATGACAGGCCCTCCTCCCCGCCGTCGTGACCGTGGGCGCCGACCAGGCCGAGGAACGCCTCGTTGAGGCTCCGCCCGGCACGCACCTCGTCCAGCGGGCCCTGCGCGACGATCTGCCCGCGGCTCATCACCGAGACCCAGTCGCACAGGCGCTCCACCAGCTCCATGACGTGGCTGGAGAAGACGACGGTCGAGCCGGAGGCGGTGTAGCGCCGGAGCACCTCGACCAGCGTGTTGGCGCTGACCGGGTCCACCCCCTCGAACGGCTCGTCGAGGAAGAGCACCGCGGGGTTGTGCAGGAGCGCCGCGGCGAGCCCGATCTTCTTGCGCATGCCGGTGGAGTAGTCGACGACGAGCTTGTCGGCCGAGTCGGCGAGGTCCATCACCCGCAGCAGCTCCGCCGACCGCCGCTCGACCTCCTCCTTGGGGATGCCGCGGAGCTGGCCGTTGTAGGCCAGCAACTCCCGGCCGGACAGCCGCTCGAACAGGCGCAGGCCCTCGGGCAGGACGCCGATGCGGCCCTTGACCGCGATCGGTTCGCGCCAGACGTCGAGGCCGTCGATGTGCGCGGTTCCGCCGTCCGGGCGCAGCAGGCCGGTGACCATGCTCAGCGTGGTGGTCTTGCCCGCGCCGTTCGGGCCGACCAGGCCGGCGAAGCCGCCCCTGGGCACGACGAGGTCGACGCCCCCCACCGCCACCTGCTGACCGAATCTCTTGACGAGCTGCCTGGTGCGTACCGCTTCGACGATGTCCGTCATGGCCCCTACTCTGCCGTTTCCAGCCCTTTATGAAACCTATCCCAGGCCGCTGAACGAACGAGCGCCCCCGATGGTTCGACGGGGATCCGGACGGCTACCCTCGCAGGGAGTCGACGACGAGTGTGAGGGACCGATGAGCGCTGAGCCGGTGGCCACCGGAATCGACATTCACACCACGGCGGGCAAGCTCGCCGACCTGGAGCGGCGTCTGGACGAGGCGAAGCACGCCGGTTCCGAGCGCGCGGTGGCCAGACAGCACGCCAAGGGCAAGATGACGGCCAGGGAGCGGGTCCTCTCCTTCCTGGACGACGGCAGCTTCGTGGAGTTCGACGAGCTGGCCCGGCACCGGTCGAGCAGCTTCGGCCTGGAGCGCGAGCGCCCGTACGGCGACGGCGTGGTGACCGGCCACGGCACGGTGGACGGCCGGCCGGTGGCGGTGTTCGCCCAGGACTTCACGGTCTTCGGCGGCTCGCTGGGCGAGGTCTTCGGCGAGAAGATCGTCAAGGTCATGGACCACGCGCTGAAGACCGGCTGCCCGGTGGTCGGCATCAACGACTCCGGCGGGGCCCGCATCCAGGAGGGCGTGGTCTCCCTCGGCCTGTACGCCGAGATCTTCAAGCGCAACGTCCACGCCTCCGGGGTGATCCCGCAGATCTCGCTGATCATGGGCCCGTGCGCGGGCGGCGCCGTCTACTCCCCCGCGCTCACCGACTTCGTGCTGATGGTGTCGGAGAAGTCGCACATGTTCATCACCGGTCCCGACGTGATCAAGACGGTCACCGGCGAGGAGGTGACGTTCGAGGAGCTGGGCGGCGCGCACACGCACAACTCCCGCTCCGGCGTGGCGCACTACGAGGCGTCCGACGAGGAGGACTGCCTGGAGTTCGCCCGGGCGCTGCTGTCCTACCTGCCGTCCAACAACCTGGACGAGCCGCCGGTCTTCGAGACCGAGCCGGTGCTGTCGGTCACCGACGCCGACCGCGAGCTGGACACGCTCATCCCCGACTCGGCGAACCAGCCCTACGACATGCACACGGTGATCGGGCACGTCCTGGACGACGAGGAGTTCCTGGAGGTGCACGCGCGGTTCGCGCCGAACATCGTGGTGGGCTTCGGCCGCGTCGAGGGGCGCCCGGTGGGGATCGTCGCGAACCAGCCGATGAGTTTCGCCGGCACGCTGGACATCGCGGCGTCAGAGAAAGCGGCGAGATTCGTCCGCACTTGCGATGCTTTCAACATTCCCGTGCTGACATTTGTGGATGTTCCCGGATTCCTTCCTGGAACCGATCAGGAATGGAACGGGATCATCCGCCGCGGCGCCAAGCTGCTCTACGCCTACGCCGAGGCGACTGTCCCGCTCGTCACCGTCATCACCCGCAAGGCGTACGGCGGCGCCTACGACGTCATGGGGTCCAAGCACCTGGGCGCCGACGTCAACCTGGCCTGGCCCACCGCGCAGATCGCCGTCATGGGCGCGCAGGGCGCGGTAAACATCCTCTACCGGCGCGAGCTGATGGCGTCCGGCGACCCCGACGCCGAGCGCGCCCGGCTCGTCACCGAGTACGAGGACACCCTGGCCAACCCGTACCTCGCGGCCGAGCGCGGATACGTCGACGCGGTGATCCGCCCCTCCGACACGCGCGTGCAGATCGTCCGCGCCCTGCGCGCCCTGCGCAACAAGCGCGCCACCCTTCCGCCGAAGAAGCATGGGAACATTCCACTGTGACCGAGCTGAGGATCGTCCATGGTGAGCCGGGGCCCGAGGAGGTCGCGGCGCTGGTGATCGCGATCACCTCGCGGACCCCACCGGAGGGTGAAACCGTACGAAAGCCGGGGAACTGGCGCGATCCCGCTTACCGACTGCGAAAGCCACTCCCCACCGGACAAGGCGCCTGGCGATCCAGCGGATTACCGCGATAGATCTCGGGAACAGGGTGTCAAGCCGCACGAGAGTTGGGACTATCTAAGAAATGGGCGCATATAGCCAGCCGATCAGCTAGTCCGAGGCCTGGAGGACGACATGACCATCCTGGACCTCACCTCGCACCCCGTCATCGCGAAGTACGCCGTCCTGGTCGACGTGGGATACCTGTACGCCGCGGCGGGGGAGGTGTTGCTTGGCGCCAAAGAGCGCAAGGAATACCGCGTCGCGGCCGACGAGCTGATCCAGGCGCTGCAGAAGCACGCCGAGACGCGCATCCACGGCGAGCTGCTGCGGATCTACTGGTACGACGCCGCCCGTGACCGGGTGCCGACCGTCGACCAGCGCGTCATCGCCCAGCTCCCGTGGGTCAAGGTGCGCCTGGGCAACCTCAACGCGCGCGGGCAGCAGAAGGGCGTGGACGCGCAGATCCGCAGCGACCTGGAGGCGCTGGCCCGCCACCACGCGGTGAGCGACACGATCCTGCTCGCCGGGGACGAGGACATGGTCCCCGCCGTCGAGGCCGCCCAGGCGTACGGCGTGCGGATCCACCTGTGGGGGGTGGAGCCGCCGTACGGCACCAACCAGGCCGAGCGCCTGGTCTGGGAGGCCGACACCGTCGAGATCATCAGCGCCGACTTCCTGCGCTCCTTCTTCAGCCGCGCCCCCGCACCGGTCCCGGTCACCCCGGTCGCCACCGCCCCCTCCCCCGCCCAGGTCTTCGCCGGGCGGACGCCCGCCTCGATCAAGCCGAAGGTCTCCCCCGGCCAGGCCGCCAAGCTCGGGCCCAGCCGCCCGCGGGTCGAGGAGGTCGGCGAGCACGTGGCCCAGAAGTGGATCCTCACCCGCGGCCGTGACAACATCCGCGACCTGCTGCCGGGCCCGCTGCTGCCCACGGTGATCGACACCGAGCTGCTGATCGAGGCGGAGAAGGAGCTCGGCCACTCGCTGCGCCCCTACCCCGAGGCCCGGGTGTGGCTCCGCGACGGTTTCTGGGCCCGCGTCTACCGCGAGTTCGAGATCGGGGTCGGCGTCTCCTCCCGCTGAACCCGGCTCACGGTCGCGTCCGATTCCCGCCAGCCGTCCCCCCTGCGCTGGGACTAACGTTTCAGGTGTGTCCGCGACAGAGCTCGACTTCGACTCCTGTTACCGAGCGGTGGCCGCCCGGGACGCCCGCTTCGACGGGCGGTTCTACACGGCGGTCACCACGACCCGCATCTACTGCCGCCCGGTCTGCCCGGCGCGCACCCCGACCTCGCGCAACGTCCGCTTCTACCGCCACGCGGCGTCCGCCGAGGCCGCCGGGTTCCGGCCCTGCAAGCGCTGCCGGCCGGAGCTCAGCCCCGGCGACCCCGGCTGGGACCACCGCGGCGACCTGGTGGGCCGGGCGCTCCGCCTGATCGACGAGGGGGTCGCCGACGACGGCGGGATCACCCGGCTGGCCGGGCGGCTGCACATCACCGAGCGGCACCTGCACCGGCTGTTCGCCGGCGAGCTCGGCGTGGGGCCGCTGGCCGTGGTCAGGACCAAGCGCCTGCTGCTGGCCAAGCAGCTCCTGACCGAGACCGGGCTGCCGATCAGCGACGTGGCGTTCGCCGCGGGATTCGGCAGCGTCCGGCAGTTCAACGCGACCATGAAGGAGACCTACGGCTTCACCCCCGGCGAGCTGCGGGCCACCGCGGGCCGCGCCGCCTCGGGAAACGCGCTGACGCTCCGGCTGCACCGGCGCGAGCCGTACGATGCCGGGACGCTGATGCGGTTCCTGGCGGCGCGGGCGATCCCGGGGCTGGAGCAGGCCGACGAGACCTCCTACCGCCGCGCGGTGCCGCAGGGGACGATCACCCTCACCCCGCTCCCCGGCCACGTCCGGCTGGACGTCACCCTCGACGACACCCGCCACCTGGCCCGCGTCGTCGCCCGCGCCCGCCGCCTCCTCGACCTCGACGCCGACCCCGAGTCCATCTCCGGCGCCCTCGGTGAGACCGCCCTCGCCCCGCTGGTCGCCGCCCGGCCCGGGTTGCGCGTCCCCGGCGCCTGGGACGGCTTCGAGGCCGCCGTCCGCGCCGTGATCGGCCAGCAGATCTCCGTCGCGGGCGCCCGCACCATCCTGGGCCGCCTCACCGCGCGCGTCGGCCGTACGGCGGGCCTCGTCACGGCCGGGGCGGGCGGCGCGGACGGGGGCTGCGTCGGCGGGGACGGCCCGCACCTCCTGTTCCCCACCGCGGCCGACCTCGCCGGGGCCGACGTGACGGCACTCGCGGGGCTCGGGCTGACCGGACGGCGGGTGACCACGCTGAGGGCGCTCGCCGAGAAGGTCGCCGGCGGCGAGATCGACCTGGACGGCGCCCAGGAGCCGGCCGAGGCGGTCGCCCGGCTGCTGGAGGTGCCGGGGATCGGCCCGTGGACGGCCGGCTACATCGCGCTGCGCGCCCTGCGCGACCCGGACGCCTGGCCCCGGGGGGACCTCGGGCTGCGGCGCGCCATGGCGTGCCTGGGCATCCCTGACGACCACATCGAGCGGTGGCGGCCCTGGCGGGCCTACGCCGCGCTACATCTCTGGAGCTCGGAATGACCACCACCACTGTCACCACGACGATCGAGGCGCAGGTCCTGCCCACCCCGGCCGGGCCGCTGTCGCTGCTCGCGCACGAGGGGACCCTCGTCGCGGCCGGCTTCACCGCCGACCCGGAGGAGATGTTCGCCAGGCTCTCGCCCGCGATGCGGGCCCACGGCCTCGCCGTGGTGGACGACCTGGGTCACGCGGCGCAGGCCGTACGCGACTATCTGGACGGCGACCTCGCGGCGCTCGACGCCGTCGAGGTGTCCCAGCCGGGGTCGCCCAGGCGGCAGCGGCTGCTGACCGCGCTCCGGGAGGTGCCGGCCGGGACCACGGTCACCTACGCCGAGCTCGCCGAGCGGGCGGGGATGCCGAGGACGGCCGCCAGGGCGGCCGGCGGGGCGTGCGCGCAGAACCTGATCGCGCCGTTCGTCCCGTGCCACCGCGTCCTGCCGTCCACCGGCGGCTTCGGCGGCTACTACTACGGCACGCCGGTCAAGCAGTGGCTGCTCGCCCACGAGAAGGCCGTCGGCTGACCGCCCTGACCGGCCGGGACCAGGACGGGATCGACCGGGACCTGCCGGGACCGGCCGAGACACGGGCCGCACCCGTTCCGTGCCCCCGGCCGGTCCGGCGGGGCGCCGCGCCTCGACCGGTCCCGGCCGACGGTGCTCTGCGCCTCACGTCGGTCCGGCGGGGCGCCGTACCTCAGTCGGTCCCGGTGACGGTGCTCTGCACCTCGCCCACCTCGACGTCGCGGGTCGCGCCGACCTGGATGGGGTCGTAGGGGTCGTAGGCGAAGGGCGCGACGCCGCCCTGCCCCTGCGCCGTCACCTCCCACACCGAGGTCACCGTCAGCTCGTAGACCTCGCGCGGCTGGTCGACCGAGGCGTGGAGGTACTGGACGCCGCAGGTGAACGTCCCGCCCTTGGTGTACGGCTTGCCGGTCGGCCCGCAGTCCGTCATGACCTTGGCCCGGTCCTCGGTCGTCCCGGACTTGATCGTCATGTCGTGGAGGTTCGCGGTCACGGTGGCGCTCATGTAGCCCGGGATCGTGGCCGTCACCGACCTGGTGGTCTGGCCGACGTCGTCGAGCCAGATCCAGGTCGGCAGGTTCACGTAGCTCTTGACGTCGGGGTTCAGCTTGATCTTCGGCTCGGGCACGGTCAGCGCGGCGCGGGCGATGTCGAGGAGCTCCTGCATGGTGATCGCGTTGGGCGGGGTCGTGTTCGGCGGCACCCAGATCTCGGGCTCCATGCCGCCGAAGCAGGAGACGCCGGCGTCGGTGCCGTCGTGCGCGACGTGCCACCAGCGGCCCTCCTGGCCCACCTTGTCCTTGTACTTGTCCAGGTAGCCGTCGTCGGGGGTCTCGCCCCAGGTCCGCTCCGCGCTGTTCTGCCGGTCGTTGCGGAACTTCATCTCGTCCTCGGCGTTGTTGCCCGGCTCGTACCAGCAGTGGCGCTTGACCTGGTACCCGTCGCTCTTGGCGCCCAGGCCGGACCCGGACAGGCGGATCTGGGAGTTGTACAGCTCGATCCTGCTCGTGTTGCCGCTCTGGCTGGTCCGGACCCCGCCACCGCCGCCGCCGTCCGGCTGCGGGCCGGGGGCGAGCAGGAGCAGGCCCGCGACGGCCACATTCACGATCATCGGAGACACCCCTTCGCGGGTTCACTGGGCAGGTCCTCGTACTGGAGCAGCACGATCCGCCAGACGCCGTCGTCACCGCGGCGCATCCCGGCGGTCTGCAGGAACGGTTTCCGGGTCCACGACGGCTGCTTGCGGACCGCCGTCCCGGTGCCGGCGTCCAGGAGCCGCATGCCGGTCTCGTCGACGCACGCCTTGAACGTCGCGCCCCGGCCGTCGACCGCGGCGACGTTCATCGCGTAGATCCGGGAGACGCCCCGCAGCGACGTGCGGTGCTCGATGAACCGTCCCACCCACTCGCGACCCTGCCAGGCCCCCTCGTCCCGCATCGCGTTCAGGTAGGCGGTGTCGGCGCCCCGGGTGACGACGGCGCTGTACGACCCGGCGCGGTAGTCGCGGAAGGCGTTGATCATCCCCGTGGTGTCGGGGTCGGACACCGCGGGCCATTCGACCACCACCCGCACGTCGGGGGAGATCACGATGGTCTCCTCCTTCGGCCCGGAGACGGCGCCGTCGGTGCGCCGCGGGCCGGCCGTACCGGCCGGGCCGTCCGTGCCGCCCGGTGCGGGGCTGCCCACCGCGTCCCGCGACGCGCCCGGCGGGTCGGCCGGGAGGTCGACGGGGGTGAACGGCCGGGCGGGCGGCGAGGAGCAGCCCACAGGCGCGGTCAGGGCCAGCGCGGCCAACGCTCGCATGACGGTCACGTTAGGAGCGCCCGCCGCACGGAACCACCGGTATGCACGAATCAGCATGGTTCCGCTCCTCCCTCCGTCCCCGGTCATCCGTGTCCTTTCCGTCCTCGCCCTCGCTCCGGCCGTCCCCGCCCGGAGTCGCGCTCCCCGCCCGACGGCGCTGTCCCGTTCCGCCGTGCCCGCCCGGCATCGCGTTCTCCGCCCGGCGGGACCGTGCCGTTCCGCGCGGTCATGCCGACGGCGCCGAGCGCATCCGCCACGCGGGCAGCAGCTCGTCGATGAGCGCCTCGGTCTCCGGCGCCATCCCGCCCCCGCCGGGCCGGGCGGAGCGCCGGTGCAGGCCGTCCGCCACGGCCCGCAGCCTGGCGGCGTCGCCGGTGAGGTGGGTGGCCCGCAGCAGGTCGCGCCAGAGCCCCTCGTCGTCGGGGGCGAGCAGCAGCCCGGCCCGCACCGCGGCGACGGCCCGGTCGGCCTCGCCGCGGGCCAGCCGTACCTCGCAGAGCCGGTGGGCGGCGTCGGCGACGGCGGCGGTCACGTCGTACTCCAGGTCGTCGGCGGCCAGCCAGGCGTACCGGCCGCGCGGGCGGTCGGCGAGCAGCGGGCCGCGCACCAGCCCCAGCGCCTTCTCCAGCAGTACGGCGCGCATGGTCGGGTCGGCCTGCGCCCGGCGGGCGAACGCGCGGAAGAGCGACCAGTCGGTCCGCACCTCGGGGCCCAGCCGGAGCCGGCCCGAGTCGTCGGTGTGGAGGTTGGGCCGGCCGGAGCGGTCCGTGCCCAGCCAGTCGACGACCCGGGCGATGGTGGCGTCCCGGACCGCGGACTGCACGCCGCGCGGCCACAGGATGCCTCCCAGCACGACCGGGTGGACGCCGGCCGGGTGGGTCGCGAGGTAGACGACGAGCTCCGCGGCGAGGGCGGCGCGGCCCTCCTCCATCGGCGGCGGGCCGAGCACCTCGGCCGGGCCGAGGATCCGCACCTCGACCGAGGGCGCCCCGGCGGCCCGCTGCGGCTCCGGCCCGTCGGACAGCGGCCCGTCGGACAGCGGCCCGTCGGACAGCGGCTCGCCGTCGAGCCGGTCGGCGGTGCGGAACAGCTCCACCAGCGAGCGGTAGTGGCGGCGGGGCAGGAGCTGGGCGGTGACGTCGAAGCCGAGCGCGTCGACGAGCGCCCGGCCGTCCTCGGTGATCTCCCAGTTCCAGGTGGCGTGCGGCGCCTCGCCCGCCACGACGTACCCGGCGGCCGTACGGACGCCCTTCCTGGCCAGCAGCGCCAGGCGGCGGCCCTCCTCAGGCGTAGGGGCGACCGCGGACAGCACGTAGTGCGGCGGCCAGATCGGGTCGGCGGCGCGGCCGTGGATCCGGCCGGTGAGCACGTCGTCGCCGTGGCCGCGCTCGTTCGCGGTGGCCTCCAGCTCGGGCAGGACCTCGGCGAGGGAGCCCGCGCACCGGATCCGGTCGGGGGCGATCACGGCCAGCTCCTCCCCGAAGCCGACCAGCGTGATCCGCATCCGGTCGGACCAGCGGTTGGTGGCCAGCTCCACGGCGAGCGCGGCGAGCGCCGAGGTGGTCCGCTCCCCCTTCAGGCTGATCAGGCCGTGGGCCGCCTCCAGGTCCACGAGCACCCGGCCCTCGCCGTTGGAGCCGAGCGAGACCAGCCCCGGGTACGGCGCGGGCGCGTCGGCGAGGGACCGCTCGTCGATCATCCGGCCTTCCTCGGCGGACAGTCGCCAGACCTGGCCTCCGTCGCAGGAGACCCAGGGGGCGGGGGCGTCCTCCTGCGGTGGGTGGATCCACAGGTCGAGGGTCTGCGCGGACAGGTAGGCGGCGTAGACGGTCGGCGGGACGCGCCGCTGCCCGGCGAGTGACCTGCCGAGGAGCCGCAGCCCGAGGTCGAGCATCCGGCTGCCCGGCGCGTCGGCCCCGATCCTGAGCGCGACCTCGGCCTCGGCGGCGTCGTCGCGCGGCCGGACCACCCGGCGGCCGAACGCCCTCTCCCAGAGCTGCCGCCTGCGCCTGCCGCCGAGGGCGGCCAGCACCCCGGCCGCCAGCAGGGAGGCCCCGGCGAGGTAGTCGAGCAGCGGCGCCCCGGTCTCGGGCTCGGCGGCCCAGTCCGGGGGGACCGGCCGTTCCGTGACGGTCCCCCGGCCCGGGTCGTCCGGCGCGTGCTCCCGCCCGGTGGCGCGCTCGCCGGTCCGGGCGGGGTCGGCGCGCTCACCGGTCCGGGACGGCTCCGCGGTGCCGCGGCCGGTCTCGGCGGGGGCCGGCCGTTCCACCCGCCCGGGGTCGCCGGACCGCCGGTCTCCGGAGCCGTCGCCGGGCAGGACCGAGGTGTCCTGGGGCGGGGAGACCTGCGTGTGCCTCCCGGTGTGGTGCCCGGTCCCCGTCTCCTCCCCCGCCGGGAGGTCCCGGGCGCCGGGTGTGACGTGCTGGGTGCGTCCGTCGAGCTCGGCGGGCTTGTACGGATGGTCCTTGAGGGTCTCGTCGCGCGGCTGGTCCACCGGGACGATGTGCACGTTCCTGGCGTCGTCCGGCATGTCGAGCACCCAGCCGGGCCTGATCAGGTCGGCCATGTGCAGGCGGCTGCCGTCGGGCTGCTCCTTGTGCTGGTTGAGCCGGTAGACCTCCGGATAGCGGCGGCCGTCGCCCAGGCACTTCTCCGCGATCTCCCACAGGCTCTCGTGGTGGCGGCCGTGCGGCGGCTGCACCACGTACACCTTCTTGACCTCGGCGACCGGCGCCAGCGGCGCCCGCTCCCCGGCGACCGGGGCCGGCAGCGCCGACAGCGCGTCCGCGGCGGCCGCGGCGACCGGCGGGCCGGCCGGCAGGCCGCCGGGCCGGGCGATCGGCACCACCACCGCCGACACGGTGAACAGCAGCAGCGCCGCCGAGACCAGCCGGTTGGCCAGCGCCTGTGTGCCGCCGGAGAACGGCACCTGGGCCGGCATGCCGACCCGGCGGATCCCGGCGTAGACCTCGACGATCACGCAGACGGCCAGTTGCAGCCAGGCGAGCCAGACCAGCAGCACGAGGATCGCGATGATCGTGCTGGTGCCGACCTGGCTGGTCAGCACGTCCAGGTCGAGCAGCTCGGGAGGGAGGGGCGGCCCGGCCAGCCGCAGCAGGGCGTAGGGGACCCCGCCGACGAGCGCGGCCAGCAGCACCAGCGCGCCGAGTCCGGCGAGCACGTCGCCCGGCGTGCGCCTGGGCCTGATGCGCACGGGCTGTCGCGGTGGCATGCCTCTCCCTCCCATCCCTCCCGGTCTCCCTCCTCGTCCAGGTTCGCCCCGTCCCGCGGGCCGGGCGGGCGGTACGCCCCGATCGGCATGGCTCGCCGTCCGCGGCGGGCCGGGGCGGCGCCCGGGCGGGGCGGGACGGGCCATCAGGCGTCGTCCCCGGCGTCCGGGCCCGCGGTGACCTCGGCCTTCATATCGGAGCCCGGAAAGCCCAGCGCGGCGAGGAAGATCGCCTTCCAGGGGACGGTGACCCCCACGGTGACCTCCGCCTGCCCGGCGCCGACGGAGCACCCGGCGATCCGGACGTCGCCGGCGGCGTGGGCGGAGACGATCTCCTCGGCCTCGGCGCAGACCTCGCCCTCGTCCATGAGCCGGACCTGGCCGGTGGCGCGCAGCGTCTCCTCGTCGATCCGGTCGGCAGCGGCCCGCGCCGCCTGCTCGGCGATGTCGGCGGCCCGCAGCCGGGCGTTGATGGCGGCGCCGCCGTCCACGAGGAGCCCGGCTAGCAGGAAGACCGCCACGGAGAAGACCGCCGTGAAGACCGACATCGACCCCCGCTCGCCCGCCCGCCGGACCGCTCCGGAACGCGGCGACCGCCGCATGGCGCTCATCCCCCGTCCTCCTCCACCCGCCGGAACCGCTCCAGCGGGACCACAGAGTCGCCCTCGATGTCCTTGGCCGCGCCGAAGCCGAGGAAGCTCAGGTCGAGCGAGCAGGTGACCTCGGCCCGGACACGGCCGCCCATCTCCCACCGGCTGCCCTCCAGGCTGACCTGCGGTTCGCACTGCCCCGACAGGGAGTCCCGCGCCGCCTCCTGCGCCGCCGACTCGGCGTCGGCGAACGAGCGCTCGACCGAGGCGGCCCTCGCCGCGTCCCTGGCCGCGCCGTTGACCTCGCCCTGGGCCTCGACCAGCCTTCCCGCGCCGACGAGCAGGAGCAGGAACAACAGGAAGACCGGGGCCAGCAGGACCGTCTCGGCGGTCAGCGAGCCGCGTTCGCCGCGCGGGCCGTACCGGGAGGCGGGCGTCCTGCCGCGCGGGCCGGACCGCGGGCCATCGGGCCGGGGGCTCCCGGTCCGGGGCGGCCGCCGTCCGCCGCGCCGTGCGAGGGCGCTCACGGGCATCCCTCGCTCCCGTCGTCGGGCCGGAAGCACTCGACGGGGCCGCCGAACCGCGCGGTGATGGTGAGCGTCGTGGACGGCAGCAGCGGGACCACCTGGACCGCGGTGGCGGTGATCTCGACGCCGCGCCGGCCGTCCTCGTCCCACGCCGTCACGGCGGTGCCCTCCAGAAGCTTCGGGCCGACCGCCCTGAGCACCTGCTCGGCCCTGGAGGTGGCGTCCGACTCCCAGGAGTCGGTGTCGATCCGGGCGAGGCGGGCCCCCTCCCGGGCGGCGGCGTCGGCGACCTGCCGCCCGTGGAACCACAGGGCGAACTGCACGACGAGCAGGATGATCGCCAGCACCACCGGCATGATCATCGCCAGCTCCACGGCGGCGGCCCCGCGCTCCCGGCGGCGCCGTACGGCGGTCCGTACGGTGGTCCGCGCGGCGGTCCGTACGGTGGTCCGTACGGTGGTCCGTACGGTGGTCCGCGCGGCGGCCCGTGAACGGCCGCGGCCCTCGCCGGCGGGCGGACGGGCACGGCTCCCGGCGGCGGGCTCCCGGCGGAGCTCAGCCGTCACCGAAGCCACCGCCGTTCCCCTCTCCGCCACCCCCGCCGCCTCCGCCCCCGCCGCCGAACTGGTTGGAGATCTCGGCCTGCTTGCCCTCGACGAGGGTCTTGATGAGGGTGGCCAGGCCGAGCGCGACCCCGGCGATGATCGCCGTGATGATGACCCACTCGACGGCCGAGGCGCCCCGGGTTGGGGCGTTGCGGGCCCGCTCGATCCTCGTGCTCAGGAACGCGGCCGTATAGACGATCCACGGATGGTTGCTCAGCATGGTCAGGACCCCAACATCTTCATAGCGGCCGGGTAACTCAGGAAGATCACGAAGCCCGCGCAGAGCAGGAGCTGGGCGACGAGCATCGACTGCGAGCGCTCGCCGGCCTGCCCCTCCACCTCGGCGAGCTCGCGGCGCCGCAGGGTCGCGGCGCGGGCGGTCAGGGACGATCGGACCTTGGCGCCGTCGTCGGCGACCAGCCCGAGCGCGGCGGACAGGTCGCGCAGCTCGTCGACGTTGATCTCGTCGCCGAGCTGTCCGAGCGCCTGCCAGGGGGTGATGCCGACGATCCGGGCGTTGCCCAGGGCCTCGCGGATGCGGGACATCGCCCAGTTGGCGCCGTCGTCGTCGGCGTTCGGGCTGCCCACCGAGACCGCCATCATCAGCGCCTCGGGCACGCCGCGCCCGCCCGCGAGGTTCATCGCGACCAGGTCCAGGAAGGCCCCGACGACGTGCCGGAAGTCACGGCGCATCCGGGCGGCGTCCCGCTTGGTCTGCAGGTCGGGCAGGACGAAGAAGACCCCGGCGACCGCGAGCGCGGCCCACAGCGGCACGGTGAGCGAGACGCCCCACCCCATCAGCACCAGCCAGCCGACCAGCAGTGGGAACGCCAGCAGCCCCGAGGCGGCCAGCAGCGCCTTGGTGGCGAGGAACCCCTCGAACGACCTGCCGAGCAGCGCGAGGTCGGCCCTGGCCGAGCGGGCCTCCCAGCCGCGCGCCGCGTAGAAGCGGGCCAGCCGCTCCCCCAGGGAGCGCCGGAAGGCGCTGACCTCCTCGTCGGGCAGGACGAGCCGGGCGCGCGGCGCGTCGGTGCCCTCCCGGGCGGCGTCCAGCGCCAGCAGCCGCGACACCAGGCCGGGCCGGGCCGGGAACAGCGCCCGGACCAGCAGGAACAGGCCGAGCCCCAGCACGCCCCCGGCGAGCACTCCCTCGGTCATTCGTGCGCCTCCCCCGTGGACGGCAGGCCCAGCAGCCGGGCCGGCTTGTCGAAGCGGGCCAGGCGGCGCATCCAGGCGAACCCGGCTCCGAAGAACCCGGCGACCACCACGAGCACGGCCTGGCCGAGGGTGCTGTCGTACTCCTCGACGTAGGAGGGGTTGAACACCACCAGGGCGACGGCGAAGGCGACGGCCGTGCCGACCACGATCTGCACGCTGCGCCGGGTGGAGCGGCGCTCGGCCTCGACCCGGCGGCGCATGTCGAGCTCCTCGCGGGCCGACACGGCGAGCGCGCCCAGCACGTCGCGCAGGCCGGGGCCGCGCAGCTTGGAGTTGAGGATCAGCGCGGCCACCACCAGGTCGGCCGAGGGGTCGTCGAGCTCGTCGGCGAACAGCCGCAGCGCGTCGGGCAGCGGCATGCGGGTGTGCAGGCGGTCCACCAGCGAGCGCAGGTGCGGGCGGAGCGTGGGGGCCGCGGCCCTGATGGAGGAGGGGATGGCCTGCTCCAGGCCGGCGGCCCCGGCGATGGTGTCGCGCAGCGACTCCGTCCAGGCGGCCAGTCCCTCCAGCCGCCGCATCGCGGTGCGCTCCTCGGCCGCGCCGCCGGAGAGACCGCGCCAGCCCAGGGCGAGCAGGACGGCGCCCGCCGCCATGACCGGCCAGCCGGTCACCACGAGGACGACCACCCCGGCGATCGCGCCGACCGCCGAGCGGGTGGACAGGGCGCGCAGGACCTCCTTACGGCGGGGGCCGCGGCCGGGGACGGCCGGGCGGGGGCGCACGCCGTACAGGGCGAGGCCGAGCAGGAACAGTCCCGCGCCGACGGCCGCGCCGGCGAGCATCACCAGCGGGTCGAGCAGCCCGGGCGGGACGGGGATCATGACCAGCCTCCCGGGTCGTAGCCGTGCCGGGCGAGCTCCTCGGCGCACGACAGGGGGGCGTGCGGCAGGACCCGGCCGTCGGGCGCCTGGGCGAACACCTCCGACGACAGCACCCGGCCGTCCACGCCCGCCACCTCCCGCACGCTGGAGACGAAGCGGCGCAGCCGACCGCCCGCGGCGTACTCGTTGCGCTTCTCGATGAAGACGACGAAGTCGATCGCGCCCGCGATCAGCATGTGGGTGGCCTCGATCGGCAGCCGCTCGGTCGCCTGCAGCGCGTAGGTGGCGATGCGGTTGAAGACCTCCATCGAGGAGTTGGCGTGGATGGTGGACAGCGAGCCGTCGTTGCCCTGGGTCATCGCGTTGAGCATGGTGACGATCTCGTCGCCGAGGACCTCGCCGACGATCACCCGCGAGGGGTTCATGCGCAGGGAGCGGCGGACCAGCTCGGCCATGCTGATCTCGCCCTGGCCCTCGGAGTTGGGCAGCCTCTGCTCGAAGGCGACGACGTTGGGGTGCAGCTCGGGGAACTGGTCGAGGCCGAGCTCCAGGGCCCGTTCCACGGTGATCAGGCGCTCGGTGGGCGGGATCTCGTTGGCCAGCGCGCGCAGCAGGGTGGTCTTCCCGGCGTTGGTCGAGCCGGAGATCATGATGTTCTTCCGCGCCGCCACCGCGGCCGACAGGAAGCGGCCCACCTCCGGGGTGAGCGTGCCGTTCCCCACCAGGTCGCTGAGGAAGACCTTGCCCAGCCGGGCGCGGCGGATGGAGACGGCCGGGCGGACCGTGACGTCCATGACCGCCGAGAGGCGGGAGCCGTCCGGCAGGCGCAGGTCGAGCTGGGGGTTGGCGGTGTCGAACGGCCTGCTGGACAGGCCGCTGTAGGCGGCGAGGATCTGGATCAGCTCGACCAGTTCGTCGTCGCTGTCGGCCACCGGCTCGGCCAGGCCCTCCCGGCCGTCGGCGTAGCCGACGAAGACGCGGTCGCAGCCGTTGATGTCGATGTTCTCGACCTCGGGGTCGTCCAGCAGCGGCTGCAGGCGGCCGACGCCGAACAGGGCCGCGTGGATGCCGGCGGCGAGCGCCTCCTCCTCCTCGGCCGTGGGCGGGGTGCGGCCGACGCCGATCTCGCCGCGGGCGAACTCCTCCAGCACCTGGGCGATCAGCGCGCGCGCGAACTGGCGCTCGTCCTCGCCGGTCATCGGGGCCAGGCCGCCGGCCTGGTCGAGGCGGCGCTGGTGGGCCAGGCGGTCGCCGACCTCCTGCCGGAAGCGCTTCACGAGGGTGTGGTCGACGGTCATACGGCCGGCTCCGGGGCTCGGACGGTGGCGACGACGCGGGCGGCGAGCTCGCGCGCCGTACGGATGACCAGGGAGCGGTCCAGCCGTCCGCCCCACTGGCCGCGCAGCAGCTCGGCGCCCTTGGGGTCGTGCGCGAGGCCGCTGACGAAGGCCACCCGGCGGCCGGTGGCGGTGACGATCCGGCGGACCTCCTCGATGGCCGTGCGGTACTGGCGGGGGTCGGCGATCACCACGACCGCGATCTGGGGGTCGCGGGGCATGACGTGCAGGCGTTCGCGCAGGTGGGCGACGTGGTCGAGGCTCGCCCTGGTGAACAGCAGCACCAGCTCCGCCTCGGACATCAGCTCGGCCGTCTGCGGGTGCCCGCCGAGGCGGCCGCAGTCGGCCAGCACGTCGGCGCCGGGCAGCGCGGCCAGCGCGCGGCCGAGCGGGCCCCACATCCAGGTGAGCCCGGCGGCCTGCTCGCCGTGGGTCAGCCCGGCCAGCACGTCGAGGCCGCCGACGATCTTCTGGGTGTGCTCGTGGATCTGCTCGGGGCGAAGGCCGCGGCGGGCCGTGGCGCCCAGGGTCAGCAGTCCCCGGGCGGGGTTGAGGACCCCGCCGTCGGCGGCCGGGAGGCGGTAGGCGAGGTCTCCCCCGGCCGGGTCGCACTCGGCGAGCAGCACCGGGTGCGGCCAGACGGCGCCGAGCGCGGTGGCCGCCGTGGTCACGCCCGGGGCGCCCTTGTCGGCGGCCAGTGCGATGAGCGCCACCTCAGCGCGCTCCGGGCAGCTCGGCCAGCGCGATCTCGCCGCTGGAGGCGTAGGCGGCGACCGTCGGGGAGATGGTGCTGTCCACGATCACCGTCACCAGGCCGGAGGTCCTGCCCTGGGTCTGGCCGGACCCGCCGACCTGGTGGACCAGGGCGTTGGGGGCGAGCACCCGGCTGGTGGCGTTGCCGCCGCCGCCCCGGCTCGGGACGTATATCACCTGGACCCGGTCGCCCCGCTCCAGCGTCCCGGGCATCTGGCCTGGCTTGAGGGAGAGTCCGACCTGCGCTTTGCCGGGGCCGAGCTCCCTGCTGGCGGAGACGACCATGTCGCGGGTGAGGAGGGTGCCGGGCAGGAGGGTGACGCGGGCGAAGTTCTGCGCGACGAGGGCGCGGTCGGCCCAGGCGACGTAGCCGACGCCGGTGTCGGCGATCTGTGTCTCGCGCATCACGGCCTCGGTGAAGGGCTGGCCCGCGCCGACCTGCTGGGAGATCACGATCGCGGAGACCCGGTCTCCGCTGCGCATGACCAGGAGGGTCGTGGCGAGCGCGCCGCCCAGGATGAGCAGTACGGCGAGGGCCGCGAGGGCGGGTTTGCGCTCTCGCGGGGGTACGGGGAGCTTGCGCGACGCCGGGCCGGAAAGGGAACTCGCCGACCCCGGCCGCTCGGCGTTCAGCGGTGTGCGGCTCGCCGGCTTCTCACTGGTCCTCATGGGCAGGGGGACTCCCAGAGTGATTAACGCGTTGGGACTACTGGTTGAATTTACGCCATTATGCGCACCATGCCGATGAAGCGCCGGACAAAAGCCGGGTCCCATGCTCGTTTGATAGGAACAGGTCTGTCAACGACGGCTCCATGAAACCTGTCCCTTCCGCCACATGACAAGAAGCTTATCCGGGTGATAAGGACATGAATTAATGCATATATCTACCGTCCCAATATTCCCTCCGACCCCTGCGGTCACGGCCGCACCGCCCCGACGCCGATCCGGTCCGCGAACCGGACCGCCCGAAACCCGGACCCCATGCCCGCTTTGACGGACTTAAGGCGAAAAATACCTTTTGCCGGATATAGCGACCTCGGGGACAGGGAAAACCGCCGGGTTATCCACAGGAAGGGGCGACCCGTCCCCAGCCCGCACCCCGTCCCTGGCACCATCGAACCCCATTAGAACGGCATGACCGGCCGGTCACATCCGACGGTTGTCCACAGGCGGGAATGTTTTCCACATACCACCCCGGGCCCCGCGGCATCGCCGCGAACACCTCATCCCGGGCGGTTCCCGCTCTGTACCGTGGACCCGGCGGACCCGGCCCCCGACCGAGGGAGAGCGGCGATGCGCATCATGCTCACCGTGCTCGGCGAGCACGCCGACCGCGACGTCGTGGTGGAGGCGGACGAGACCACCACGGTGGGCCGGCTGGCGGAGTCGCTCTCCGGGCAGGGCGGCGAGCGGCCGACCAACGTGGTGCGGCTGACCCGCACCAGGGCCCCGTACGGCCTGGGCCGCGACGGCGACGCCGCCGAGCCGCCGGACCTCTGGCTCGACGGCCGCGCCCTCGACCCCGGCGCCCCGGTCCTCGGCCTGCTCCGCGACGGCGACCTCGTCACCCTCGACCGCGACCTCGCCGCCGCCACCATCGCCGAGGAGCCCGGCGGCATCGTGGAGATCCGCGTCGTCGGCGGCCCGGCCGCCGGGTCGGTGCACCGGCTGGGCCTGGGCGTCCACGTCGTCGGCTCCGACCCCGTCTGCGCGGTGTCCGTCCCCGACCCGGGGCTGCCCGCCGAGGCCGCGGTGATCCGCCTCACCCCCGAGGCCATCACCGTGGAGCCCGTCCCGGGAGGCGGGGCCGTGCCGCGGCTGGACCGCGAACCCCTCCGCGGCCTCGCGCCCTGGCCCGAGCACGCCCTGCTGACCTGCGGCACGACCGTGCTGACGCTGACCGCCGTGGAGCCCCCCGACGCCCACCTCGACGCCCAGCCCGACGGCGGCCTCGCCTACAACCGGCCGCCCCGGCTCCGCTCCCCCGGCGGCGAGCGGCGCTTCGAGGTCCCGGCCGAGCCGAAACGGGCCGAGGGCATGCGGCTGCAGCTGCTGACCGCGTTCCTGCCCTTCGTGCTCGGCGTCGGCATGGCCTTCGCCCTCAAGTCTCCGTACTACCTGCTGATCGCGTTGATGACCCCGCTCATCATGGTCGGCCAGTGGGTGAGCGACCGGCGGCACGGCCGCAAGCAGTACCGCAAGGAGCTCAAACGCTACCGGGAGCGGATGCGGGAGTTCGAGGCCGCGGTGGAGGCGGCCCGCGCCGCCGACGAGGCCGAGCGCCGCGCCGCCGCGCCCGACCCCGCCGAGGTCCTGCTCACCGCGACCGGCCCCCGGCGGCGGCTCTGGGAGCGCCGCGACCACGACCCCGACGCGCTGCGCCTGCGGGTCGGCCTCGCCGACCTGCCGGCCGGCCTGGAGTTCGTCCCCGAGCGGTCCGCGCCCGCCGACTTCGTCCCGCCCGACCCGCCCGCCTGCCACGCCGTGCCGGTGGCCCTGGCCATGCGGCGGCTGGGCGTCGCCGGGCTGACCGGCCCGCGGTCCCGGACGGCCGGACTGGCGCGCTGGCTGGTGGGCCAGGCCGCCGTCCTGCACAGCCCGCGCGACCTGGCGATCGTGGTGCTGTCGGCGCACGGCGACGGCGAGGAGCGGTGGAACTGGGTGCGCTGGCTGCCCCACTGCGCCCCGCACGGCGGCGAGGACTGCGTCGCGCTGGTCGGCGCCGATCCCGAGGCCGCGGCCCGGCGGGTGAGCGAGCTGGTCACGCTGATCGAGGAGCGGCTCGGCGAGGAGGACGACCCCGCCGCCCGGATCGGCCGCGCCCCCGCCGGCTGGGCCGACCTCGGCGGCGGGGCCGGGACCGGGCGGGACGAGCCGATCCC
The DNA here is from genome assembly GCF_040653115.1 of Streptosporangium sp. NPDC048047. Lineage (NCBI taxonomy): Bacteria > Bacillati > Actinomycetota > Actinomycetes > Streptosporangiales > Streptosporangiaceae > Streptosporangium > Streptosporangium sp. NPDC048047. The sequence goes on along the minus strand of NZ_JBEZNH010000002.1, from coordinate 60,854 downwards.
CGTCTACGACGAGCGCCCCTACGACGTGCTGGTCGTCCTGGACGGCGCGCAGGTCCTGCGCGCCCTGCCCGGCATGCCGCAGGTGCTGCGCCAGGGCCCGCGGGCCGGCGTCCACACCCTGGCGATCGACGACGACCAGCGGCTGCTGCCCGAGGAGTGCGCCACCGTCGCCGACGTGGCCGCCGACGGCACCGTACGGCTGCGCGGCGGCGGGCTGGACGGCATCGGCGGGATCCTGGCCGACCAGGTCACGGCCACCTGGTGCGACCGGCTGGCCCGGTCCCTGGCGCCGCTGCGCGACGTCAGCCGCGACGACGCCGCCACGGCCCTGCCCGGCTCCGCGCGGCTGCTCGACGCGCTACGGCTGCCGTCGGTGTCCGGCGAGGCCCTGGCCGGACGCTGGGGCCGGTCCACCGAGGCGTTGATCGGCGTCGGCCCCGACGGGCCGTTCTCGGTCGACCTGCGCGTCGACGGCCCGCACGCCCTCATCGCCGGCACCACCGGCGCGGGCAAGTCGGAGCTGCTGCAGACGCTCATCTGCTCCCTCGCGGTGGTCAACCGGCCCGACGAGATGACGTTCGTGCTGATCGACTACAAGGGCGGCGCCGCCTTCAAGGAGTGCGTACGGCTCCCCCACACCGTCGGCATGGTCAGCGACCTCGACGGCCACCTGACCCAGCGGGCCCTGGACTCCCTGGCCGCGGAGATCCGGCGCCGCGAGCGGCTGCTGCTGTCCGCCGGGGCCAAGGACATCGAGGACTACCACGAGCTGCGCGACGCCCAGACGGCCCGCGCCTCCCGCGACCTGCTCGTCGCCGGGGGCGGCGCCCCGTCCGCCCCGCCCACGCCGCTGCGCGGCCGGGGCGCGCCGCTGCCCCCGCTGCCCCGGCTGGTGCTGGTCATCGACGAGTTCGCGGCCATGGTCACCGAGCTGCCCGACTTCATGACCGGGCTGGTGGACATCGCCAGGCGGGGCCGTTCGCTCGGCATCCACCTCGTCCTGGCCACTCAGCGGCCCGGCGGCGTGGTGACCGCCGACATCCAGGCCAACACCTCGCTGCGGATCGCACTGCGGGTGACCGAGGCCGCCGAGTCCGCAGACGTCATCGGCCGGCCGGACGCCGCGCACATCCCCAAGTCGGCCCCCGGCCGGTGCTACGTCAAGTCGGGGGCGGGCGCGGCCGTCGCCGTGCAGACCGCGCGGATCGGCGGGCGCGGCCCCGGCGCGGCGAGCGAGGTCCGGGCCCGGGTCACCGAGGTCGGCTGGCGGGCCCTGGGGCATCCGCCGGCCGCCCCGGACGCGGCGGCCGAGGGGGCGGCCGTCACCGACCTGTCCGTGCTCGCCGACGCCCTGGCCGACGCCGCCCGTGTCGCGGGCGTCCCCCGGCAGCCGAGCCCCTGGCTGGAACCGCTCCCCGACCTGGTGGTCGCCCCCGGCCTCCCGGAGCCCGAGGGGGCCGCGCCGTACCGGCCGGGGAAGGAGGAGGTGCCGCCACTGGCCTTCGGCGTGACGGACCTGCCGTGGGCGCAGGACCGGCGGGCGCTGACGCTGGACCTCGCCCGAGGGGGGCACCTGCTGCTGGCCGGCTCCCCCCGGAGCGGGCGCTCCACCGCGCTGCGCACCCTGGCCGGGGCGATCGCGGCGGGCGCGTCCCCGGAGGACGTGCACCTGCACGTGATCGACTGCGGCTCGGGGGCGCTGCTGCCGCTGATGGCGATGCCGCACTGCGGCGCGGTGGTGACCCGCGACCAGCTCGACCGGGTCGAGCGGCTGCTGACCCGGCTGCGCGCCGAGGTCGGACGGCGCCAGCAGCTCCTCGCCGAGGCCGGTCACGCCTCGCTGGCCGAGCTGCGCGCCGGCTCCACCGGCTCCATGGTGCCCCCCGGGTCCCCCGGGTCCCCGGGATCCCCGGGATCCCCGGGGTTCCCGGGTGAGCGGCCACCCTGGCTGGTGCTGATGCTCGACCGGTGGGAGGGGTTCGTCGCCGCGTTCGAGAACTACGACTACGGCCGGCTGGTCGAGGCGATGATGCAGCTGCTGCGCGAGGGCCCGGCGGTCGGGCTGCGCGCCGTGGTGACCGGCGACCGGTCGGCGCTGATCGGCCAGATCTCCACGGTGTTCGACGACCGGCTGATCCTGCGGCTGGCCGACCCGGCCGACTACGGCCTGGCCGGGCTGCCGGTCAAGGACCTTCCGGCCGTGCTCGGCCCCGGCCGCGCGGTGTCGTCCGGCGAGCACGGCGTCGTCGAACACCAGATCGGGCTGCTCCGCGACGACCCGTCCGGCCCGGCCCAGGTCGCCGAGCTCCAGGCGCTGTCACGCGCGATCCCCGCCCGCTTCGGCGGCGACCGGGTCGTATCCCCGGTGGCCACCGCGGCGGGCGCCGCCACGGCCACCGTCGCGGCCGGGCCCGCCGGGTGGGCCTGGGGCGGTGAGCCGCCGCTGCGGGTGGACGCGCTGCCGACCCGGATCACCGCGGCGCAGGCGATGGCGCTGGCGCCGTCGCACGAGCCGCCGTCACCGCTGTGGGCCCTGCTCGGCGCCGGCGGCGACTCGCTGACCCCCATGGGCGTCGACCTGATGGCCCACGGCCCCGGTGCGGTCGTCGCGGGCCCGCCCCGGTCCGGCCGGTCCTCGGCGCTGGTGACCGCCGCCCGCTCGCTGCTGGAGCACGGCACACCGGTGATCGCGGTCGCCCCGCGGCGCAGCCCGCTGCGCGACCTGGCGGGCGTGCCCGGCGTGGTGGCCGTCCTCGGCGCGGACGGCGATCTGGAGGGGGCCGTCGCCGGACGGGAGCGCTACGTGGTGGTCGTCGACGACGCCGAGCTCGTCTCCCCCGACTCCCCGCTGGGCATGGCCCTGGAACAGGTGCTGCGCACCGGCCGCGACGGCGAGCACGGCCTGATCGCCGGCGGGGCCACCGGCGACCTGACCACCGCCTACCGCGGGTTCGTCGCCGAGGCCCGCAAGTCCCGAACCGGCCTGCTGCTGGCGGTGCAGAGCCCCGCCGACGGCGACCTGTTCACGATCCGGCTGCCGCGCGGCGCGGTCGGCGGCCCGCCCGGCCGGGGCCTGCTGGTCACGCTCGGCTCGACGACCCCCGTCCAGACCGCCCTGCCCGGCTGAACCGGGCCTGAGGGTGCTGGAACGCGTCCGGCGGTCCGGTCGAGGCGGATCGGAAGACGCCCGGTGGGTCCCCATCCCGCGGCGTCGGAACGTGTCCGGCGGTCCGGTCGAGGCGGCCTCGGGAAGCACCCGGCCGGCGGGCGTCAGCGGACCGGGTGCCACCTCCCGACGGCCACCGGCACACCGGGAGAGGCGTGCAGGAGCGGCGGGTGGTCCGGGGCGGGCAGCCCGGCCGCCCGGACGAGGCTCTGGTCCAGGCGCTCCAGCCGGACCTCGCGCAGCGGCCACGGGGGATGCTCGACCTCGGCCGAGGCCAGCGTGCCCGCGAAGAGGGTGAACAGCCGGTAGCGGGCGGTCAGGAAGATCGCTGCCTCGTCCGGGGCGTCCAGCGGCGGCCCGGTCTCCACGACGGCGTCGCAGTGCCCGCCGGGCTGGAGCGGCCGGTGCCTGCGGCAGCGGTAGCGGCGCCGCGCGCCGTCCACCCGCACCGCCATGTCCGACCAGAAATAGGGCAGCCCGTAGGTGAGGCGGGCGCCGAGGACGGCGGGGAGACGGTCGGCGTCCAGCGAGTAGAACCAGATCCCGGCGCGGCCCCGCTCGTCGCGCACGTAGGTGCGCACGTTGGTCTCCGGGAAGCGGGACAGCCACGGCAGGGCCGGGATCCCCGGCGGCCGCAACCCCTCCAGCAGGAAGGGGGTCAGGCTGACCCACGCCGTGCCGTCGAAGGCGTCGACCTTGAGACCTGGCGGCAGCGTCGCCTGGATCAGCTCGGCGGGATAGCGCCAGTGGGCGAACGTGATGTGGGACCAGCGGTGGTACATCACCGGCCGGGCCACTCGCGGGGACGGAGGCGGTGCAGCGGACATGACCGGTTCCTACCCGGATCCGGCCCGTTCGGTCCGGCGCGGCGCCGGTCATGATCACCGCCCGGATCTCCCTCTGTCCAATTCGTCCAGGATGTCCTGGGTGGAGAAGGTGTCGACCGCGGCGGTGGCGGCACGGTCCAGGATCTCCTCCAGACCGGGACGGTCCACGTCGGCCGCGGGTTCACCCGGCTGGTGCTCCCGCCGGGGCCGCCAAGTGCTCATCGCTCGCCCCTCAGCAGGTGAAAAGCCTTTGTCCGGAGCTTTGCCCTGAATTGGTCGCCGTGGCCCTGCTTCGCGGTGGAAGCGGCGAAGCAGGGCCGTGACCGACGGATCAGCGGGTGGCCGACTCGATGTTGCCGCGGTAGGTGTTGATGACGCGGGACGCCTCGGCGAGCTCCTCGGACATCCGCTGGAAGGCCGCGCGGTAGTTCTGCCAGGCCTCGCTGAACCGCTGGGCGCCGGGACCGGTCCAGGCGGTGCCGACCTTGCCGGCCTCCCGGTCCAACGCGGCCATCGTGGCCCTCACCTGGTCCGCCTGCTGGGTGAACTGGGTGGCCATCTGCTGCATTTCCGCGGGATTTCCGCCGAGCAAGTTCTGGCTCATGCCCGTCTCCTTCGGGATGGGTGTCGGGGATCACCAAACGAAATCACGATAGGCGACCGGACCACAATGATTTCGTGAATATGCGCAGCGGCTATGGATCTTCCTTCCCACCCGAAAGGCCGCCGCGTTTTCACCCGGTTTCTCATGCCGGTCCGCGCGTCCCGGGGACGGCCGCCGGGCGGCGGGACGGCCGGCGGCCGGCGAAACGGTCACCGCACCGAGCAACCCGGACGAGACCCGGCGATCAGATGACGCCTACACTCCGTTGAAGGCCCGAGGCCGATGCCCCATCGACAAGACCCGCCGGGCCGTACGAACGCACGAAGGGAACACGTCGGTGCACAAGGTCCTGATCGCCAACCGTGGTGAGATCGCGGTGCGGATCGCCCGCGCGTGCAGGGACGCCGGGCTGGCCAGCGTCGCGGTCTACGCCGACCAGGACCTCGACGCGCTGCACGCGCGGGTCGCCGACGAGGCGTACGCGCTGGGCGGTCAGTCCCCGGCCGAGACCTACCTGGACGTCGGCAAGCTGCTGCGCGTCGCCCGCGACAGCGGCGCCGACGCCGTCCATCCCGGCTACGGCTTCCTCGCCGAGAACGCCGCCTTCGCCCAGGCCGTCATCGACGCGGGCCTGACCTGGATCGGCCCGCCGCCGTCCGCGATCGACGCCCTCGGCGACAAGGTCCAGGCGCGCCACATCGCCCAGGCGGTCGGCGCGCCGCTGGTGGCCGGAACCCCCGACCCGGTCTCCGGCCCCGACGAGGTGCTGGCCTTCGCCGCCGAGCACGGCCTGCCCATCGCGATCAAGGCCGCGTACGGCGGCGGCGGGCGCGGCCTCAAGGTGGCCAGGACGACCGAGGAGATCCCCGACCTGTACGACAGCGCCGTCCGTGAGGCCGTCACCGCATTCGGCCGGGGCGAGTGCTTCGTCGAGCGCTACCTCGACCGTCCCCGCCACGTGGAGACCCAGTGCCTGGCCGACGCCCACGGCAACGTGGTGGTGGTCTCGACCCGTGACTGCTCGCTGCAGCGCCGCCACCAGAAGCTGGTCGAGGAGGCCCCCGCGCCGTTCCTGACCGACGAGCAGGTCGGGCTGCTGCGGTCGAGCTCCAAGGCGATCCTGCGCGAGGCGGGTTACGTCGGGGCGGGCACCTGCGAGTTCCTCGTGGGGCAGGACGGCACCATCTCCTTCCTGGAGGTCAACACCCGCCTGCAGGTCGAGCACCCGGTGACCGAGGAGGTCGCGGGGGTCGACCTGGTACGCGAGATGTTCCGGATCGCCGACGGCGAGCCGCTGGGCTACGACGACCCGCCGCTGCGCGGCCACTCGTTCGAGTTCCGGATCAACGCCGAGGACGCCGGGCGCAACTTCCTGCCCGCGCCGGGCGCCATCACCGCGATGCGCGTCCCGTCCGGGCCCGGCGTGCGACTGGACTCCGGCTACGAGGCGGGGATGACCGTCCCGCAGTCCTTCGACTCCCTGATCGCCAAGCTGGTGGTGACGGGCGCGACCCGCGAGCAGGCGCTGCAGCGCGCCCGCCGGGCGCTGGCGGAGTTCGAGATCGAGGGCATGCCGACCGTGCTGCCCTTCCACCGCGCCGTCGTCGAGGACCCGGCCTTCACCTCCGACCCGTTCTCGGTGCACACCCGGTGGATCGAGACCGAGTTCGCCACGCCCATCGAGCCGTACGCCGGCCCGGTGGCCGACTCCGGCGCGCCCGCCGAGCGGGAGCACATCACCGTCGAGGTCGGCGGCAAGCGCCTGGAGGTCGTGTTGCCGGCCGGGTTCGCCGCGCCGGCCCCGGCCCGGGGCTCCGCCAGGCCGCCCCGGCGGGGGAACCCGGGCGGTGCGGGCAAGAAGGCCGTGGCCGGGGGCGACAGCCTGGTCAGCCCGATGCAGGGCACCATCGTCAAGGTGGTGGCCGCCGACGGCGACGCCGTCGCGGCCGGCGACACCGTCGTGGTGCTGGAGGCGATGAAGATGGAGCAGCCGCTGACCGCGCACAAGTCGGGCACCGTCACCGGCCTGGCGGCCACGCCCGGCCAGACCGTCACCGCGGGCGCCGTGATCTGCGACATCAAGGACGCCTGACCGGCGCCCGGGGCGGCGCGGATCCCCGACACCACGGACGTCCGGGCGGCGCGCGGCGGCCGCCGCGCCGTCCCGGACGCCGCGGGGGACGTCTGGAAGGGATACGGTCGGGAAGTGGGAACTCTGACGTCCGCTTGTTCGTCCTGAAGGGCGAAGGAGGCTTTCTTGCCGTGATCACGACAAAAACCGCACCGGGCCGCCTCGGCGCCGCGCTCGTCGCGCTGCTCGCCGGGCTGCTGGCCGTCTTCATGATCGCTCCAGCCGCCCATGCCGCCGCGCCCGACCCGGGCACGATCTCCTCGGGCCTGACCGACGGCGACCGCTTCTACGCGGACCCCGCCTCCGGCATCCCCGCGAACGCCGTCGACGAGATCCGCGGAGCCGTCGGGCAGACGAAGAGCTCCTCGGTCTACGTCGGGCTGCTGCCTGAGGGGTCCGTCACCAGCAAGTCGCAGGCCAGGACCCTGCTGACCTCCGTCCGCAAGGACGTCGGCGGCAAGTCCACCATCCTGCTGATGAGCGGAAAGACCCCGTTCGGCGTCTCCAACATCAAGGGCGTCGACGTCGACGAGCTGCTGGGTCGGGCCAAGACCACCTCCAGCCCCACCGACAACGTGGTCAACTTCGTCAAGCTGGCCGACGACGCGGCCAGCGGCGCCGGGCTCGGCTCCGGCTCCGGCTCGGATTCCCGCTCCTCCTCCGGAGGCGGCGGGGGCGTCCTGATCGGCATCCTGGTGCTGGCCCTGGCCGGCGGTTTCGGCCTCTTCTTCTACTCCCGCAAGAAGAAGAAGCAGCGCGAGGCCCGCGAGGCGGCGGAGCTGGCCGCGGTCAAGCAGACCGTGGACGAGGACGTCACCAAGTTCGGCGAGGAGATCACCGGCCTCGACACCGACGTCAAGCTCCTCGGCGACGGCACCGAGCACCAGCAGGACTGGCAGCGCGCCCTCGACTCCTACGAGCGGGCCAAGGTGGAACTGGACGCGGTCAAGCGCCCCGACGAGCTGCGCAACGTGACCTCCACGCTGGAGGAGGGCCGCTACGCCCTCGCCTGCGTCAAGGCCCGCGTCAACCACCAGCCGCTTCCCGAGCGGCGTTCCCCGTGCTTCTTCAACCCGCAGCACGGCCCGTCCGCCCGTGACGTGCGCTGGGCCCCGCCCGGCGGCGCGGTGCGCGACGTCCCGGCCTGCGCGGCGGACGCCGAGGCCGTCGAGCGCGGCTTCGAGCCGCAGACGCGCCAGGTCATGGTCAACGGCGGCTACCGCCCGTACTACGAGGCCGGTCCCGCCTACCAGCCCTACGCCTACGGCTACTACGGCGGCTTCGGCGACATCATGACCGGCATGCTCGTCGGCACCATGCTCGGCGGCATGATGGGCGGCGGCTGGGGCATGGGCGGCGGCTACGGCATGGGCTACGAGCAGGGCGTGGCCGACGCGGGCGGCGGTGCCGACTTCGGCGGCGGCGGAGACTTCGGCGGCGGCGGCTGGGGCGACTTCGGCGGCGGCGGAGACTTCGGCGGCGGTGACTTCGGCGGGGGCGACTGGTGACCCGCCGGTGACCGGTTGACGATCGCCTCCTGAGACGGCGAGACGGGCGCGTTCCCCGAGGGGACGCGCCCGTCTCCGTGTCCGGATCCCGTACGGCGCCCGTCTCCGCATCCCGGCCGCCTACGGCGCCCGGCGGATCTCGCACGCGGCGGGCTCTGCGGGGCCGCCGGGACCGCCGGGCGGCCGACGCGTCCGCTCCGCCGGACGAGGTCAGGTGCTCCCGCGCACCGTCAGCCGGGGGGCGAGCAGGGTGGCGTCCGGCACGGCGGCGCCCGCCAGCTTGGCCATGAGCAGCCGCACCGCCTCGCGGCCCACGTCCTCGGCCGGGACCAGCACCGACGTGAGCGCCGGACCGGCCCGCTCGGCGACGTCGTCGGGGCAGATCGCCACCACCGCGACGTCCTCGGGGATCCGCCTGCCGTACTGGCGCAACGCCCCGAGCACGTGGCCGACCGCCGCCTCGTTGTGCACGACCAGGGCCGACAGCTCCGGCCGCGTCTCCAGCAGCCGCCGTACCGTCTCCGCGACCTCCTCGAAGCTCTCCTCGCACGGCAGGGCCGTACCGGTCATGCCGCGCCCGGCCACGGCCTCGGTGAACCCCTCCCTGGTACGGCGGGCGAACCCGGTGCCGCGTTCGTAGACCACCGAGGGGGCGCCGAGCAGCGCCACCTCCCGGTGCCCGCGTTCGGCCAGGTGTTCCACGCAGAGCGCGCCGGCCCGGTGGAAGTCGAGGTCCACGCAGGTCAGCCCGGCCGTGTCGGCGGGGAAGCCGATCAGGACGCTCGGCTCGGCGAGCTCGCGCAGCAGCGGCACCCTGCTGTCGTGCAGTTCCACGTCCATCAGCACCAGGCCGTCGGCCAGGGCGCTCGCCACCGCCCTGCGCAGTCCCTCGGCGCCCTCGTCGGCGGTCAGCAGCAGCACGTCGTGGTCGTAGCCCCGGGCTGCGGTGACCACCGAGGTGGCGAACTGCATCAGCACCGGGACGTGCATCCCGGCCCGCAGCGGCAGCACCAGCGCGATGACGTTCGCCCGCCTGCTGGCCAGTGCTCTGGCCCCGGCGTTGGGGTGGTACCCGAGCGTCCGCACGCTGTCGAGGACCCTCCGCCGGGTGTCGGCGGAGATCGCCCGTTTCCCGCTGAGGACGTAGGAGACGGTGCTCACCGCCACCCCGGCGTGCCGGGCGACCTCGGCGATCGTCACCGCCCGCCCGCTCATGCGCCTCCTCGCCCGCCGGCCGGGACGGCGCGCTCACCCACCGGGAGGACGCGTCCGCCGACCGGGAGGGCATCGTGGCCCCGCCCGGTGTCCCGGGGGGCGCGCCCGCGGGCGCGCCGCGCCGTCCGCTCGCCGCACTCGCTCACGTGCGCTCTCCGAAGGTGAAGCCGGCCAGGGTGATCCCGGCGTTCTCGAACACCATATAGAGATCACGGACCCCGCGGACGTCCGCGAGCCCGGTGCGGACCTCGGTGAGGTCGTAGCGGCCCGCCCGGGGGACGGGGAGGTCGCCGAGGAGCGGGCCGTGCAGCGGGTCGTCCAGCCTCAGGCTGATCACGCCGCCCTCGGCCCCGGTGACGCGTGCCGAGAGCGAAGCGGCCCCGTCGCCGAAGTCCGTCGAGCGGAACGCGATCCACGCCCCCGCCTCGGTGGACCGCACGGCGTCGCCGGAGACCCGGTCGGCGTCCACGAAGGCCACCGCGTCGTACTCGTCGTGGTCCACCGCGCGGATCGGCCCGGCCAGGGCCGCGCGGGGCGGGATGCGCTCCCCCTCGACGTGGAAGGAGGCGCACAGCCGGATGTCCCGCGCGGAGCGGCCGACCATGGCCCGGTGCGGGGCGTCCTCCACGACGAACCGGTTGCGGGTGACGTCCCAGAAGGCCAGGTCGCGGACGGGGAGGCGCCAGCTCACCGTGGTGCTCTCGCCGGGTGCGAGCCGTACCTTGGTGAAGCCGCGCAGGCGGCGCAGCGGTTGCTTGACCCGGGAGCCGCGCTGGTGGGTGTAGAGCTGGACGACCTCGGCCCCGGCGCGGGGGCCCGTGTTGGCGACCGTGGCGGTGACGATGACCGTGCCGCCCGCGCCCTCCGCGCCGCCAGGGCCCTCAGGGCCGCCAAGGCCGTCCGCGCCGCCAGGGCCGTTCTCCACCGAGACGGTCAGGCCGGAGTAGTCGAACGTGGTGTAGCTGAGGCCGTGCCCGAAGGGGAAGAGCGGTTCGCCCCGGTAGTACTGGTAGGTGGCGTCGGAGGCGATGATGTCGTAGTCGAGCAGGTCGGGCAGCTCGCACGCCGAGCGGTACCAGGTCTGGGTGAGCCGGCCCTCGGGGTCGGCGTCGCCGAAGAGCACCTCGGCCAGGGCGTGGCCGTACTCCTGGCCGCCGTGCGACGACCACAGCACGGCCGGCAGGTCCTCATCGGCCCAGGAGACGGGGTAGCCGCTGCTGATCACCATGACGGTCCGCGGGTTGGCCGCCCGCACCGCCCGGACGACGGCCTGCTGGGCGGCGGGCAGGTCCAGGTCGAGGCGGTCCTCGGTCTCGCGGCCGTTGACCAGCGGGTGGTCCCCGACCACCACGACGGCCACGTCCGCCGTCGCGGCGAGGGCGGCGGCGGTCTCGGCGCCGTCCACCACCCGCTCCATGGTGAGCCAGGCCGCCGCGTCGGCGTCGTCGGCCAGCCGGAACGCCCCGTCGTCCAGGGCGACGTAGCGGCCGGTGGAGATGTGCCGCAGGGCGAGCGTCCCGCGCGGACGGCGCTCCATCCGGAAGGTCTGGCGCACCTCCCAGCCGTTGGGGCCGGGCTGGTCGTTGACCAGCACGCCGTCGTCGCCCACCGACAGGTGGCGGCCGGTCGCCACGGCCCGCAGCGCGTACGACCCGCCGCCCCAGTCGAACAGGTCGTACAGGGCCTCGTCGCCCCCACCGCCGGGCGCGACGGACAACGGCCCGCCGCCGGGGTCGGCGACGACGGCCCCGGCCTCCACACTCAGCGCGACCCGGTCCACGGCCTCGCAGAACACCGTCTCGCACCGTTCGGCGAGACCTGCGCGGGCGGTGACGGCGTAGGGGAGCGTGCCGGAGTACCAGTCCTCCATCAGCGTGTCGCCGAGCTGGCCGATGACCGCGATCCGGCCGGGCGCGGCCAGCGGCAGGATCCCGTCGTTGCGCAGCAGCACGATCGAGCGCCGGGCGGCCTCGCGGGCCAGCTCACGGTGCTCGGTGCAGTTGACGACCGCCTCGGTGATCCCCTCGTACGGCGGGGCGGGGTCGAACTCGCCGAGCCGGAACCGGATGGACAGCGCGTGCCGTACCGCCTCGTCGACGTCCTCCTCGGTGAGCAGGCCCAGCTCCAGTGCCCGGCGGATGTGCCCGAGGGTCTCGCCGGACCGGTCGTCGTCCTGGGTGAAGCTGTCCAGGCCCGCTCTGATCGCGTGGGCGTAGGCCGTGGGCAGGTCCTCGTGGTACGCCTGCATGCCGGCGAGGTTCCCCGGGGCGTAGGCGTCGCTGACCACGAGGATGTCGTCGGGCGCCCACTCGCGCAGCGCCTCGCGGATCAGCGGGCTGAGGTGCGCCGGGCGTCCGTTGACGAGGTTGTAGGACGGCATGACGGCCACCGCCGCGCCCTGCTCCAGGGCGGGCCGGTAGGCGGGCAGCTCGTACTCGTGCAGCACCCGGGGCTGCAGGCCGCTGGAGGTGACGCAGCGGTCGGTCTCGTTGTTGTAGCCCAGGAAGTGCTTGAGGGTGGGCGCGGTCTTCAGCACGGTGGGATCGCTCCCACGAAGGCCCCACGCGTACGCCGCCGCCATGACGCCGGTCAGCCACGGATCCTCGGAGTAGCCCTCCTCGTTGCGGCCCCACCGGGGGTCGCGCAACGGGTTCACCACGGGCGCCCAGACGTTGCGCCCGGCGCCGGACGGGTCCTTGCGGTGGAAGGCCAGGACCTCGTCTCCCGTCGCCTCACCGACCCGCCTGACCAGCTCCGGGTCCCAGGTGCTCGCCAGCCCCACGGCCTGCGGGAACACCGTCGCCGGGCCGAGCCAGGCCAGACCGTGCAGGGCCTCGGTGCCGGTGCGGAAACCCTCCACGCCCAGCCGCGGGATCGGCGCCTGGTACTGGTGCAGCAGGCCGATCTTCTCCTCCGGTGTCAGGCGGTCCCGCAGGTCGGCGACGCGCTCGGCGAGGGGGATTCCGGGGTCGCGGAAGGGTTCGTTCATGGGGGGACCGTCCTCTGGGGGGTATCGAAGCGCTTCGAAAGTCGGTCTGATGGAGGCGCCCCGGCCCGTCGAAGCGCTTCGATGAATGATCCGGAAACGCTCCGTTCGTTACGCGGGTGTTTCGAAACGGAGCTTCCCCGAGGGTGCACGCCCGTGCGGCTCAGGTCAAGAGATTCGCGGCAAACGCCCTGAATCCACCAGGTCGAGCACCCGGGCGGCGCCGCCGAGCGCGGCGGCGCCGTACCCGAGGGTGGAGGCCACGACGCGGCAGCCGCCGGCGTCCGGCGCGATCACCCGCCCGCGTGCCTCGGCCTCGATCTGGGGCAGCAGCCAGGGGGCGAGGGGCACGTAGTATCCGCCGAGGACGACCACCTCGGGGTTGAGGAGGTTGACCACCATCGAGACGCCCCGGCCGAGGTTGCGGCCGACGTCGGCCAGGACGGCGAGGGTGTGCGCGTCGCCGGTCCGGGCCAGGCGGGCCGTCTCCTCCAGTTCGACCTCCACCTCCGCCGGGGAGAGCGCCGCGTGCTCCAGCACCGCGCCGATCCCGGCCATCGCCTCCAGGCAGCCCCGGCGGCCGCAGCGGCACTCGGCGCCGAGCGGGTCGAGCTGGATGTGGCCGATCTCGCCGCCGTAGCCCTGCCCGCCGCGCCGCAGCCGCCCGTCGAGGATGACCCCGGCGCCCACCCCGATCTCGCCGGTGAGGTACACCAGGTCGGCGGTCCCGGCCCACGGGCCGAAGCGGTGCTCGGCCAGGGCCGCGAGGTTGGCGTCGTTGTCCACCTGCACCGGGAACCCGGGGTCGCGGAGCGCCTTGGCGAGGTCACCGGCCAGGTCGGCGTCGCGCCAGCCGAGGTTCGGCGCGACGCGGACGACCCCGTCGGTGCCGACCAGGCCGGGCACGGCCACGGTGAGGCCGAGGACCTGCCGTTCCTCCCGGGCCATCCGGGCCGTCACGCGGCGGACGAGCCCGGCGACGACCGCCATCGCCTGCGACACCGTGACGTCGGGCCCCTGGAAGGAGCGCCGCCAGGACAACAGCCGCTCCCCCGACAGGTCCACCGCCACGGCGGTGACGTAGTCGACGTTGATCTCGACGCCGATCGCCGCGTACGGCGAGCCGTCGAGCACCAGCATGGTCGCCGGGCGGCCGACGCGGTTCTCGGTCAGCCCGGTCTCCCGGACCAGCCGGCGGTCGATCAGGTCGGCGACCAGGCTGGAGACCGTCGCCTTGTTCAGTCCCGTGGAGGCGGCGATGTCCGCCCGCGAGCAGGGGGCGTGCTCACGCACGAACCGCAGGACGACGGCGAGGTTGGTCGCCCGCACGTCGGCGAAGTCGGCCGGCTGCGGGTCGCTCGTAGATGTGATCAAGGTCAGTCCCGTTCCGGCTCGGCCAGGCTGGCCCCATCATGCACCATCGTTCACCAATCCGTGACCGCCTCCCGCGGACGCCGGGTCGGCGCTCCCTTGTGGCGGGGGTCGGCCTCGACTAATTTGTTTGGCCATCAGACGAACTAACTCTATCGCGGCCCCTCTCCCGCGGACACCCCCCTGATCTGAACCGACGAAGGGAAAGCGCCATGACCCAGACCCCGGGCGCGACGACCACCCGCCGAGGCTTCCTCGGCCTGGTGGGGCTCAGCGCCGCGATGGCCGCCGGAGGCGGCCTGCTCGGCGCCTGCTCCGCCCCGAGCGGCCCCCGGCCGGGAAGCGGGGGCGCCACCGCCGCCGCCGCGGAGAAGCTGACCTCCCTCACTCCCACCTACGCGCCCTTCCCCGGCGCGCAGCCCGACATCCCCGGCATCGTCTCCGACCTGCCGGGCATCCCCGGCATCGGCGGCGGCTTCACCACCTACCCCGCCTCCCCCGCCCCCGCGCTGACCGCCAAGGCCGGGAAGGGCGGCTCCTACAAGGCCATGACGCCGCTGTGGGGGCCGGTGCCGCCCGCCCTGGCGGACAACGCCTACTTCCAGGCGGCCAACGCCGACATCGGCGCCACCGTGGAGTTCCAGATCGCCGACGGCACCGTGTACGCCGACAAGGCGATCGCCCGTCTCGCCTCGGGCGACCTCCCGGACCTCATGGTCATCCCCAGCTGGGAGATCGAGAAGATGGCCGACTTCAACCAGGCCGTCGACAAGGCGTTCGAGGACCTCACCCCCTACCTGCAGGGCGACAAGGTCAAGCCGTACCCGCTGCTGGCCAACCTGCCGACCGCCGCGTGGGAGTGGTCGGTCTGGAACGGCAAGCTGATGGCGGTGCCGTTCCCCACCGAGCCCTTCCCCTTCGCGCTGCTCTACCGCAAGGACCTGTTCGACAAGAACGGCTGGAACACCGCGCCCAAGAACGCCGACGAGCTGTACCGGCTCGGCAAGGAGATCAACGACCCCAAGAACAAGCGCTGGGCGTTCGGCGACATCCACGAGATGCTCTGGACGGTCTTCCGGATCCCGCAGGAGTGGCGCTACGAGGGCGGCAAGCTCGTCCACAAGTACGAGACCCCCGAGTACGAGCAGATGCTGGAGTTCATGCGGAAGCTCTTCGCCGAGGACCTGATCCACCCCTCCGTGGTGAGCAGCAAGGGCGCCAACGAGAAGGACCTCATCGGGGGCGGGCAGATCACCGTCTACCGCGACGGGCTCGGCGGCTGGAAGGAGCTGCTGCAGCAGCACCGCGGCAAGAACCCCGACTTCGCCATCGACGCCTTCCCGGTCTTCGCCCACGACGGCGGCAAACCGATGATGTACCACAACAACGCGGCGGGGATCTTCACCTTCGTGAAGAAGGGCACCCCGAAGGAGAAGGTGGAGGAGCTTCTCTCCATCCTCAACTGGTGCGCGGCGCCGTACGGGACCAAGGAGTACGAGCTGTCCAACTTCGGGGTGGAGGGCAAGCACTTCACCCGCGACGACAAGAACGTCCCGCAGCTGAACGACCTCGGCCGCAAGGAGGTCGCCCCCACCTACCTCTTCCTCGGCGGACGCCCCATCTTCGTGGACTGGGTCGCCTATCCCGACGCGGTCAAGGCCAACATGGCGTGGCAGCAGGCCACCTTCCCGCACGTCGAGAAGACCCCGTTCGACGGGATCCGGATCCAGAAGCCGTCGAAGTTCTCCGGCCTGCAGGTGCCCACCGAGGACAAGTTCACCGACATCATGCGCGGGCGGCGCCCGGTCAGCGACGCCAAGAAGATCGCCGCGGAGTGGCGGCGGGACGGCGGCGACGAGGCCAGGGACTTCTACATGAAGATCCTGCGGGACAACGGCCGTGCTTAGCAACGAGCCGAGGACCGGGCCGGCGGGTGACCTGACCTCACCCGCCGGCGCCGGCACCTCCAAGCATGTCGGTAAAAGGGCCGTCTCGACAAGCCCGGGCACCCGTGTCCCTTTCCGGGACCGGCTGCGCCGCGACTGGCAGCTGCTGCTGATGACGGTGCCCGCGATCGGGCTGCTGATCGTCTTCCACTACGTTCCGCTGCTCGGCAACGTCATCGCCTTCCAGGACTACTCGCCCTACGTCGGCGTCGCCGACAGCCCGTGGGTCGGGATCTCCAACTTCCAGTGGCTGCTGCTCGACGACAGCTTCTGGGACGCGACGCTCAACACCCTGTCGATCACCGCGTTCCAGCTCGTCTTCTACTTCCCGGTGCCGATCGCGCTGGCCATCCTTCTCGACAGCGTGGTACGGCCCCGCCTGCGCGTGTTCATCCAGGGCATCGTCTACATGCCGCACTTCTTCTCGTGGGTGCTGGTCGTCACGCTGTTCCAGCAGATGTTCGGCGGCGCCGGGCTGCTCTCGCAGATCCTGCGGGACCACGGCTACAGCGGCTTCGACGTCATGACGAACCCGGACACCTTCATCCTGCTGGTGACCGCCGAGACGGTCTGGAAGGACGCCGGCTGGGGCGCGATCGTCTTCCTGGCCGCGCTGGCCGCCATCAACCAGAACCTCTACGAGGCCGCGGCGGTGGACGGCGCCTCGCGCTGGCGGCGGATGTGGCACGTCACGCTGCCCGGCCTGCGCCCGGTGATCGTCCTGCTGCTGATCCTGCGGCTGGGCGAGGCGCTGAACGTCGGCTTCGAGCAGTTCTTCCTGCAACGCGACGCGGTCGGCCGGGACGCCGCCGAGGTGCTGGACACCTTCGTCTACTGGCGCACCCTGCTGACCGGCGAGTGGAGCTACGGCGCGGCGGCGGGCCTGGTCAAGGGCGTGGCCGGACTGATCCTGATCGTCATCGCCAACAAGGTCGCCCACCGGTTCGGAGAACAGGGAATCTACAAACGATCATGACGACCTCACCTCCATGGGCCGAACGGCCCGGCCGCGCCGGCGGGCTCGCCAAGGGACTCGTCCTCACGCTCGTCGTGGCGGCCGTCCTCTTCCCGATCTACATGGTCGTGCTGACCAGCCTCTCCACCCAGGAGGCCGTGTCGAGGGCCGGCGGACTGGTCACGATGCCCGGCGAACTGTCCCTCGCCGCCTACCAGCAGCTGTTCGCGGGCGGCGTGGTCACCCGGTCGGTCCTGGTCAGCCTCGGCGTGACCACGGTCGGCACGGCGATCAGCCTGAGCGTCACGGTGCTGGCCGCCTACGGCCTGTCCCGGCCCGGCTCGGTGCTGCACCGGCCGCTGCTGTTCCTCATCCTGCTGACGTTCCTGTTCGGCCCCGGACTGATCCCCAACTACCTGCTGGTCAGCTCGCTCGGCCTGATCGACAGCTACTGGGCGCTGATCCTGCCGACCGCGGTCACCGCGTTCAACCTCGTGGTCATGCGGTCGTTCTTCATGAGCATCCCCGGCGAGGTGACCGACAGCGCGCGCATCGACGGCGCGAGCGAGTTCCGCATCCTGCGGCGGATCGTGCTGCCCATGTCCAAGGGCGTCACCGCGGTCATCGGCCTGTTCTACGCGGTCGGCTACTGGAACTCGTTCTTCAACGCCGTGCTCTACCTGAACGACAACGCCAAGTGGCCCCTGCAGGTCGTGCTGCGGCAGTACGTGCTCCAGGGCCAGTCGCTGTTCGTCGGCCAGAGCGGGACCGGCACGATCCCCGGGCAGGCCCTGCCGCCCGGCCTGGCCATCCAGATGGCGATCGTGGTGGTCGCGCTGCTCCCGGTCCTGTTCGTCTACCCGTTCGTCCAGCGCCACTTCACCAAGGGGGTGATCGTGGGCGCCGTCAAGGGCTGAGCCGCGCGCCCCATCCTGCCTGGATCTTCATATGTCAGCCGTGAGATCGCCTATACCGTCTGAACCTCGGCTCACGGCCTGACATGCTTGTTCAATGGGGATCGAGCTGAATCCGACCACCCCTGTGGACACGGAACTTCCATGGCAGGAGCCGCGATGAGCACCGGGCTGGAAACGCGCCCCAGCGCCACGACCTACGACGTCGAGAAACTGGTGGGCATGGCCTGGCGCGGACAGATCAGGGTGCCTCATTTCCAGCGCGACTTTCGCTGGGGCCGCGAAGACGTCATCCGGCTCTTCGACAGCATCGTCAAGGGTTACCCCGTAGGCAGCCTTCTGTTGTGGGTACGGCCCGCCGCGGAGCAGACGCTCACCCTCGGCACCTTGAGTATCGATGCCCCCCGCATGGACCAGTCACTGTGGGTGGTGGACGGCCAACAGCGCATCACCAGCCTGGCCAACGCTCTACACGAGGAAGGCGCCCGGGAGACACGGTTCGCACTCGCTTACGACTTGCGCACCGAGAAGTTCGTTCCCCGGCCATCCGTTGAAGATCCATACGTCATCCCGCTACCCATTCTGTTCGATCTGCGCCGGGTCCTGCGGTGGTTCACCGTCTATCCGGAGATCTCCGCCGAGCTTCAGGACAAGGCGTTCAACCTGACCACGGTCCTGCGGCAATATCCCATGCCCGCCTACCAGGTGGAGCAGGAGAACGCTGAAGTTCTTCAGGACATCTTCGACCGGATGAACAACTACGGGAAGCGCCTGAGCAAAGCTGAGATATTCTCCGCGCTCTTCGCCGGCGATGAGTCGGAGCAGGACAGGACTCTTACCATCGATGTGATCGCCGCTCACGTGGATGAACGGTTCGGCTTCGGTCGGATCGACAGCGACACGGTACTGCGTGCGATCCTCGCCAGACGAGGCCCCAATCCCGAGCGAGAGATCCGGACGGAGTTCGATGACGAGAACCGCAGAGAGGTCATCGAATTCCCAGGCGAAGATCGTGATACCGCCTTCCAGGCAGGAGAAGAAGCCCTGGGAAGGGCAGTCGGCTTCCTGCAGAAGGACGCCGGAGTTCCCCATTTCAGCCTGCTGGCGTACCGTTACCTCCTGATCGTTCTCACCCGGGTCTTCGCGCACTTCCCCGATCCTGATCCCGTCAACCGCAAGCTACTTCGTCGTTGGTACTGGCGGGCGGCTCTGTTCGGCCCGGAGATTTTCAAAGGGAGTTCCACGGGGGCGAGCCGCGCGCTCTGCGCGAAGGTTCAGCCGAACGACCTCACAGGATCAGTACAGAACCTCCTCGGAGCCCTGAACCGTCCTGAGCCGCAACTGCCCGAACTCCGGAGATTCAGGACCAACGAAGCAGCCGCAAAGATCACTTTGTGCTCCTGGTGGTCCTTGGAGCCACGCGACCCCAGCACGGGGAAACCCAGCGAACAGATCGAGCTGGCAGAATGCCTGACCGGCCGTCCCACCGCCGCCGACGCCGTGCGCTACCTGGTCCCCACCCGCCAGATGGACGAGAAGTATCGCCTCTGGGCTGCTAATCGTGTTCTGTTGCCCGCGATGGAGCAGGAGGCTGGCAAGGACATCGGTGCCGCCATTGTGAACCCGCCGCTCACCATGGACGAAAAGGAATGGCTGAAGGTCCTCGATTCCCATCTGATCACCCCGGCGATGGCCGCCCTACTACGAGACGGCCAGTCCGTACCCTTCCTCAAGGCCCGTCAGGAGAAGCTGATCTCAAACCTGGCGGAATTTCTGCAACGCGTGTGCGAGTGGAGGTTCGAGGACACTCCACCGCTTGATGAACTGACGATCGAAGATCTGCCCGGCGAGGAGCCTGCCCTGCCCGATGAGGAATCCGATGCCGCCCACTGAGTTGCGCTATGCGGTCATACTGGGGGACGACCGCGTGGGAACGCTGTACCAGCGAGGTGACCACACCCGTTTCGCGTTCCTGGAGAGTTATCTCCGTGACCCCGATCGAGCGATTCTCGGACTCTTTTTCGAGCAGGATCTGACAGGCAGACACGCAGCAGCACTTCGCCTTCCACCGTGGTTCTCCAATCTCCTTCCCGAAGGCGTACTACGTGACTGGATCGCCAATGACAGGAACGTCTCCGCTGATCGGGAAATGGAACTGCTCGCCCAGGTCGGTCATGATCTGCCGGGAGCGGTTCGAGTGGTGCCCTGCGATGGAGAGGATCACGTCCTTGACGACACCTGGGACGGCGGCGAGAGCAGGAATCCTTCTGCTCAGGACGGCTCTCAGCCCGAGATCCGGTTCTCTCTGGCCGGCGTGGCGCTGAAGTTCTCCATGCTCGCTGACAACGACCGTCTCACCCTCCCTGCCTCCGGCCAGGGTGGCGACTGGATCGTCAAACTTCCTGACCGGATCTACGCGGACGTTCCCCGTAACGAACATGCGATGATGTCTCTGGCCGCTGCGGTCGGCATCGATGTGCCCGAGATACGCCTGTACCACCGTGACGAGCTCGACACCCTGCCGTCAGGGGTCTGGCCAGGCACAGAGGACTGGGCCTATGCCGTACGTCGCTTCGATCGGGATGCCAGCCGAAGACCTGTCCACATCGAGGACCTCGCACAGGTGCGCGGCGTGTACCCGAATGAGAAGTATCTCGGCAACTACGAAACCGTGGCCGCATTGGTCCATCGCCGCCATGACGTCGCTGCGTTGCAGGAGTTCACCCGGCGGCTGGCCTTCACAGTGTTGATCTCCAATGGGGATGCCCATCTGAAAAACTGGTCGCTCATCTATCGGGATCCCAGGACCCCGGCGCTCTCCCCCGCCTATGACCTCGTCTGTACACGGGCCTACATGGGAAAAGGCGAGACACTCGGTATGAAGTTCGCGGGTTCCCGGCGTTTCGACGCCGTTACCATCCGCACCTTCGAGCGTTTGGAACGACGCCTCCATGCAGCCGGCGCCGGGTTGGGTGACATCGTCACGGACCTGGTCGGCCGTGTGCGCTCAGCATGGCCTGCCTGCGCCGACCTGCTCTCCACGGCACCGGAAGTGCGGGAGTCCGTGGCGGCCAGCATTGAACGGCGCAGCCGTACTCTGCTTTCCCGCCCTGGGAGCGGCTGAGCGGGAAAGCCTTTCCATACCTCCACGAACTTGGGGCCAGGTCTGTCAGGTGCAGGGGCTCCCCGGCGAACGGGGCCCGGACAGCCCGCGCCGCGGTTCAGGGCCCCGCGGGCTCCCCGCGGGCGGCACGCTCCCTGTCGAGCTCCTCCCGGAGCCGCCTGACCTCGTGCTGCAGCTCGAAGATGCGGCGGACGGCGGCGAGGGTCATGCCCTCGCCGACCAGCTTGATGACGTCCTGGAGCTCGCCGATCTCACCGCGGGTGTAGCGGCGCTGCCCGCCACCGGAACGGGCGGGCCGGACCACGTCGTGCTCGTCGAGGCGGCGCAGGAACGCCCGCTCGACCTGGAGCATGTCGGCGACCTGGCCGACCGAGTACAGCGGCGCGTTCTCATCGTCGAAGGGCAGCCTGACCATCGTCGCTCCTTTCCGGGGGTTCGGGACGACCGCGGGGCGGGCGCCAGGACCGGCGCCCGCCCCGAGGAGACCCGACGATCAGGCCGGATCTCAGGCCTTGATCGACTTCTGCTCCGGCGCGGCCTTGTGGATCTCGACCTTGCGGGGCCTCGCCCGCTCCAGCACCGGGATGCGCACGACCAGGACACCGTTGGAGTACGCGGCGTCGATCTTCTCGCTGTCGAGGTGCTCGGAGAGGTAGACGCGGCGGGTGAAGGTCCCCATCGGACGCTCGCGCACGAAGAGGCGGTCGTCCTCGGCGTACTCCTCCTCGCGCCGGGCGCTCACCGTCAGGACGCCCCGGTCGACGGTGACCTCGACAGAGTCGGGGTCGGCGCCGGGGAGGTCGAACTTGAGGAGGACGTCATCCTTGCGGCGGACGCCGTCCAGCGGCATGGCCCCGCGCGAGTCGTTCTGGCCCCATCCGAGGGTCTGCCGCGCGAGCCGGTCGAACTGACGGTCGAACTCCTGCACGAACGGGTCGATCGACGTCAGCAGCATCGGTAACCACCTCCGTTGAACCGGGCAGGTTCCTCACGCCTGCCGTTCCGAAAACCTCTAAGTCAATTTATAAGTTACGTGCAGTGGTGAATGCAAGCTAGCCATGACCTGATTTGCAGGATTCTTCACACCCGACCCGCAGATCCCGGCCGGGGACCGGACCCGCCGGGCCTGCCGGGACCGCGGCCCCGGCAGGCCCGGCGCGTCGGACCGTGCGGTTCGGACCGTACGGTTCAGACGGCGCGGCTCAGACCGCGTCCGTCAGCGCCGCGAACTCCTCGTCGGTCAGCTCCAGGGTCGCCGCGGCGACGTTGTCCTCCAGGTGCGCCACCGAGGAGGTGCCGGGAATGGGCAGCATCACCGGGGAGCGCCGCAGCAGCCAGGCCAGCGCGAGCTGCGACGGGGTGGCGCCGTGCCGCCTGGCCGCGGCGTCCAGCGGGCCGCCCTCCCTGGCCAGCTCGCCGGTCGCGAGCGGGAACCACGGGATGAAGGCCAGGCCGTTCGCCTCGCAGTGCTCCAGGACCGGCTCGGCGTCGCGGTGGGCGAGGTTGTAGAGGTTCTGCACCGAGACGATCGTCGCCGTCTCCCCGGCCCGCTCCAGATCCTCGACGCCGACCTCGCTGAGTCCGATGTGGCGGATCTTGCCCTCCCGCTGGAGCGCGGCGAGCTCCCCGACCTGCTCGGCCAGGGGCACCTTGGGGTCGATGCGGTGCAGCTGGAGCAGGTCGATCCGCTCGACGCCGAGGTGGCGCAGGCTCAGCTCGACCTGCTGGCGCAGGTACTCGGGGCGGCCCACCGGGCGCCAGTCGTCGGGGCCGGAGCGGGTCAGGCCGGCCTTGGTGGCGATGACCAGGTCGTCCGGGTAGGGGTGCAGGGCCTTCCTGATGAGCAGCTCGGACACGAACGGTCCGTAGGAGTCGGCGGTGTCGATGAAGTTCACGCCCAGCTCGACCGCGCGGCGGAGCACCCGTACGGCCTCCTCCGGGTCGCGCGGATCGCCCCAGATCCCCTTGCCGGTGAGCTGCATGGCGCCGTAGCCGAGGCGGTTGACGGTGAGGTCGCCGCCGATGGCGAACCGGCCGGAGGCGTCTGCGGGACGGGTCGTGGTGGTCATACGCTGTCTCCTCCAGGGAGCGGAATGTGCAGATTTCACCTGATTAACCCCTCAAGGGGTTATCTGGGGCCGTTACCCGCTAAATCCGCTTTTCACCCTGGGTGAGGTGGTCATCGAGGACCCGCCTGGCCTGGCGGACGACGGCCTCGTCGACGAAGCGCCCGCCGGGGAGGGCCACCGCGCCGGCCCCGGCCGCCGCCACGATCTCGCGGGCCGCCGCGACCTCCTCCTCGCCGGGCCGGTAGGCGTCGCGGATGACCGCGAGCTGGGCCGGATGGATGGCGGCCCGCCCGCGGAAGCCCATGGCCCGGCCGGCGCGGCACGACTCGGCCAGACCTTCGAGATCCCGGAAGTCGGTGTAGACCGACTGGGCCGGCGCGGGCAGCCCGGCGGCGCGGGCCGCCACCACGAGCCGCGACCGCGCCCATGCCAGCCCCGCCTCGTCGCTGACGCCCAGGTCGGCCCGCAGGTCGGCCTCCCCCAGGCCGATGCTCGCCACCGCCGGATCGGCCGAGGCGATCTCGTGGGCCCGTTCGAGGCCGAGAGCCGACTCGATGAGCGGGTGCAGCGCGGCGCCCGGCGCGGCGGCGGCGACGTCGCGCAGCTGACCGGCCGACTCGGTCTTGGGCACGCGGATGCCGGCCGTACCCGCGGCCAGGGCGCCGACGGCGCGCAGGTCCGCCTGGCCCCAGGCGGTGCGGGTGTCGTTGATCCGGACCTGCACGCGCGGCCGGGGTACGGCGAGCAGCGCCACGACCTCGGCCCTGGCCAGGTCCTTGCCGCCGGGGGCGACGGCGTCCTCCAGGTCGACGATCACCACGTCGGCCGGGCCGGCGAGCGCCTTGGCCACCAGGTCCGGCCGGTCGGCGGGCGCGTACAGCCAGGTCAGCATCACACCACCCCCCTGTCGCGCAGCGCCTCGATCTCGGCGGGCGTGAGCCCCGCCTCCGCCAGGACCTCGGCCGTGTCCTCGCCGTGGGCGCGGCCGGTCCAGCGGATCTCGCCGGGGGTTCCCGACAGCCGGAACATGACGTTCTGCATCCGCAGCGGCCCCAGCTCGGGGTCCTCCACGGTGGTGACGGCGTCCAGGGCGGCGAGCTGCGGGTCGGCCAGCACGTCGCGCACGTCGTAGACGGGCGCCACCGCGGCCTGCGCCTCCTCGAAGGCGGCGAGCACCTCGTCGCGGGTGCGCGCGCCGACCCACGCGGCGACGGCCCCGTCCAGTTCGGCGGCGTGCTCGGCGCGCCCCGCCCCGGTGGCGAACCACGGCTCGGCGATGCACTCCGGCCGGCCGACGAGGCGCATGACGCGCTCGGCGATGTTCTGCGCCGAGGTGGACACCGCGACCCAGGAGCCGTCCGCGCACCGGTAGGTGTTGCGCGGCGCGTTGTTGACCGACCGGTTGCCGGTGCGGGGCGGCACGATCCCGAGCCGGTCGTAGATCGTCGGCTGCGCCCCCAGCACGGTCAGGATCGGCTCGATGATCGACATGTCGACGACCTGCCCGGACCCGGTGGCCTCGCGCGCGTGCAGCGCCGTCATCACGGCGTAGGCGGTCGCGAGCGCGCAGATGCCGTCGGCCAGGCCGAACGGCGGCAGCGTCGGCGGCCCGTCCGGCTCGCCGGTCATCGCGGCGAACCCGCTCATCGCCTCGGCCAGCGTGCCGAAGCCGGGCCGTCTCGCGTACGGGCCGAACTGGCCGAACCCGGTGACGCGGGCGAGCACCAGGCGGGGGTTGGCCTCGCGGAGCCGGTCGTAGGAGAGGTTCCACCGCTCCAGCGTCCCCGGGCGGAAGTTCTCGATGATCACATCGGCGTCGCGCGCCAGGGTGAGGAGCAGGTCCTGACCCTCGGATCGCGACAGGTCGAGGGTGATCGTCCGCTTGTTGCGGCCCAGCATCTTCCACCACAGGCCGCCGGGCCCGTGCCCCCGCGAGGAGTCCGGTCTGACCGGATGCTCCACCTTGACGACCTCGGCGCCGAAGTCGCCGAGCATCATGGCCGCCATCGGCCCCGCGAACAGCGTCGCGAGGTCGAGGACGCGGACCCCTTCCAGAGCCTTCACCGTCGTTCCTCCAGGTTCGGTTCCTCCGGATCCACGGCCGGCCCGCCGGTGAGGACGCCCTCCGAATTCACGGCCGGCCCGCCGGCGAAGACGCCCTCCGGATCCACGGCCGGCCCGTCGGCGAGGACGTCCCGCGCGACGGCCAGGGTGCGGCGGGCGAGCCGGTCGAAGCCGATGCCGTCGAAGCCCCGCAGGCTGCTGGCCAGCCGGTTCCCCGGTTTCCACTGTTCGGGGACGCCGGAGGCGCCGAGCAGCCCGCCCATGATCGAGCCGACCGTCGCGCCGGCCGAGTCGGTGTCCCAGCCGCCGGCGACGGCCCCCGCGATCGACGCCGTGAAGTCACCGCGCCCGTGGACGAGCGCCGCCGCGATCAGCGCCGCGTTGTTGACCGTGTGGACCCAGTGCAGGTCGCCGTGGCGTTCGTACAGCCGGTCGACGACCCGCTCGAACTCCGGCTCCGACGAGGCGTCCGCGACGGCGTCCCGTACGGCCCCGGCCAGCCGCGACCCGGCCGGCACGACGGAGAGCCCGGCGGCGACCACGTCCTCGACCGAGGAGGCCACGAGGGAACGGGCGCACATGGCGGCGACCATCATCGCACCGTAGACGCCGTTGCCGGTGTGGCTGAGGCGGGCGTCCCGCCAGGCGAGCGCGGCGGCGGCCGCTGGGTCCCCCGGGTTGGCCCAGCCGTAGACGTCCGCCCTGATCAGGGCGCCGATCCACTCCCGGAACGGGTTGCGGTGCGTCGCGGTGCGGGGCGGCTCGATCCCGTCGAGCAGGTTGCGGTACGCCGCCCGCTCGGCGGTGAAGACCCGGCCCGCGGGCAGCTCGTCCAGCCACATCGCGGCCACGTCGGCGGTGGTGAAGTCGCGGCCGAAGCGTTCCAGCAGGGAGAGCCCGAGGAGCGGGAAGTTCAGGTCGTCGTCCTCGGGCACGCCGTCGATGTTCTCGGCGAGCGAGTTGACGGCGCTGCGCCTGTTCCACGGCCAGCGGGCCGCGACCTCGTCCGGCAGTCCGGCCGCGGTGAACCAGCCGCGGATCGGCCAGTTGCCGGTGGCTTCGGCGATCTCCCTGATGCCCTCGCGGGGGATCTTCTCCACCGGCTTGCCGAGCACGCATCCGGCGGCGCGTCCCAGCCAGGCGCCGAGCAGCCGGTCGGGAAGCCGGGCGGGGTCGGCGGCCTCGCGGGGGAAGCCCCCGGGGGCGCTCAGGGTGATCTCGGAGAGTCCGGAGGGTTCGGGGAGCGGGGACGGGATCGCCGCCAGCTCGTCGAGCAGCTCACCGGCCAGGTCGCGCAGCGCCGGGTCGGCCGGCCGCGGGGAGGCGCCCGCCCTGGGCGGCGCGTCGTGCCCCCCGGCGGCGCGCCAGCGGGCGGCGATCGCGGCGGCCTCCGGGCCGCGGCCGTCCTCGGCCGCCTGGCGCAGCTCGTGGCCGACCAGATCCTCCGGCTGCACCCAGGTGAGCCGGATCAGTCGGTCGGCCGGCCGGTCGGTCCGCCGGTCGACCGGGCGGCCGGTCATGCCGTCCCTCCCGCCGCGTCCCCGGCCGGGGCGTTCCCTCCCGCCGCGTCCCCGGCCGGGGCGTCCCCGGTCAGGGCGGCGAAGGCGGCCTCGTGGGCCCGCCGCGCGGCGAGGTCGGCCGCGTGGACCCGCCGGGCCACCCCGGCGATGGCCACGCCGGGAGCCACCAGGTCGATCCTGCTGGCCTCCGACACCGGGCCGAGCCACTCCGGCGGCACCGCGCCGGCTCCGCCGAGCGCCCCGGCGATCGCGCCGCCCATGCTGGCGATCGAGTCGGCGTCGCGGCCGTAGTTCACCCCGCCGAGCACGGTCTCGCGGTAGTCGCCCTTCGCGATGAGCAGGAAGGCGAGCGCCAGCGGGAGCTCCTCGATGCTGTGCAGGCGGCTCGGGCGGCGGGCGCCGAGCCCCTGGTCGCGGTAGGTGTCGGCGACGGTGTCGTAGGGGGCGACGGCCTCGCGCAGCGCGCCGAAGGAGCCGTCCCAGTGGCCGAGGCCGCGGGCCCGGTCGCAGACGGCCTCGATGGCGGCCCGCGTGCCGTCTTTGGCGAGCCGCAGGCAGGTGGCGACCACCGAGTCGGGGGTCGCTCCCGGGCGCATGGCCTCGGCGACGGCGGCGGCCAGCACCCCGGCGGCCTCCCGGCCGTAGCTGGACTGGTGGGCGCCGGCCAGGTCGATCGCCTCGGCGTACGCCCCGTCCGGGTCGGCCGCGTTGACGACGCCGACGGGCGCCATGTACATCGCGGCGCCGCAGTTGACGATGTTGCCGACGCCGGCTTCACGGGGATCCACGTGGCCGTAGTGCAGACGCAGGACCAGCCACTTCTCGGCGAGGAAGACCCGCTGCAGGGGTAGCGCCTCGGCCTCCAGCTCGGGGATCCACCGCTTCTCGCCCATCATCTCGGGCACCAGGTGCTCGGCCGCCGCGTACGCGTCGAGGTGACCGGCCGCCTTCTCGTAGACGCGGATCAGGGCGTGCGTCATGAGGGTGTCGTCGGTGACGTGGCCGTCGCCCTTGTGGTACGGCGCGATGGGCCGGGCGTTGCGCCAGTCCTCGAAGTACGGCGGGACGATGCCCGTCACGTGGCCGCCGTAGCGGCGTCGTATCTGCTCGGGCGTCCAGCCCTCGGTCGCGCCGCCGATCGCGTCGCCGACCGCGGCACCCGTCACGCATCCGACGGCCTTGTCGGTCAGCAGGTCCTGCGGCGTCATGCCAGTCCTCCAGCGATGTCGATGAGATCCGTTCCGGCCAGGTCGGGGATGCCGCAGCCGGCCAGCGTGCGCGCCGTGGCGCACCAACCCTCCGGGAGGGCCCGGTGGCCGGTGTGCGCCCCGGTCAGCGCCCCGGTCAGCGCCGGGGCGGAGTCGGCGAGCGACGGCAGGCACGCGGCGGCGGACACGGCCGCGCCCAGCGCGCCCCCGGACACC
Source organism: Streptosporangium sp. NPDC048047 (assembly GCF_040653115.1). Taxonomy (NCBI): domain Bacteria; kingdom Bacillati; phylum Actinomycetota; class Actinomycetes; order Streptosporangiales; family Streptosporangiaceae; genus Streptosporangium; species Streptosporangium sp. NPDC048047. The sequence continues at coordinate 33,030 of NZ_JBEZNH010000002.1, read as the reverse complement.
TCGGCGAGCGCCAGGGCTGCGGCGACCGTCTGGGCGGCCGCGACGCCGTAGCTGTAGACGTGGTCCAGCAGGGCCGCGTCGAGCGCCGGGACCGCCGCGAAGGGGTCCCCCGCCTCACGGGCCGCCGCGAGCGCCGTCCTGGTCATGTGACCGATCGCGGTGTCCTCGGGCAGCTCGGCCAGGGCCGCCTCCACGGCGGAGGGCATCGGCCCGCCCGCGACGAGCTCCGCGACCGCCGCCGCCATCGCCGCGGCGGCGTGGACGCCGTCCCCGGCGTTGGTGACCGAGGCGTCGGCCCGCGGGTCGATGCCGGCCGCCCCGAAGGCGACGGCCCGGATCGCCGCCGCGTCGTCGAAGAAGTGCGGGTTGTCGTGCCCGCTGGCGGGCGGCCGCTTGCCCGCCGCCAGGTTGTCGAGCGCCGAGCGCACCGAGATCCGTACCCGCAGGTCGGAGCGTTCCGCGAGCCTGCCGAACGCCTCCGCCCGGTCGTCGTGGATCGTCAGCGCGGTCCAGGCCAGCCACTCGGCGTCGTCGGACGGCCCGATCGCCAGCGGCTCGACCGGCTGGTTCAGCGTGAACGGCACGGGCAGCGTGGTGATCCGGTGCTCCTCGGCGAAGGCGTCCAGCTCCCGCTCCAGGCGCCTGCTCCAGGGCGCCAGCAGGGTGGAGCGGTGCCGCGCCGACGGCCAGCCGGCCGCGTCGCCGATCGCGAGGCCGATGAAGGCGCCGCGGATCCTGTCCCCCGATGACATGTCTCTCCTCTGCTCGCCTCTACTCGTCGTACCGGCCCGTGAGCACGCACCCGTCGCACCGGCCCGCGGAGTACCGGCCCGCGGACACGGGCTCCTCACGCGTGCCCGCGGGCCCGCGTTCGCGGCGCCGGCCCGCGGGCACGCTCATGCCGCCCGCTCCGACGCGGCCACCAGCTCGGTGGCCGCGTCGAGCACGTGCCGCCCGGCGACGACCGGGAGGCACCTCCCCGTGGCCGGGCCGATCTCCGCGGCCCAGCGCTCCGGGACCGCGGCCTCGCCGCGCCCCGCCCCCGCGAGGGCGCCCGCGATGGCCGCGGTCGTGTCGGCGTCCCTGCCGAGGTTGGCGGCGGAGACGACGGACTCCTCCACCTCGCCGGCCCCCATGAGGTAACCGGCGAAGGCGAGGGCGACCGCCTCCGGCGCGAGGTCCGTCCACGGGTAGTGGCGCGCCACCACCGCCGCGTACAGCCGCTCCACCGACCCGGCGGCGACGGCCTCGACGGCGGCCCGCAGGTTGCGGGAGGTCCAGGAGTCCTCGGGGACGGCGGCGATCCCGGCCTCGACGACCTCGCCGGGGGCCGCGCCGGTCATCGCGACGGCCACCGCCGCCGCGACCGCCTGACCTCCGTACACGCCCTCGCCGCTGTTGCTCACCACGCCGTCCACCGCCACCAGCCGGGCCGCCTCCGCGGGCCGGCCGGCGGCGAAGATCCCGTACGGCGCGGCGCGCATGGCCAGCCCGTCCGACCACCCGTGCGGGTGCCACAGGCCGGACAGCGGCGGGTCGAGGCCCCGGCGGAGCGCCTGGACGGCGCCGAGCTCGGAGAAGCCCGCGCCCCGCATCGGTCCCTCGATGCCCGCGATGATCTGCTCGCGGTACTCCCTGGCCACGTCGGCCGAGGTCAGCGCCGCGCCGTACCGGCAGAGCAGGGAGGCCGCGAAGAGGGTGTACTCGGTGTCGTCGGTGCCGCCTCCGCCGGGCTCGATCTCGGTGAGGCGGCCCCACCTCCGGGCGATCTCCTCCGGGGCGAGGTTCTCCGCGGGGCGCCCGAGGGCGTCGCCGGCCGCGAGGCCGAGCAGGCACCCCCGGGCGCGGGTCGGCGTCACTTGTTGTACCGCTCCAGCACCTTGTTGCCCTCGTCGACGAGCGTCTTCGCCGCCTCATCGAGGGTGATCTTGTTGGCGAAGTACTGCTGCAGGGTGGGGGTGGCCACCTTGCTCTTCCACTCGTCGAACCCGTTCACCTTGAGGTAGGGCGCGACCACGAGGTTCTTGGCGGAGGCCGTCGCCACGTCCCAGCCGTTCTCCTTCGTGGTCATGGACGGGTCGGCCGCGGCCTTGGCGCTGGTCGGGAGCAGCCAGTCGCCCTTGGCCAGCCTGGCCTGGTTGGCGCCGTTGAGGAAGAAGGAAATGAACTTCGCCGCCTGGTCGGGATACTTGCTGTCGGCCGCGACGGACAGGGTCTGCGAGGTGGCCCCCTGGTCGGAGCCGGTGCCCTTCAGCGGCGGGATCGTGACCCACTCGAAGCCGGACGGGGCCTGCTCGGCGACCTGCTGCCGCAGGTAGACGCCCGCCGGGAGCATGGCGTACTTGCCCGCGTAGAAGCCCGGCAGCGGGTCGGCGGTGCCCATGCCGAGCGCGGACGGGTCGGCCGACCTGTCCTTGTAGAGCTGGTCGTGGATGCGCCGCAGCACCTCGCGCTCCTCGGGCCCCACCTTGACCGTCGCCTTGGCGCCGTCGGTCTGGAAGAAGGTGCCGCCGAAGTTGAGCCCGAGGTTGAGCACCTTGTTGACCGGTGACTTCAGCGGCCAGGCCACCCCGAAGGAGTCGCCCTTGGTGAGCTTCTTGCTGATCTTCGCGAACTCGTCCCAGGTCCACGGGTCATCGGGGGTCGGGATGCGCACCCCGGCCGCGTCGAGCAGCTTTTTGTTGGCGATGATGACCTGCGACTCCTGGAGGAACGGCACGCCGTACACGCCCTGGCCGCCCTTGCCGTCGCCGAAGGTGACGGTGTCCCAGGCGGCCTGCGGGATGTCGCTCTTCAGGTCGGCGGGCAGCTTGCCCGCGAGGTCCAGGAGGTAGCCGCGGGAGGCGAAGCCGGCGAGCGCCGGCGAGTCGTCGTGGATGACGTCCGGCGGGTCGCCGGCCTCGAACGACGTGACGAGCTGGTCGTTGACGTTGTCCCAGCTGCCCTGGACGTACTCGACCCGGATGCCGGGGTTGGCCTTGTTCCACTCGTCGACGATCGCCTTGTTGGCGGCGATGGACTCCTTCTGCCAGGCCAGGCTCAGGAATTTCAGGCTCACCGGGTCGCCGGCCTTCTGGCCGCCGCCGTCGCCCGACGAGCAGCCGGCCGTCAGGGCGGCGAGCGCGGCGGCGGCCGCCACGAGTGCGGTTCTGGTACGCAACGGACTCTCCTATCGAGGGGTACGGCTCCGCCGGGTCCGGCTCGGCTCGCCCCGCTGGGGTCGGGGGCTTTTTTCGAAGATCGGCTAACCCTTGACGGCGCCGGCCAGCAGGCCGGACCTGAGCCGTCTCTGGATGATCGCGAAGAACGCCAGGCTCGGGATCGTGGCGAGCAGCGACGCCGCGGCGAGCGGGCCGAGACGCACGACCCCCTCGGCGCCGGTGAACTTCACCAGGGTCAGCGGCAACGTGGCCACGTCGGGGTCCTTGAGGACGACCAGCGCGAAGAGGAACTCGTTCCACGAGGAGATGAAGGAGAACAGCAGCGTGGCCACCACACCGGGTGCGAGGAGCGGCGCCACGATCCGCACCAGCGTGCGGATCCGGCCCGCGCCGTCGGTCGCCGCCGCCTCCTCCAGCTCGCGCGGCACGGACCGCACGTATCCCTGGAGCATCCACAGCGCGAACGGCAGCGTGAAGGTGACGTGCACGACCGTGAGGCCGGGCAGCGTGTTCACCAGGTCCAGGGTCCGCAGCACCATGAACAGCGGAATGATGATCAGGATGAACGGGAAGACCTGGCTGACCAGCACCCATCCGATCGCGACCCTGTTGACGAGCGAGCGGTGGCGGGCCATGGAGTAGGCCGCGGGCAGGGCGAGCACGACCGTCAGCACGGAGCTCGTGACCGCGACCACCAGGCTGCGCAGCGCGCTGCCGACGATGTCCTGCTCGGTGAACGCGTCGGCGAAGTTGCTGAGGACCGGGTGCCGCGGGATCCACGTCGGGGTCAGGCCCGCCATCTCCTGCGACGTCTTGAGCGCCGTGGACAGCAGCCAGAGCAGCGGGAAGGCCAGGAAGACGATGTACCCGAGGAGGGCGAGGTACTGCAGCGGCCTGCGCATGTCAGCTCGCCTCCCGCATCTGACGGCCGATGTAGAGACCCAGTACGGCCAGCACGACGATCACGATCGCGACTCCGAGGGTGGCGGCGTAGCCGAAGAAGCCGTAGCGGAAGGCCTCCTCGTAGGCGAAGAGCATCGGCAGCCGGGTCTGCCCGCCCGGACCGCCCTGGGTGAGGACGTAGACCAGGCCGAACTGGTTGATGTTCCAGACGAAGTCGAGTGAGGTGATCGTCACGATGATCGGGCGGAGCTGCGGCAGCGTGATGTTCCAGAAGCGGCGCCACGTCGAGGCCCCGTCCATGTGACCGGCCTCGTGCAGTTCCCTGGGCACGCCCTGCAGCCCCGCGAGCAGCACGACGGTCGTCTGCGGCATGCCGGTCCAGATCCCGACGACGATCACCGCGGGGAGCGCGATGGAGAAGTCGTTGAGCCAGTCGACGTTGTGGTCGAGCAGCCCCGCCCCCTGGAGCGTGCTGTTGAGGATGCCGGCGTTGGGGTGGTAGACGAGCCGCCACATCAGCCCGATGACGACCGGCGGCATCGCCCACGGCACCATGGCGAGCACCCGGGCGAACCCCCGGAACCGCAGGTTCTCGTTGAGCAGCAGCGCGAGCCCGAGCGCGGCGGCGAACTGCAGCACGGTGACCGAGACCGCCCAGATCAGGCCGATGCGGAACGACGCCCAGAAGTCCCCGTCGGTGAGGAGGTCGCCGAAGTTCGCCAGGCCCACGAACGAGGTCACGGAGTTGCGCCCGGACCTGGCGTCGGTGAAGGCGAGGTAGATGCCGTAGAGCAGCGGGCCGACGCTGAAGACCAGCACCGGGATCAGCGCCGGCAGCATCAGCAGGAGCGTCTCGCGCCCCTGCCGGCTCTTTTCGGGCCGGCCCCGGCGATCCGCCGCGGACCCCCGTTCCCTTTCGGCCGTCAAGGTCATGGAGACTCCTCCCCCAGGGTCGAGGCGCGGGTCACGAGGCGGGGTTCGACGGTGACCGTGCGGGGCGGCCGGCCGTCGTTCTCCAGGCGGTCGAGCAGGAGTTCGGCGGCGGCCCGGCCGCGCTCGGCCGAGCCGAGCCAGACGCTGGTGAGCGGCGGCCAGGCGATCGTGGCGAGGTCGGTGTCGTCCATGCCCGCCACGGCGACGTCCTCGGGCACCCTCCGCCCCGCGCGCCGCAGGACGTCGAGCGCCCCGAGGGCGATCAGGTCGTTGGCGCACAGCAGCGCGTCGAGGTCCGGCACGCGGTCGAGCAGGCGGGCCGCGGCCTGTGCGCCCTCGGCGCGGTAGAAGTCGCCCACCTCGACGAGGTCCCGGTCGTACGGCAGGCCGAGCGTCTCCAGCGCCTCCGCGTAGGCGGCGGAGCGGGCCGCGCCGGGGACGGTGTCCGGCGGGCCGTTCACGAAGCCGATGCGGCGGCGGCCCAGGTCGTGGAGGTGCCGGACGGCGAGCCGCACGCCGGTCCTGGAGTCGACCCGCACGTTGTCCACCGGGGTGCCCTCGGGCACGGAGCCGATGACGACGATGGGCGCGCGGGCGGCGGCGAACATCTCCAGGTGCCCGTCGGTCACCCTCAGCGGGATCATGATGAGCCCGTCGATGTACCGCTCCCCGAGGCCGCGGAGCACGTCGAGCTCGTCGGCCGCGTCCGCGTTGGTGGAGTGCAGGACGAGCCGGTAGCCGGCCGCCCTGAGCAGGGGCTGGATCTCCCGGACCATCGCGAGGTAGACCGGGTTCCCTATGTCGGCCATGGCGAAGCCGATCTGGTTGCTGCGCCGCGACTTCAGCGACCTCGCCGCCGAGTTCGGCACGTAGCCGAGTTCGCGCGCGACGCTCATCACGCGGCGTTCGGTCTCCGCCCTGGTGGGGAGGCCGTTGAGCACACGTGACACCGAGGCGATCGACACGCCCGCCCGTCGGGCGATCGTCGTGATCGTCGGTTCCTCGCTCATGTCCACCTCGGCCTCCGGAGACGGTAAACGTTTTCAGTAGGCGGCGTCATGTCTCTGAAAACGTTTACGGATGGAGGACATGTAACGCCCATGTTTCCACCAGCGTCAAGTCACAATCGGATAAACCGGACAAAGAACCGGTCAACCGTGGCCCGGGAGCCGGGGGCCGGTGAGAGGCCGGGCCAGGGGCCGGGCCGGGCCGGCCGAGACCGGGGGCCGGGGCTACTTGATCGCGCCGACCGTCACCCCGCGGGTGAGGGTCCGCTGGAAGATCAGGAAGAAGACGACCGCCGGGAGGATCCCCAGCAGCGCCGAGGCGCTCGACATGGTGGCGTCCATCATCTTGTCGCCCTGCAGCACGCCCAGCGCCACGGGCACGGTCTGGTTCTCGTTGGAGACCAGGAAGACCAGCGGCAGGAAGAACTCGTTCCAGGTCCAGATGAAGAAGAAGACCAGCAGCACCGCGAGCGTCGGCCTGCTGACCGGGACGACGATCCGCCACAGCGCCCGCCACTTCCCGGCGCCGTCGAGGGCGGCGGCCTCCAGGATCTCGCGGGGGAACCGGCCGAGCACCGAGGCGAGCAGGTAGGTGCCGAAGGCGCTCTGGATCACCGTGAAGATGATGATCACGGCGAGCCGGGTGTCGTAGAGGCCGGCCTGCTTGGCCAGGTAGTACAGCGGGTAGACCAGCGCCTCCTGCGGCAGCGTGTTGGCCACCAGGAACGCCACCATGATCCACGTGCGGCCGCGGACCCGGCCGACGCCGAGCGCGTAGGCGTTGAGCACCGACAGCACGACGGCCAGCACGGCCACCGAGCCGCTGATCACCAGGCTGTTCCACAGCTTGCCGCCGAAATCCGTCCGGTTCCAGAACGCGACGATCCCGTCCAGGTGGAGCCCGCCCGGCAGGCTCAACGGCCCCCCGGAGGAGTACTCGGCCGGTGACTTGACCGCGTTGGCCGCGACGATGGCGAACGGCACCAGCATCACGACGGCGAGGACGGCCAGCGCGGCCAGGACCGCGTACTTCCGGATCATGATTCCCTGTCCTGGATCCGCAGGAAGAAGGCCGTGACCATGATGATCAGGAGGGTGAGCACGGTCGCGATCGCCGAGCCGTACCCGACGTTGGCCTTCTCGAAGAAATTCTGATAGCTGAAGTACGACGGCACGAGCGTGGCGCCGCCGGGGCCGCCGCGGGTCAGCACGAAGATCGGCCCGAAGACCTTGAGCGCGGCGATCGTGCAGGTCAGCAGCACCACGAAGATCTCCGGCCGGATCTGCGGGATCGTGACGTGCCGGAACCGCCGCCACCAGGAGGCCCCGTCCATCTCGGCCGCCTCGTACAGCGCGGGGTCCACCCGCTGGAGCCCGGCCATGAAGACGACCACCGGGTAGCCGATCTGGAACCACACCATGATCAGCATCACGCTCGGCAGCGCCCAGGCGGGGTCGCCGAGCCAGTTGCGCGGCTCCATGCCCACCAGCCCGAGCAGCTCGTTGAGCGCGCCGTACCGGGGGTGCATGATCCAGCCCCAGACGATCCCGGCGACCGCGACCGGCAGCACCTGCGGCAGGTAGTACGCCGCCCGCAGCGCGCCGGCCGTACGGGGGCCGAACCTCCTGCCGACGTGGTCGAACAGCGCGGCCGCCAGGACCAGCCCGATCGCGGTCGGGACGATCGCCATCGCGACGATCAGCGCGACGTTGTGCCGGAAGGAGGCCCAGAACCGCTCGTCGGCGAACAGCCGGGCGTAGTTGTCCAGGCCGATCCAGCGTGGGTCGCCGATCCCCTGCCAGCGGGTGAACCCGATCCCGACGTTCATCAGGAACGGAACCGCGATGACGGCCGTGAACAGCAGGGCGCTGGGCAGCAGGAACACCCAGTACCCGCGACGCCTGTCCATGCGGGACCTCGTCTCGTCTCGTGGTGCTCTTCGCGCGGCCCACCGAAAGGGGCGGGCCGCGCGGATGACGTCAGTCGCCGAGGTCGGCGAGGTTCTCCTGGTACGGCCCGGCGAGCTCGTCCAGGACCTGGTCCGGCTTCTTCGTGCCGTTGATCAGGTTCTGCACGCCGGAGACCAGCACGTCGTAGTAGCCCGGCGCCGGCCAGTCGGGGTAGAAGGCCAGCCCGTCGGCGCCGGAAAGCTCCGTGAAGTTCTCGATCAGCTCCTTGCTGCGGGCGTCGGTGATCGCCGCGGGGTCGGCCGCGACCGGGATGCCGCCTGCGTTCCCGAGCAGGTTCTGCACGTCCTTCTTCATCGTGATGTCGATGAAGTCGTAGGCGAGGTCCTTGTTGCGGGCGTTGGCGGGGACGACCCAGATGTTGCCGCTGGACCCGGCGTGCATCGTGTTGCCGGGCCAGAGGAACGTGCCCCACTCGAAGTCCTTGATGTCGGTGGCGAACCGGCCGAACCACCAGCTTCCGGTCACCACCATCGGGTACTTGCCGGCGATGAAGGACTGTCCCATGTCCTCGGCCTTGACGCCGGCCGAGTCCTTGCCGATGTAGCCCTTCCTCACCCAGTCGGCGAAGGTCTCGGCGGCGTATTTCAGCTCCGGTCCCCTGAAGTCGACCTTGCCCTTGTATAGCTGGAAGGCGTCCACCCACGGCCGCTGCGCCTTGCTCAGCGCGAGCTGGTAGAGGATCTGCTGCGCCGGGTACTCGGCGCCGCCGACGGCGAGGGGGGTGGTCCCGGCCTCGACGAACTCGTCCATCGCCGCGGTGAACTCGTCGAACGTCGTCGGCACCTTGACGCCCTTTTTCTTGAAGGCGTCCTTGTTGTAGTAGACCATCACGTACTCGGCGTAGTCGGGGACGCCGAACCACCGGTCGCCGCCCATCACGCCGCGGTCGTCGTACTTGGCGGTGGTCTGCAGGGAGGGGCTGAGCAGCTTGTCCCAGCCCCGCTTGGCGGCCTCGTCCGACAGGTCGGTCAGCAGGCCCTGCTTGGACAGCAGGCCGGCGGTGGCGTTGCCCTTGTTGTACTCCATGACGTCCGGGGCCTGGTCGGAGTTGAGGATCATGCCCGCGGACTGGCGGATCTGCTCGAACGCCTTCTCCTCGAACGCGACCTTCACCCCGGGGTGGGTGGCCTCGAACTCCTTGACGGCCTCGGCCCACGCCTTGCCCATCGCGCCGTCGGCGCTCTCGTAGTGCCAGAGCTTCAGGGTCCGGGGGCCCGCGGCGGGCTCGTCCGTGTCCGGCCCTCCGCTCCCGCAGGCCGCCAGGGCGGCCAGCAGGGCGGCGACGGCCACGGCGGTCGCGGCCGTCCTCACCCTTCTCAGCTTGAGCATGACTGCCTCCTAGACGGTGGTGATGACGACCGGGACGTCGGCGCCCACCAGCTCGACGCCCGTGACGCGCGCGCCCCCCGAGACGGTCACCCGCAGCCCGTCCCCCTCGGGGACGGCGGTGGCCACGGTGTCCCCGTCGACGTCGGAGATGACGGCGCGGCCCTCGCCCACCCCGTAGGCGACCAGCGTGATCTCCCCGAACGGCCCGTCGCCCACGGCCTCCCCCGGGTCCGCCAGGACCGGGATGAGCGCGCCGTGCCGGGCGAACAGCGGGATCCGGTCGAGCGGCGTGGAGACCGTCACGTACCGGCCGCCGGTGAGCACCTCGCCCGTCCAGTGGTCCACCCAGCCGCCCTCGGGCAGGTACACCTTCCGCACGCCGTCCGGCGAGGTCATCGGGGCCACCAGCAGGTCGCGGCCGAAGAGGTACTCCAGGTCGGCCTGCCAGGCCACCGGATCGCCGGGATGGTCCACGCACAGGGCCCGCATCATCGGCGCCCCGGTGCGCGCGGCCTCGACCGCCGCGGTGTAGATGTACGGCATGAGCCGGTAGCGCAGCCTCAGCGCCGCGACGGCCTCCGCCTCGACCCGGGGGAACTCCCACGGCTCCCGGCTGGTGGTGCCGTGCAGGCGCACCAGCGGCGACAGCGCGCCGAACTGGGTCCAGCGGACGTACAGGTCGTCGGTGGGACGGCCGGTGAAGCCGCCCGCGTCGTGGCTCCAGAACGGGATGCCGGACAGGCCGTGCGACAGCCCGCCGCGCAGCGTGCTGCCCATCGCCGGGTAGCTCGTGTAGGTGTCGCCGCCCCACTGCGCCGCGTGCCGCTGGCCGCCGAGGAAGGACGAGCGCGCCCACACCATGCCGTGCCCGGCGACCTCCCTGGTCACCTCGGAGACGAGGTCGTTGAACAGGAGCGTGTAGACGTTGTGCAGGTCGGTGCCGGTCATCCCGTTGGAGGCGACCGCGTCGTGCGGCACGCCCTCGGCGAAGTCGGTCTTGAACGCCTGCACGCCCTGCTCCAGTAGCGGCCGCAGCAGGCCCCGGAACCACTCGGCGGCCTCCGGGTTGGTGAAGTCCACGATGCCGCAGGGCGGGTAGGAGCCGTGCCAGCAGTCGGCCACGTAGACCTCGCCGTCAGCCTTTTTCAGGAAATATCCGTTACGGGCGGCTTCTGGGAACGCCGGGCTCAGGTGGGAGACGTACGGGTTCATCCACAGGCAGACCTTGAAGCCCATCCGGTCCAGCTCGGCGAGCATCGCATCGGGGTCGGGGAAGTTCTCCGCGTCCCACCGCAGGTCCGACCAGTGCCCATCGGTCTGCCAGTAGGTGTCCAGGTGCAGCACGTCGCACGGGATGCCCCGCTCCCGGATCGTCCGCGCCCGGTTCAGCACCCGCTCCTGGGTGTCGACGAAGAAGCCCGAGGAGATCCAGGTGCCGAACGCCCACTTGGGCGGCAGCGCCGGCCGGCAGGTCAGCCGGTCGAACCGGTCGAGCACCTCCGGCGGGGTGGGCCCGGCGATCACGTAGTAGTCGATGAGGTCGTCCGGCACCACGATCTGCACGCAGCTGTGCGTGGACTGGCAGACGTCGAACTCCACCGGCGTGCCGCTGTCCACCGCCACGCCGTAGCCGCGGCTGGACAGGTAGAACGGGATGTTCTTGTAGGCCCGCTGCGACTCGGCGCCGAAGGCGTCGAAGTTCCACATGACCGGCCGCTGGCCGCGCTTGTCCAGCGGGGTGAACGACTCGCCGAAGCCGCCGAACGCCTCGTCGGCGGGGGCGGCGAAGCTCTCGTGGTAGGCGGCCACCTCGCCGCCCGCGCTGGAGCGGCCGAACGGCAGCGTGCGCATCCGGCCGCTGATGTCGGTGTGGCCGCGGTCCTGCTCCAGCAGGGTGGCGCCGGAGGCGTCGGTGAACCTCAGGTGCCAGGGCGACAGGGTGATCTCGGCGCGCAGCGGGCCGGCGTCGACGGTGATCGTCCCGTCGCCGGTCTCCACCCTCGCCCCGGCGAACCCGCCCGGGGTGACCATGGAGATCGCGGCGGCCGACCGGGTCCGCGCGTCCGCGTCCTGGCCGAGCCGTACCCGGATCACCCCCTCGCCCGCCACGCCGACCTGGGCCACCAGCGTCTCGCCGGTGGAGGTCGCGGCCTTCAGTGTCACCGAGGCGTCGTCGGACGCCACCGCCTCGGCGGCGGTCAGCGTCGCCGGGCCCGCCTCGCCCCGGACGCGCACCGGCAGTTCCGGGGGGTCGGCGACGAAGTACTCATGCGCGATGAGAGGAGGGCGATAGGGCATTAGGGCTCCAGCGCTCGGCGTTCCGGTTCGCGAATTAGTTTGGCGTCCAGACCAACAAACGTCAACGGCGACCCTTGAGGCGGGGGCGGGAGGCAGCAGGCGCTCATCCGGAACGGAGGACATGACGTGGACCGGCCCGGAGGCATCGGCTGGAGCCGGAGCCGTCCCCCTTGAGCTGGTACGGCGTGGCGAATGGGTGTTCGCGGTCGACCACGGAGACGATGAACAGCAGGTCCCGGACGGTCCGCGGCCGCCTCCCGGCGGCTACGCCGTACGGAGGGTACGGCGGGGGTAGCGGGCATCGGGGCGGGCGCCACGGCCCGCCGCGCGGCCGGGACGACCCCGAAGGAGGTTCCCGTGCGCCGTCGCCGTCCCGTGCCCCCGGCACCCGTCCTCCGGGCTCCCACGCCTCCGTCGCCCGTCCCCGGCACCCTCGCGTCCCCGGCGGCCGCCCTCCGGGGCCGTGCGTCCCCGGTGTCCTCCGTCCGGGACCGCGCGGCCCCGGACGGCGTCGCCTGCGCGCCCCCGGCGGCCGCCGTCGCGGCCCTCGTCCTCGTCGCCGCGGCGGTGGCACCGGTCTGCGCCCCGATCCCGGAGGCCGCCGCGGCCGGCGCGCCCGGAGGCCGGGACAGCCCCTGCCGGCCCGGTGAGGGCCGCGACCTGCGGGACGGGGACTTCACCCGCGCCCCGCTCCCGGCCGGCCTGCGCTGCGCCGACCTGACCAGGGCCGTGCTGAGCGGCGTGACGCTCGCCCACGAGGACCTGACCGGGGCCGTCCTGCGCGGGGCCGACCTGCGCGGCGCCGACCTCACCGGGGCCTCGCTCCGCTACGCCGACCTGCGCGCCGCCGACCTCACCGAGTCCCGGCTCGGCGAGGTGCGCGCCGACCACGCCGACCTGCGCGGCGCGTACCTCGCCGACGCCGAGGCCGTGCAGGCGAGGTTCCCCCACGCCGACCTCACCGGGGCCAAGCTGGCCCGCACCGACCTGGGACAGGCCGACCTCACCGGCGCCAAACTGGTCGGCGTCAACCTGGAGGAGAGCAACGCCGAGCAGGTGGCGGCGGTCGGGGCCGACTTCACCCGGGGCAGACTCGGCGGCGCCGACCTGAACCAGGCGGGGCTGGGCGACGCCACCTTCACCGGCACCGACCTCACCGGCGCCGACCTCGGCCAGGCCGACCTGCATGGCGCCGACTTCACCGGGGCGGTCGTCGAGGGGACCACCTTCGACCAGGCGCGCGGCGTGGACCTGGCGGGCGCCCGGGGCTTCCCGGCCGGTCTGCGCGACCCGTGGAACCGGCGGCCCCGGTCCGCGGCGTCCAACCCCCGAATCGGGCCGCCGGAGACGAACCTCCTGCCGGAACGGCCCGCCGTCGGGCCCGTCATGGTGGCCTTCAGCACGGCGGGCATGATCCTGCTGCTGGCGGGCTGGGCCGTACGGACCCGGTGGCGGCGCCGCCGGCACGGCTGAGCGGCGAAAGGCCCGGGACGCCGCCGGCGGGCATGTCGCCGTCTCGGGCGGCCGATGGCGGGCACGGCCGTACGCCGGGTGCCGGGAACGCCCCGGTTCCCGGACGCTCCGGGCCGGGAGCGAAGGTCAGATGCCGCTGGGGGTCATCGGCTGCATCAGGCGGCGGGCCGCCTCGGTGATGGAGCCGGACAGCGAGGGGTAGACCGCGAAGGTGTGGGCGACCTGGTCGACGGTGAGCCGCTGCTGCACCGCCACCGAGACCGCGAGGATCAGCTCGGACGCGCGGGGGGCGACCACCACGCCGCCGAGGATGATGCCGGTGTGCGGGCGGCAGAACAGCTTCACGAAGCCGTCGTTGAACCCCTGCATCTTCGCGCGGGCGTTGGTGGCCAGCGGCAGCTTGACCACGTTGGCCTCGATCTCACCGGCCTCGATCGACTTCTGGGTGACGCCGACCGCGGCGATCTCCGGGTCGGTGAAGATGTTGGAGGCGACGGTGGCCAGCCGCAGCGGCTGCACCGCCTCGCCGAGCGCGTGCCAGACCGCGATCCGGCCCTGCATCGCCGCGACCGAGGCGAGCATCAGCACGCCGGTGCAGTCGCCGGCGGCGTACACGCCGGGCGCCGAGGTGCGTGAGACCTTGTCCACCTGGACGAAGCCGTTCCGGTCGAGGGTGACTCCGGCCTCCTCCAGGCCGATCCCCGCGGTGTTGGGCACCATGCCGACCGTCATCAGGCAGTGGCTGCCCTCGGCGGTGCGGCCGTCCTCCAGCGTGACGACCACGCCGTCGGCGGTGCGCTTGACCGACTCCGCGCGGGAGCGGCCCATGACGTTCATCCCGCGCCGGCGGTAGACCTCCTCAAGGACCTCCGCGGCGTCGGCGTCCTCGTTGGGCATCATCCGGTCGCGCGAGGACACGAGCGTGACCTCCGAGCCGAGCGAGCGGTAGGCGCCCGCGAGCTCCGCGCCGGTGACGCCGGAGCCGACCACGATGAGGTGCTCGGGCAGCTCCGTGAGGTCGTACAGCTGCCGCCAGGTGAGGATGCGCTCGCCGTCGGGCTCGGCGCCGTTAAGGATACGCGGGGTCGCGCCGGTCGCCACGATGACCACGTCCGCCCGGATCGTCCGGTCACCGGCCCTGACCACCTGCGGGTCGACCAGCCGCCCGGGTGCCCGGACCACCTCGACCCCCTCCGCCGACAGCCTGGCCGCGATGTCGGCCGACTGCGCGCGGGCCAGCTCCTTGACGCGCCGGTTGACCTCCGGCATGTCGGCGATGACGCCGCCGGCGTCGCCGTCGGGGCCGCCGGTGTAGTGGACGCCCAGCATGCTGGCGTCGAGGAGCGCCTGCTTGCGCACGGAACTGGCGATCAGCGTCTTGGACGGCACGCAGTCGGTGAGCACGCAGGCCCCGCCGGGACCGTCCTGCTCGACGACCGTGACCTGCGCGCCGAGTTGCGCGGCCACGAGCGCCGCCTCGTAACCGCCGGGTCCGCCGCCGATGATAACGATCCTTGTCACGTCCCTATTCTCCCGCATTACCGGACCGGTCGGCTCGCCGTCCCCCCGGAAAATCCCGGAACCCGCGACACACCGGCGAAAATCGCCGTCGGCCGAGCCTGCGTGATCGCCGGGTGGTTCTTCGATTAGTGTTTGGTGCCGTGCCTGTCTACGCCGCCTACGGCAGCAACATGGACCCCAAGCAGATGGCCCAGCGGGCCCCCCACTCCCCCATGCGGGGGTCGGGCTGGCTTCAGGGCTGGCGTCTGACGTTCGGCGGGAACGACCTCGGTTGGGAGGGCGCGCTCGCCACCATCGTGGAGGAGGCCGGCGAGCAGGTCTTCGTCGTCCTCTACGACGTGCCCGAATGGGACGAGACCACCCTCGACCAGTGGGAGGGCGCCGCGGCCGGCCTCTACCACAAGGTCAGGCTCCGGGTGCAGACCCTGGAGGGCGAGGTCGTGGCCTGGTTCTACGTGCTCGACGGCTACGAGGGCGGGCTGCCCTCGGCGCGCTACCTCGGCATCCTGGCCGAGGCGGCGGAGAAGGCCGGGGCTCCGGACGACTACGTCCGGGCGCTGCGCGAGCGCCCCTGCTCGTCCCTGGGAAGCTGAGCCCTCGGCCGGCGGGCCGAATCCGCCGGTGCCGGAGCCCCTGCTCGTCCCTGGGCAGCTGAGCGACGTGCCGTTCTAACGGCGAGTAACCTCTGATGCGTGACGAATGACCCTTATGCACTCGCCGATGACGCCGCGACCGCTCTCAAGGACGCCCTGGGAGTCGAGTCCGTCGATGTCGCCCTGGTGATGGGGTCGGGCTGGGTCCCGGCCGCCGACGCGATCGGCGAGACGATCGCCGAGGTCCCGGTGACCGACCTGCCCGGGTTCGCCCCGCCGCTGGTCGCGGGCCACGCGGGCCGGATCCGCGCGGTGCGGGCCGCGCAGGACAAGATCGCGCTGATCTTCCTGGGCCGCACCCACCTCTACGAGGGCCGCGGCGTGGAGCCGGTCGTGCACGGCGTGCGGACCGCGATCGCCGCCGGCGCCCGCACGATCGTGCTGACCAACGCCGCGGGCGGCCTGCGCCCGGAGACCCAGGCGGTCGGCGAGGCCGTACTGATCAGCGACCACATCAACCTGACCGGGGCCAACCCGATCACCGGCGCCACCTTCGTCGACCTCACCGACGTCTACACCCCGCGCCTGCGCGCCCTGGTCCGCGAGGTGGACCCGTCGATGGCGGAGGGCGTCTACGTCGCGTTCCGCGGCCCGACGTACGAGACCCCGGCGGAGGTCCGCATGTGCCGCGTCCTGGGCGGCGACATGGTCGGCATGTCCACCGCGCTGGAGGCCGTCGCCGCCCGCGAGGGCGGGGCGGAGGTGGTGGGGATCTCGCTCGTCACCAACCCGGGCGCCGGGCTGGTGGGCGAGCCGCTGAACCACCAGGAGGTGCTGGAGGTCGGCCGCGCCACCGCCGCGCGCATGGGCGGGCTGCTGTCGAAGGTCGTCGACAGGCTCTGATCCCCCGCCCCGGCCCGGCTCGCGAAGCGGGCCGGGGCACCGAGAACCACCCGGCAGGGCCCGCGGAAGCGGGCCGAACCGATGACGGACCCGGCGGAGGCGGCGGGCCGCCGCCGGCAGGAGGCGACGTTGAACAGCGATCTCGTACGGCTCGCACGGGACTGGCAGGCCCAGGACCCCGACCCGGAGACCCGCGCCGAACTCGGCGCGCTGCTGGAGGGCGGCGATGAGACGGCGCTGCGCGAGCGGTTCGGGGCCAAGCTGGAGTTCGGCACCGCGGGGCTCCGCGGCGAGCTGGGCGCCGGCCCCAACCGGATGAACCGGGTCACCGTCATGCGCGCCGCCGCGGGCCTGGCCCGGGTGCTCGGGCCGGGCGGGCACGTCGTGATCGGCTACGACGCCCGGCACAACTCCGACGTCTTCGCCCGCGACACCGCCGCCGTGCTCACCGGCGCCGGGCTGCGCGCCTCGGTGCTGCCCGGCCCGCTGCCCACCCCGGTGCTGGCCTTCGCCGTACGGCACCTCGTCGCCGACGCCGGCGTGATGGTCACCGCCAGCCACAACCCGCCCCGGGACAACGGCTACAAGGTCTACTGGGGCGACGGCTCGCAGATCGTGCCGCCGGTGGACCGGGAGATCTCCGACGCGATCGACGCCGTCGGGGACGTCTCCGGGCTGCCGCTCGGCTCCCCCGGGGACGACGCCTGGACCACGCTGGGCGAGGAGATCGTGGCCTCCTACGTGGACGCGGTCACCGCGCTGCCGATCGGCGACGCCCGCGACCTGAAGGTGGCCTACACGCCGCTGCACGGCGTGGGGGCGGTGACGTTGACCGGCGCCTTCCTGGCCGCCGGGTTCGAGGCCCCGGTCATCGTGGAGGCGCAGGCCGCCCCGGACCCCGGCTTCCCCACCGTCGCCTTCCCCAACCCGGAGGAGCCTGGCGCGATGGACCTCGCGCTGGAGCTCGCCGGGCGGATCGGCGCGGACATCGTGCTGGCCAACGACCCCGACGCCGACCGCTGCGCGGTGGGCGTGCCCCTGCCGGGCGGCGGCCACCGGATGCTCACCGGCGACGAGCTCGGAGCCCTGCTGGGCGAGCACGTGATCCGGAACACCTCCGGCGGCGGGCGCCTGGTCGCCACCACCGTCGTCTCGTCCTCCCTGCTCGGCAAGATCGCCGCCGGGTACGGCGTGCGCCACGCCGAGACCCTCACCGGTTTCAAGTGGATCATGCGGGCCGAGGGCGGCGACCTCGTCTTCGGCTACGAGGAGGCGCTGGGCTACAGCGTCGGCACCGGCGCCGGCCTGCCGGTCCGCGACAAGGACGGCATCGGGGCGGCGCTGACCGTCGCCGGCCTGGCCGCCGCCGCCAAACGCGACGGCCGCACCCTGCTCGACCTGCTCGACGACCAGGCCCGCCGGTACGGCCTGCACGCCACCTCCCAGCTCTCGGTGCGGGTGGACGACCTGTCCCTGATCGCCGGCGCGATGGCCCGGCTGCGCGCCACGCCGCCGGTGGAGCTGGGCGGCCGGAAGGTCGAGTCCGCCGACGACCTGCGTGAGGGCGCGGGCGGCCTGCCGCCCACCGACGGCCTGCGCTACCGGCTGTCCGGCGGCGCCCGCGTCGTCGTCCGCCCGTCGGGCACCGAGCCCAAGCTCAAGTGCTACCTGGAGGTCGTCGTCCCGGTCGCCGGGGAGGTCTCCGAGGCGCGGGCTCGGGCCGCCGCCGACCTGGACGCCCTCCGCGCCGACCTGTCGTCCGCCCTGGGCCTCTGAGCCCGCCGGGCCCTCTGAGCTGAGCCCGGCCGGCCCTCTGAGCACGCCCGGCCCGGCGCCCGGGATGGAGATACGTCCATTCCGGGGGCCGGATGCCGGAGGAACCTCCATGGCGTGACCGGTCCGCCGGGTGGTTTGCTACCGGGCATGAAACCGACAACGGTCGAGGAACGGGTCGTCGTGCCCGCTCGCGAGGGACGCGCGGTCACGGTGACCGCCGGGCAGCGGGTGCGCGTCGTGGACCTGGAGGGCGGCCAGGTGGGCGACCTGTTCGCCTTCGCCGCCGGCGACCCGGCCGAGCACCTCAGCGCCTCGCACACGCGCAGCCGTACGAGCCGGTTGTTCCCCGCGGTCGGGGAGCCGTTCCTCACCGACCGGCGCAGGCCGATCCTGACGCTGGTCTCCGACACCTCCCCCGGCTGGCACGACATGCTGATCGCCGCGTGCGATCCGGCGCGTTACGCCGCGCTCGGCGTGCGCGGGGCCCACGCCTCCTGCGCGGAGAACCTGCACCGCTCCCTTGCCGGGCTGGGGCTGACCAGCGGCGTCACGCCCCAGCCGGTCAACGTGTTCATGCGCATCCCCGTCCAGGAGTCCGGAGAGCTCCGCTGGCTGCCCGCGGTCAGCCGCGCAGGCGACGCGATCACCTTCGAGGCGGTCATGGACTGCGTCGTGGTGCTGTCCGCGTGCCCCCAGGACCTGGTCGGGATCAACGGGAACGGCCCGTCTCCGCTGGCGATCGACGTGCTGTCCGGGTGACCGGCCGTTCTTCCCACATACCTACGAGAAGGAAGTCCAGACATGAGCGTTTTCACCTCCGGCATCGGGCACCCGGCGCTGGAAGCGGGACGGATCGGGGAGCTCACGCCGGCCAACAGGCTGGTGGTCTCGCCGATGACCAGGGTCTCGGCGGCCCCGGACGGCACGCCGACGGACGAGATGGCCGAGTACTACGCCGAGTTCGCCCGCGGCGGGTTCGGGCTGGTGATCACCGAGGGCACCTACACCGACACCGTCTACAGCCAGGGATACCTCAACCAGCCGGGGATCGTGTCCCCGGAGCATGCGGCGGCCTGGCGGGAGACCACCGGACGCGTGCACGAGGCGGGGGCGGCCGTCGTGCTGCAGCTCATGCACGCCGGGGCGTTGTCGCAGGGCAACCGCTACCGTGACGACACCGCCGGCCCCTCCGCCGTGCCACCCCTGGGGGAGAAGATGCCCGAGTACGGCGGTCACGGGCCGTGGCCGACGCCGAGGGCGATGGACGAGGCCGACATCGAGGCCGCGGTGCGCGGCTTCGCCGAGTCGGCGGTGCGCGCGCGTGAGGCGGGCTTCGACGGGGTCGAGGTGCACGGCGCCAACGGCTACCTGCTGGACCAGTTCCTCACGGACTACACCAACCGGCGCGAGGACCGCTACGGCGGCCCCGTCACCAACCGGATCCGTCTGGCCGCGGAGGTCGTGGCGGCCATCCGCGCGGAAGTGGGACCGGACTTCTGCGTCGGCGTCCGCCTGTCCCAGACGAAGGTCAACGACTTCACCCACCGGTGGCCCGGAGGCGTCCACGACGCCGAGACCGTCTTCGGGGCGCTGGCCGACGCGAACGCGACGTATCTGCACATCGCCAGCGAGGGCCGGGACTGGATCGAGACCGCGCGGATGGAGAACGGCGTCACGATCACCGGTCTGGCCCGCAGGGTGAGCGGTCTGCCGGTGATCGCCAACGGCGGCATGCACGACTTCGGCCAGGCCGCGAAGGTCCTGGCGGACGGGCACGCGGACTTCCTGTCCATCGGCCGGGCGGCTCTGGCCTCCCCCGATCTGCCCCGCCGCCTGGCGGACGGGACGCCGCTGGAAGACTTCGACCACATGATGCTGCAGCCCATGGCGACCCTGGACAACGCGCGCCGGTGGCGGCGCTCCGCCCTGACCGGGGCGTGACCTCTTCCGAGGAGGATGGTGGCCGACATGAATACGGACTGGTGCGGCGAGGCAGCCGCCGTCGTGACGCTGACCTTCGACGTCGACGCCGAGACGCCGATCCTCGCGCGGGGACGCCGCTACGCCGGGCACGCGAGCACGATGTCGCACCAGGCGTACGGGCCGGACGTCGGGCTGCCCCGCATCCTGGACCTGCTCGACGACCTCGACGTGCCCGCGACGTTCTTCGTGCCGGGCTGGGTGGCCGAGCACCGCCCGGGTCTGGCCGGGTCGATCGTGGAGCGGGGGCACGAGGTGGCCCACCACTCCTACAGTCACCGCCCGCCCACGTCGATGACCTTCCGGGAGGAGCGGGACGACTTCGCCCGGACGCTGGAGGTGTTCTCCGGCCAGGGCATCGAGATCACCGGATACCGGGCGGCGCTGTGGGAGGCCACCTGGCGCACCGCCGGGCTCGTCGCCGAGTACGGCCTGCTCTACGACTCGTCGCTGATGGGCGACGACCGCCCCTACCGGCTCCCCACGGAGCACGGGGAGATCGTCGAGTTGCCGGTGCACTGGTCGCTGGACGACTGGGAGCAGTACGCCTATCTTCCCGAGCCGCACGTCGGATCGGTCATCGAGTCACCGACGAAGGTGCTGGAGATGTGGTGCGCGGAGCTGGACGGCATGCGGCACTACCGCTCCCTGTTCAACCTGTGCGCGCACCCCTTCCTGTCGGGCCGCCCGGGAAGGGCCCTGGCCCTGCGCCGGTTCGTCGAGTACGCGCTCGCGTGCGGGGACGTGCGGTTCGCCCGCTGCCGCGACGTGGCGAGGGCGGCGGCGGCCGATCCCGGGCTCGCCAGGCGCCCGCACCGGGCGCCTGAGGCGGACCCGGAGATCTATCCCCGCTGAGCGACGTCCGTCCCCGCGCTCTCACCGCGGGGCCATGTCGTCGGCGCGCAGGGCCAGGAACAGATCCACCCGGCCCTCGGTGCGGTTGATGTCCCGGCCGGTCAGCTCCACGATCCTGGAGAGCCGGTTGCGCAACGTGTTGACGTGGACGTGCAGCGCGGCGGCGGTCAGCGCCCAGTGCCCATCGTGGTCGAGGAAGGCACGCAGCGTCGGCTCCAGCTCCCCGCCCCGCCTGGCGTCGTACCTCCGCATCGGCGCGAGCACCTCGTCGGCGAAACCGCGCAGCGTCCCGGATTCCTGCAGCCCCAGGAGCAGCCGGTGCGCGCCCAGTTCGGCGAAGGACCGCACGGCCGGGCCGCTGCGGCTGCGGCGCAGGACCCGGCAGGCGTCCTGCGCCCGCAGCAGGGGTTCCCGCAACCCCGCCGACCCGGTGACGACGTCACCGAGACCCGCCACCGGACGCCGCCCGGGGAACCGCTGTCCCACCGCCTCGACCAGCCGCTCCGCCATGGACGTCAGCCGCTGCCCGGAGTAACGCCAGGGCAGCACCGCCACGACGTCCTGGGTGCCGCCCGCCACCACGACCGGTACGCCCTCGGCCACGAAGAAACCTCCCACGACCTCGGCCAGACCGGGCAGCGTCGCGGCCTCGCCCTCGGCGAAGGCGACGGCGCACACCGCCAGCGGGCCGTCGGGGTCCACCCCGAAGGCCCGCAGCCTGTCGGGCACCTCGGCCGACCGGTGCCCGCCGGAGAGCACCATCTCCCGCAGCTCACCGGCGAAGCGCATCTCGATCGCCTGTACGGCCTGCCGCTTGGCCACCTCCAGGCTGAGGAAGCGCGCCGCCTGCTCCAGTGCGTCCCGCTCCGCCCGGTCGAGGGTCGTCATCGGGCGAAGGCAGACCAGGGCCGCGTCGACGTCGCCGACGGCGCCCACCAGGAACAGGGTCGCGCGTCCGGCCGGTCCCACGGACACCTCCAGCGCGGGCGGCCGGCGGGCGAGTCCGTCGGCCACCTCCTGGAGTTCTCCGGCGTCGAGTCCGGCCCCCTCCGCCGCGATCAGCCGGCCCATCCAGTCGACCACCGCGAGCGGCAGATCGTGGTCGCGCCGGAGCACCTGGAGCACGCCGGAGGCTCCGGCGCCGTGCGAGATCGCGCCGGCCAGCGCGTCGCCCCTGCGGATCATGCCGACCAGCTCGCCCTGGCGTTCCTCGGCGTAGACGGCGGCGACCGCCTCGGAGACCGCGGTGAAGGGGACCGCGGGGGAGATCTCCAGCAGCGGCAGGCCGGCCTCCCGGCAGGCGTGGACCAGCTCCCGGGGCGTCGCGGGGGTCTCCTCACGCAGTCCGAAGACGATCCCCGCCGCCCCCGCCCGCGTCAGCCCGGCCACGAACTCCGCCGGGGTCACCCGGTCGAGCCACAGGCCGTTGGTCAGCACGAGCTCACGTTCCCGCACGTAACGGGAGGGGTCCGGCAACTCGGTGTTGTGGATCCAGGCGATCGGGGACTCCATCGCCCCGGCCGGGCCGGGGACGAGCACGCGCAGCTTCAGCGAGGCGTTCCGCGTGAGAGAGGACAGGGTGAACACCCTGTGAATATATCCATGCCCATCGCGATATATGGAGACATTTCTCCACTGTGAACGGCGGTGACCCGGGTGCTTATGTGGTGCGCATCACCAAGGAGGCAGCCATGTCGACCAGCGACCCCGCCCGAGCGGACGTGTCAGGGACCGCCCGCTTCGACGAACACGGCATCGAACCCATCCCCCCGGCGGCTCGTGACTCCACGCCGTGGCAGCAGTTCTGGATCTGGTCGGGAGCCAACATCGCACCGATCAACTGGGTGCTCGGAGCCCTGGGCATCACCCTCGGGCTGAGTCTGCTGGAGACCCTGGCCGTGATCGCCGTCGGCAACCTCGTCGGATGCGCCGTCTTCGGACTGTTCAACGTCATGGGGCACCGTACCGGGGTGAACCAGATGGTCCTCGGCCGCGCGTCGTTCGGCCGCAGGGGCGCCGTCGTCCCCGGCCTGGTGCAGGGCCTGCTGACCATGGGCTGGGTCGGCGTCAACACCTGGGTCGTGCTCGACCTGGTGATGGCGATCCTCCAGCGGTTCGGCGTCGAAGGCGGCACCGGCCTGAAGTACGGGGTCGCCGCGATCATCATGGCGGTCCAGCTCGGCCTCGCGCTGTACGGCTTCTACGCCATCCGCACCTTCGAGAAGTACACGGTGCCGATCACCGTGCTGATCATGGTGATCATGACGGTGCTCGCGCTCTCCAGGACCACCCTCGACTGGACGGCCACCACCGCCGTGACCCCGGTGTCCAAGGTCACCGCCGTCACCCAGCTGCTCACCGCCATCGGCATCGGCTGGGGGATCAGCTGGCTTCCCTACTCGGCGGACTACAGTCGTTTCGTCCGGGTCCGGTCCTCCGACCGGTCGGTGTTCTGGTCGACCGCGCTCGGCACGTACGTGCCGACCGTCTGGCTGGCCGCCCTCGGCGCGTGCCTGGCCAGTGCGGGCGCCGGCGCCGATCCGTCCACGCTGGTGACCGAGGTGTTCGGCGTGATGGCGCTGCCCGTCCTGCTCCTGATCATGCACGGGCCGGTCGCCACCAACATCCTGAACCTGTACTCCTGCTCGCTCGCCGCGCTGTCGATCGGCGTGCGCGTCGCCCGGTGGAAGCTCACCCTCGTCGCCGGCGCG
This sequence comes from Streptosporangium sp. NPDC048047, assembly GCF_040653115.1. Classification (NCBI taxonomy): domain Bacteria; kingdom Bacillati; phylum Actinomycetota; class Actinomycetes; order Streptosporangiales; family Streptosporangiaceae; genus Streptosporangium; species Streptosporangium sp. NPDC048047. The sequence goes on along the minus strand of NZ_JBEZNH010000002.1, from coordinate 9,616 downwards.
GCGGCGTCGGCCGTCCTGGTGGTGTTCGTCCAGGCCGACAGCTTCGCCCACGCCTTCGACAACTGGATGGTCTCGATCCTGGTGTGGATCAGCCCGTGGGCGAGCATCGTGCTGGTGGACTTCTTCGTGCTCCGCGGGGGACGGATGGACGTGGCCTCGCTGTACCGGGACGACGCCTCGCCGTACGGCACGGTGAACCGCAGAGCCCTGGTCAGCCTCGGCCTCGGGCTGGTCGCGGCGTGGAGCTGGCAGTTCGGGCTCGTCCCGGCGACGCAGGGGCCGATCGCCCGCGCGCTGGGCGGCACCGACTTCTCCTGGTTGTCGGGAGGGTTGGTGGCCGGCGGCCTGTACTGCCTGCTCTCCGTCCGGGCACGCAGGGCCCACGCCGGCCTGGGCGTGGCACGCGAGGGGGCGCTGTCCTGATGGGACCGAGGATCCGCATCCTGACGACCGGCGGCACGATCGCCTCACGCCCGGCTCCGGAGGGCGGGGTCAGCGTGGCGGTTCCCGGCCACCGGCTGGTCACCGCCGCGGAGACGGCCGTGACGACCGAGGTCCGCGAGGTGATGCTCGAACACAGCTTCAACCTCACCCGGGCCCGGATGCTCGAACTCGCCGGGCGGATCGTGGCCGAAGTCCGCGATCCCGAGGTGGACGGCGTCGTCGTCACGCACGGCACCGACACCATGGAGGAGAGCGCCTACCTGCTCGACCTGCTCCTCCCCCCGGGGAGCACCGTGGTCTTCACCGGCGCCCAGCGGCACGCGGCCGAACCCGACGGGGACGGGCCGCGCAACATCCGCGACGCCGTACGGGTGGCCGCCGACCCCGCGGCACGCGGACTCGGCGCGCTCGTCACCATGGCCGGGCTCGTCCACGCCGCCCGGCACGCGACCAAGGCCGACACCCTCGCCCCCGAGGCGTTCGCCTCCCCCGGCCACGGTCCCGTCGGCCGGGTCTCCGGCGACCGGGTCCGGATCGCCTTCCATCCCGTGCGTCCCGCCGGATTCGACCTGGCGGAGATGGCGGGCCCGCAGCCCCGGGTGGACATCGTGCCCGTCCATCCGGACGCCGACGGCGTCCAGGTGGCGGCGTGCGCGGCCGCCGGCGCCCGCGGGCTGGTGGTCGAGGCTCTGGGCGCGGGGAACCCCACGCCCGGGGTGCTCCGCGAGATCCGCTCGTGCGTCGCCGACGGCGTCACCGTGCTCGTCACCTCCCGCTGCGCCCGGGGACCGGTGACCCCGGTGTACGGCGCGGGCGGCGGCGTCGACCTGGCCGAGGCGGGAGCGGTGTTCGCCGGGTCGCTGCGCGCACCCAAGGCACGGGTCCTGCTCGCGACCGCCCTCGCCGCCGAACCACGCCCGGACAGGGCACTGGCCCGCCTGGTCCCGCACCTCGGTCTGTGAGACGGTCTCAAAGCTGAGCGTCTCAAAGCTGAGAGTCTCATTTCTGGGACACTCGGAAATGAGTGTCCCAGAAATGAGACCATCGAGCCGTGGACGGGTTCATCGGAAGGTCACGGGAGCTCGGCAAGCTGCGCAGGCTGCTGTCCAAGGTCGAGGCGGGGGGCCGCGTCGGCCGGCCGGGCCGGGCCATCCTCATGCGCGGCCGACGCCGGGTCGGCAAGTCACGCCTGGCCGAGGAGTTCATCCGGCGCGCCGGAGTCCCCCATCTCTTCTACTCGGCCACCCGCGGCTCCGAGATCCAGCAGATCCGGAGGTTCGTCGAGGCCGCCTCCACATCCGACCTCCCCTCCGCCCACCTGCTGACCGGGCAGTCACCGGACTCCTGGGACTCCGCCCTGCGTCTCCTGGCCGCCTCACTCCCTCCGGACGCCCCGAGTGTCGTGGTCATCGACGAGCTGCCTTATCTGATCGCGAGCAGCCCCGACCTCGAAAGCGTCCTCCAGGTGCTGTTCGACCGGGAGTTCTCTCGCCTGCCCGTGCTGCTCGTCCTGATCGGCTCCGATCTGTCGATGATGGAGGCGATCAACCAGTACGACCGGCCCTTCTACATGCGGGCCACCGAGATGGTGGTCAGCCCGCTCACCCCGGCGGACGTGGCCGACAAGCTGGAGCTGCCCGCGGCCACCGCCGTGGACGCCCATCTGGTGACCGGCGGCCTGCCGATGCTCTGCGAGGAGTGGGAGCCGGGGCTCTCCGTCCAGGAGTACCTCCGGGAAGCTCTGACGGACTCCACGTCGTCCCTGATCGTGAGCGGCGAACGCGCCCTCTCCGCCGAGCTGCCGCCCGACGCCCAGGCACGGATCGTGCTCGGCGCGATCGGCTCGGGCCAGCGCACCCGCTCCTCGATAGAGCGGGCGGTCCCCGGCGTCCCGAGGGCCTCGCTCAACCGGGCCTTGCAGCTCCTGTTGGAGAAACGGCTGGTCACCGCCGAGCTTCCACTCTCCACCCGGCCATCACGCGAGACCCGATACCACATCGCGGACACGCACCTGCGGTTCTGGCTGGCCTTCGTCGGCCCTTGGCTCCCGGAGATCGAAAGGGACAGGGGCGACCTGGCCCTCGCCAACTTCCAGCGGACGTGGACGTCCTGGCGGGGAACCGCGGTCGAACCGGTCATCCGGGAGTCCCTGCGGCGCATGGACGGACTGCCCGAGCAGACTGGAGCCGTCGGCGGCTACTGGACCCGCACCGACGACCCGGAGATCGACATCGTCGGAGCGGACCGCGAACCGATCGCCAAAAAGATCACCGTGGTCGGATCCGTCAAATGGCTGGAGAACCGGCCGTTCGACCGGCACGACCTGAACGAGCTGATCGTCCACCGGTCCAGGCTCCCGGGCGCCGACGCCTCCACCCCGCTGCTCGCCGTCTCCCGCAGCGGGGCCACGACCGGCGAGGTGAGACTGATCACGCCGGAGGACCTGATCGGCGCCTGGCGCCTCGAAGCCGACCCGCCGAAGGATGAGCCACCCGGCGAACCGGCCGCCGGCGCGTAACCGACAACGGTCCCGTACGCGCCGTGGCGGCGGAACACCACGAGCCCTCCACCCGATGACGAGACCGTGCCCGGCCGCATACACCGACCGTGCACCCGGCCCGGCCCGGACCAGGATCACCGACATTTCACGGGTTGCGTAACCGACAGTTCACGGGGTGCCGACCGACAGTTCACGGGGTGCCGACCGACATTCGACGGTCGCTTGGAACCGCAGCTCAGGGCAGCAACACCGACATTTCACGGGGCTTGGAACCGACAGTTCACGGACCGCCGACCGACATTCGACGGGGCGGGAAACCGACAGGTTTCCACGCCGCCTCGGAGGCGGAGGCGTCTTTACGGTGACGGGTCGTGGCCGGGCGGGCGGGACGGGGGTACGGCGGGCGGGGACGGCGCGCGGCCACACCCGCCCGTGGCCCAGACCCCGGGTCCGTGTTCCGTGGTCCAGGGCCCGGAGCACGTGAGGTCGGAACGACCCGGTGTCTCCCGTCAGGAGACCACCACGGCGGCGATCACCACGGCGAGCGCGCCCAGCAGGGCGACCATGGCGGCCGGGGCCCAGACGGACCTGACCGGGGTCCGCGCGGCGTCTCCCGTGTCCCCGGTGCTCCCGGCGGCCGTGCCGGCCGTACCCGAGCCGGAGGTTCCGGCCGTACCCGAGGTGCCGGTCGCGTCGGGGGTCCCCGTCGTGCCGGTGGGCTGCGCGGCGGTGAAGGCGGAGGCCCGCCGGGCGGACTCGGCCCGCTCGGCGATCTGCTCGGCCACCCAGTCGGCGTGGGTCTTGCCCGCCAGCAGCTCGGCCGCGGCCTGCTCCCCCTTGGTGGGCGTCGCCTCGGTGCGGAACCGTCCGCCGGTGCGGGCGGGCCGTGCCCGCCGCGTGGCCGACGCCCGCTCGCGGCCGGAGGTCTGCGGCGTCCAGCAGCGCACGACCGCGTCACCAGAAGTGATCTTGATCGCGTGGGAGACCGCGACGTCGTCCACGGCCGCCCAGGGGAAGAACGTGTCCCTGAGCGGGTTGCGCACCAGCACGCCGTCCTCGGCCAGCACGACCCCGGGGCGCAGGCAGGTGATGTAGACCAGCGCGGTGATGACCGCCAGCACCGCGCCCGCGACCATCGACTCCGGCCCGCTGTAGCGGACGACGAGGTCCACCGCGTTGAGCGCGGCGAACGCCGTCCAGACCCAGCCGAGGATCAACGCGGCCCTCGACCGGAACACCTGCTTCATGACACCGACCCCACTCCCGGAGCCCCGCTCACGCCTGCCACTTGAGCCGCGCGAGACCGGGCTTGATGACACCGTTGATCAGCGCGAGGCGCTCGTCGAACGGCAGGAACGCCGACTTCATGGCGTTGATCGTGAACCACTGCAGGTCGTCCCAGCCGTAGCCGAACGCCTCCGACAGCTTGGCGAACTCCTGCGAGACGGTGGTGCCGCTCATCAGCCGGTTGTCGGTGTTGACGGTGACCCGGAAGTTCAGTTTCCGCAGCAGGCCGATCGGGTGCTCGGCGATGGACGGCGCCGCGCCGGTCTGCAGGTTGGAGGTCGGGCACATCTCCAGCGGGATGCGCTTGTCGCGGACGTAGGCGGCGAGCCGGCCGAGCTTGGCCTCGCCGTCGCCCGTCACCGTGATGTCGTCGATGATGCGCACCCCGTGGCCCAGACGGTCGGCGCCGCACCACTGGATCGCCTGCCAGATCGACGGCAGCCCGAACGCCTCACCGGCGTGGATGGTGAAGTGGGCGTTCTCCCGCTGGAGGTACTCGAACGCGTCGAGGTGGCGGGTCGGAGGATAACCCGCCTCGGCCCCGGCGATGTCGAAGCCCGCCACGCCGACGTCGCGGTAGCGGACCGCGAGCTCGGCGATCTCCATGGACCTGGCCTGGTGGCGCATCGCGGTGAGCAGGGTGCCCACCCGGATGTCGCGGCCCTCGGAGCCGATCCGGAAGCCCTCCAGGACGGCCTCGATGACCTCCTCCAGGCTGAGCCCGGCCGAGGTGTGCTGCTCGGGGGCGTAACGCACCTCGGCGTAGACGACGCCGTCGGCCGCCAGGTCCTCCGCGCACTCGGCGGCGACGCGGACCAGCGACTCGCGCGTCTGCATGACGCCGACCGTGTGGTCGAAGGTCTCCAGGTAGCGCTCCAGCGAACCGGAGTCGGACGCCTCGCGGAACCAGGTCCGCAGCTCCTCCGGATCGGTCGTGGGCAGCCGGTCGTAGCCCGTCTCGCGGGCGAGCTCCACGATGGTCTCCGGCCGCAGACCACCGTCGAGGTGATCATGGAGCAACACCTTCGGAGCCCGGCGGATCTCCTCAAGGGTGGGTAGCTGACTCATCTCGCCATCTTATGTCGCAGGTCGGAACGGAAATCTTGCGGACGGAGCGGCCCCGCCCGCTCCTCGCGTCCGGCTACTCCTCGCGTCCGGCGCTCTCGGGCGAGAAGGCGGGCAGGCAGACCGCGACGTACTCGGCGCCCTCGGGGCCGCTGCTGTAGCGGATCTTCTCCCCCGGCTCGCTCACGAACGCCTGCCCGGCGCCGACCTCGGTCGTCCCACCGGCGTGCTCGACGATGACGACGCCCTTGAGGACCAGCGTGTACTCGGCGAACTCCGGGGTCTGGGCCGGTTCCTCCCACCCCGCCGGGGCCTTCATGTGGGCGATCGAGAGGGCCTCGTCACCGCTGTTGACGCGGCCGACGTACTCCTCGATCACCTTGCCGCCGGGGACCGGGATCCGTGTCGCGCTATCGATTCTGCGTACCATACGACCAGTTTGTCACTTTCCAGGCCGCGTACCGGTCGCGAACCGACCGTGGCTCGCCACGAACCGGCCGCGACCCGCCACGAACCGACCGTGATCCTCCGCGAACCGCTACGAACCGCCGCGGACCGATCGTGAGCCCGCCGCGGACCGGCCGTGACCCTCCACGGATCGCCGCGGACCGGTCAGTGGGCGACGTCGACGACCAGCCGGTTCGGGCTCCGCTGCTCCGTCACCCGGAACCCCGCCCGGTGGTCCAGGACGATGCCGACGCCCACCACGCCCTCGAAGTCGCCGGTCTTGACCACGTTCTGCACGTTGCCCAGCTGGGCCTGGAAGATCGGCCCACCCGTCCAGGTGGGCTTCCCGGAGTCGCCGTGCGCCGCGGCCGGCCGCATCTTCACCTCCAGGTAGGCCCCGCCGACGGCGTCGATCGGGTCGCCCGACCCCTCCTGGACCAGTTTGGGCACCCAGCGCACGGTGTAGCCCGGCAGTGCCCCCTTCACGTCGATCACCACGCGGTCGAACCCGTCGTGCTCGGCGAACCGCGCGCCGGTGACGATCGGCGACTCGTCGAGGTCGCGCTCGACCTCGACCTCCCGGGTGCTCGTCGGGGGCTTCTGCCCCGGCCGCGCGACCGGCGGAGCCGACGGGGACGACGAGGAGGACGGGGAGGACGGCGGCGCGGCGGGGTCCGAGGAGGCGCCCGGATCCTCCGGGGCGTCCGAGGTCGCCGTGGCGGCCGGCGGGTCGGCGGGGGTGAAGCCGGCGTCCCGTGCGGCGGCGCCGCAGCCGGCGGCCGGCAGGCCGATAAGGACGAGGGTGAGGGCGACGCGGATGCGCTTCATGGTGGGCCTCCTACGTCTTAGATGCCCCAGGGGCGGGGGCGGTTCACCCCGTGGACGGCACCGGCCACCGCACCGCTTCGATCATCGCAGGTCAGGTGGGGAACGTGGCGGAATCAAGGCCGTACGGCCCGAAAGGACGGGGGCTTCGGTCCTTTCGGGCCGCCACGGCCGTACGGTCCCCGGGAGCGGCCGTACGGCCGTGGCGGACACACGCGCCGGCCGCCGCGCGGGCCGGGAGGGCCCGCGCGGCGGCCGGTGAGCCGGTCCTTCCGTACGGGCCCCTGTGTCACCGTGCGGAAGGCGGAAGGCGGAAGACGGACGGAGGTCGGGAGGGGTCAGACGGTCTCCAGCACCCTCTCCTCCGGCGCCTCCCCGTCCGCCGCGGGGACGGCCGTGCGGGTACGGCGGAGGCCGGTGAGCGCGATCGCCAGGCCGACGAGTCCGAGGATCGCCGAGACGGTGATCGCCGCGCGGAAGCCGTCGAGCGGGTCGGCGCTCGTGTTCGAGGTGAGCACGGCCGTCACGACGGCCAGCACGACCGCCCCGCCGACCTGCCCGGAGGTGTTGAGCAGGCCGGAGGCCAGTCCCTGCTCGTCGTCGGCGACGCCGTTGGTCGCCTGGATGTTCAACGACGGGAAGGACAGCGCGAAGGCGATGCCCAGCAGGACCATGCCCGGGATGACCAGCGTGACCAGGTCCGGGTCGGCGTTCACCCTGAGGAAGAAGGCGTAGCCGCCGGCCAGCGCGGCCGAGCCGACGACGATCAGTCTGCCGGTGCCGAACCGGTCGGCCAGATCGCCCATTTTGGTGGAGGTCACCGCGACCAGCAGCCCGGCGGGCAGGAAGGCCAGCGCGGTCGCCAGGGCCGACCAGTGCAGGAAGTTCTGGAAATACTGCATGGCCACGAACTGGAAGCCGACGTAGGAGCCGAACAGGATGACCAGGCCGAGGTTGGCCCGGACGATCGGGCCGGACCGCAGGATGCCGAGCCGTACCAGGGGGTGCCTGACCCGCCGCTCGGTGACCACGAACGCGGCCAGCAGCGCCACCACCCCGGCCAGCGAGCCGATGGTGCGGAGCGAGCCCCAGCCGGCCTCGGGGGCTTGGACCACGGTGAACACCAGCAGCAGCATGGAGGCGGTGATGGTGACCGCGCCGATGAGGTCGTGTCCGCCCTCGGCCCGTTCCTCCTCGCGCCTGGGCAGGTAACGCAGCGCCGCGACCAGCGCGATGACGGCGACGGGGACCGGCATGAGGAACGTCCAGCGCCAGCCGAGCTGGGTCAGGAAGCCCGAGATGACCAGGCCCAGGGAGAAGCCGCTGGCGCCCGCGGCGGTGAAGACGCTGAGGGCCCGGTTGCGGGACGGACCCTCAGCGAAGGTCGTGGTGATGATGGACAGCGCGGCGGGGGCGGTGAAGGCGGCGCTGACACCCTTGACGAACCGGGCGGCGATCAGCAGGGTTCCGTCGTTCACCACGCCGCCGAGGAGCGAGGCCACCGCGAAGACGGCCAGCGCGGCCAGGAAGACCCGGCGCCGGCCGAGCAGGTCGGCGGTGCGGCCGCCCAGCAGGAGCAGACCTCCGTAGCCGAGCACGTAGCCGCTGACCACCCATTGCAGGGCGGAGGTGGAGAGGCCCAGGTCGGCCTGGATGGACGGCAGGGCCACGCCGACCATCGACACGTCGAGGGCGTCGAGGAACACCACGGCGGAGAGCACGGTGAGCGCGGCCCAGAGGCGCGCGGCCCAGCGCTCGTCGGGGGACGAATGAGGCATGCCGCACACTTTTCCATGCAGATGCATCTAATGCAAACGAATTAAGTTCTTGTGCATTAAATGTTCACGCATGGTATGATCCGCGCATGAGCGAGGAGTCCCTGGTCGGCGCCTGGCGCGAGGTGCTGGCCAAGCACGCCATGACCACCTGCGCGCTGGAGCGCGAGCTCTCCGAGCGGCACGGGCTCGGCATGAGCGAGTTCGAGGTGCTGGAGCGCATGGTCGAGGGCGGCCGGGAGAAATACCGCGTCCAGGAGGTGGCCGACGCGGTCCACCTCAGCCAGAGCGCCTGCTCACGGCTGATCGCCCGCCTGGAGAAGGCGGGCCTGGTGTGCCGGGGGATGTGCGAGGACGACCGGCGGGGCGTCTTCGTCCTCATCACCGACGAAGGCCGCGCCCGCCACACCGAGGCCACACCCACCCACCGCGCCGTGCTGTCACAGGTCTTCGCCCCCGCCGAACGGCTCGCCTCCCCCGCCTGAACCGCCCGGCTCCTCCGGCGAATTCGATATAGCCCTACCCGATATGACGCGGCCGGCGAAGGAGGAGGCGCGCGCGAACGGATCGGGCGCAGCGATGTGCTCGAAGAGCGTTACCGCCGTGTGCTGCGACTGCTGCCCGCCTCCTACCGCGCCGGACGCGAGGAGGAGATGGTCGACGCCTTCGTGACTCCTCCGCTCCCTGAAGGGAGCGGCTTCTCGCTAAGCCGCTTCCGCAGCCTCGCGAAGGGCAAGCCCTGCCCGCAGGATGTTGACCGCCGCGTTGACGTCGGCGTGCGCGGTGAGCCCGCACGCCACGCACCGGAACGCGGCCTGATCGAGGCGGTTCTCCTTGGCCACGTGCCTGCATCGCGAGCAGGTGCGGGAGGTGCCGGCGGGGTTCACCGCGATCAGCTCTCGACCGGCGCTTTCAGCCTTGTGCGACAGGATCGTCAGGAACACCCCCCACCCCGCGTCCAGGATGCTTCGGTTGAGACCGGACTTCTGCGCCACGTTGGTGCCGGGCGCCTCGAGCGTGCCGGATGCCGAGCGGGTCATGTTCGCGATCCGCAGGTTCTCATGCACGATCACGTCATAGCCGCGTACCAGCCGCAGCGCGGCCTTGTGCACGCCGTCCAGCCGCTGGCGGCGGATCTTGCCGTGCAGCGCCGCAACCCGCGCCACCGCTTTACGCCGCCGCGCGGAGCCGCGTTTCTTGCGAGCCAGATCCCGCTGAGCGGCGGCCAGCCGCTCAGCGGACGCGGCCAGGTGACGCGGGTTGGTCAGGTGCT
>NZ_JBEZNH010000001.1:239962-381913 GCF_040653115.1 Streptosporangium sp. NPDC048047 | reverse complement strand
GCGGGGGCCCGGCGCGCCGGGCGGGGGCCGGGCTGGCGCGGCCGGCGGCCCCGCCGGCGGGGGGGGGGGGCGGGGGGGGGGGGCGCCCGTCGCCGGGCGCCGCACGTCGGTGCCGTCGTCGTCGACGTCGTCGGTGTCGTCCCCGCGGGCGCTACCCGCGGGTCAGGTCGATCCTGGTGCCGTTGGCGTCGGTCTCCCACAGCGCGTCGAACGCTCCGGCGAGGTCGGCGACGTCGGTGAAGCCGGGGAACTTCCGCTCCGGGCTCGCGGCGCGCATGGCGTCGTTCACCAGGGCCTTGACGACCAGGATATTCGCCGTGGCGTTCGTGCCGGACAGCGCGTCGGCGAAGGCCAGCGTCCACGCCTCGGAGGCGGCCTTGGCGGTGGCGTAGGCCGCGTTGCCCTGGGTGGGGTTCTGGGCGGCCGTGGCCGAGACGATGGCGAACCGGCCCCTCTCGCTCGCCTTGAGCAACGGCTCGAAGGCGAGCGTGACGTGCTGGAGGGTGCGGATCAGCAGGTCGTGCAGGAGGTTCCAGTCCGAAAGCTTCGTCTCGGCGAAGGTCTTCCCGCCGCGCCAGCCGCCGACCAGGTGGGCGATGCCGTCCACGCGGCCGTGCTCGGCCTCGACGTCCCGGGCGAGCCTTTTGACGGCGTCGAAGTCGAGCAGGTCGACCGCGCGATCGCCGTCGGCCCCGGCCCTGTCGACGCCGATGACGGTGTGGCCCTTGTCGGTGAAGCGGCGGACGAACGCCTGGCCCGTGGGTCCCGCCGCGCCCGCAACGAGGATGATCATGCTCGGATCCCCTTCGTGGAGTCGATGACGTCGGTGAGCTTACGACGCAGGGCCTCGTAGAACATGCTCAGGGGGAACTCGTCGGGCAGCACCGCGTCCACCACGGCCTTGGGGAAGCCCTCCACCGGCAGCGCGTCCACCCCGCGCGCCCAGACCGAGGCCGGGTGCGGCTCGACGTAGGCGGCGACGAGCTGGTGCGCGGCGAGCCAGTGAGCGAGCTTGGAGCGGTCGATGCCGTCGCGGTAGAGCTTCTCCACCTCCGTGCGCAGGTCGGCGACACCGCCGGCCACGCGGGTCCAGTCGACGCTCAGCCGGTTGTCGGTCCAGCGGACGATGTCGTTGCGGTGCAGGTAGGCGAAGAGGAGCTGCCCGCCCAGGCCGTCGTAGTTGCGGACCCGCTCGCCGGTGATCGGGAAGCGGAACAGCCGGTCGAACAGGATCGCGATCTGCACGTAGCGGGCGTGCGGCACGCCCTCGGCCTCCAGCTTCACCGCCTCGCCGTACGCGGTCAGGTCGCAGCGCAGCTCCTCCAGCGAGTAGAGCCAGTACGGCATGCGCTGCTTGATCATGAACGGGTCGAACGGCAGGTCGCCGTGGCTGTGGGTGCGGTCGTGGATCAGGTCCCACAGCACGAAGGTGTCCTGGGCCAGCTCCTGGGAGGCGACGAGCCGGGCGGCGTCCGGCGGCAGCGCCAGCTTCAGGGTGCTCGCGGCGGCGCCGCTGACCGCGCGGAACCGGGCCGCCTCACGGTCGGCGAAGATGCCGCCCCAGGTGAACCGGGGCGGGGTCTCACGGACCGCGACGGTCTCGGGGAACAGCACCGCGGAGTTGGTGTCGTAGCCGGAGGTGAAGTCCTCGAAGGCGATCGGCACGAACAGCGCGTTGTCGTAGCGGGTGCGCTCCAGCTCGGCCAGCCACTCGGGCCAGATCGTGCGGATCCAGACGGCCTCCAGGTAGCGGAAGGTCGTGCCGTTCTGGGTGTACATCGGGAAGACGACGAGGTGCTCCAGGCCGTCGACCCGCTGGGTGTCGGGGTGGAAGGCGTTGAGCGAGTCCAGGAAGTCGGGCACGCCCAGCCCCGCCTCGGCCCACCGGTTCAGGTCGGTGACGACCGCGGCGAGGTACGCCTCGTCGTGCGGGAAGCGGGGCGCGAGCCGGGTGACGTGGCCGGCGATCTCGGCGACCAGCTCCGCCGCCCGCTCGTGGTCGCGCTCGACCGAGCCGTCCTTGGCCTGGAGCGGCTTCAGCGCCTCGACGGCCTCCTTCAGCTCGCGGAAGGCGGCTCGCGCCTCCGTCTCGCCGGTGGCGGCGGCCCTGGCGGCGGGGATCCGCGCGGCCCAGGTGACGAGGTTGCCCCACAGCGCGGCGTGGTCGTAGTCGCCGATCGAGTCGTCGCCGAACAGGTCGGAGTCGGCGAGCACGACGACGCGGCCCTCGCCGTGCCGTACGGCCACGGCCAGCGGGCGGCCGGCCGGGTCGGCGGTGGGCGAGGTGGAGAACAGCACGGTCGCGTCCCCGGGGGCGGTGAGGACCCCGGCGCGGTAGAAGCAGGCGCGGCGGGCTCCGGCCAGCGGGTCCTCGCCCTCGGTCGCGGCGGGCGTGCCGAGGACCCAGGCGGCCACGCCGTTGTGGGCGTTGCGCGGGTCCTGGACGGTGAGGTGCTCGACGCCGACGCCGAAGCGGGCGAGCAGGTCGGTGAGGTTGCTGCCGTACTTCTCCTGCTCGCACTCGGCGAGCACGACCAGGCCGCCGCCGCCCCGGACGTGCTCCTCGATCGCGTCGAGCTCCTCCACGGGGAAGACCGGGCTGCCCAGGCCGGTGGTGCGCTCCCAGCGGCCGGCCGACGGGTGGGCGATCACGAAGACGTCCTGTCCCGCCAGCAGGGCCGGGGTGACCGGCCCCTCGGTGTGCGCGGCCACGGTGTGGCCGAGGCGGCGCAGGACGTCGGCGGCACGGGCGTAGCTGTTGTCGTCGGGATGGCCTGGATTCATCGTCTCGGCGACCTCCCGGCGGATCGTCCATGACTCGCTGTGTGCTTCGTCGAAGAGCACCCGCGGGAACGCTCGCACGATAAATCCTCCCTCAGATGAGACCCAATTACGGAAAATATACACACTATGCCCGAGTTTTGGCACATCCCTTACGGCGAGCGGTGGGAGGGGCGCCCGCACAGGCCCTCCGGCGACGCTTCCGACGGCACGGCAGGAAACCGGCGGGGCGGCGCGGCAGGGCGGAGGAAGCGTGCCCGGCCCGGCGATGCCCCCGGCTTCCACGAACGGTCCTCTCCGTCAGCCCCGCCTGCGCGCCGTGAGGAGGAGGTACTCCCACTCCATCGTCGCCCCCTCCCGCATATGGGCTCGGGCCAGCTCGGTGAGAGCCCGGTCCAGGGCGGCGGCCCGGCCGGGATCCCCGGCCACCCCCCGGTAGGCGGCGACGGTCGGGCCGTAGTTGGCCTTGAAGTAGTCGAGGAAGGCGCCGGGGTGGGCGAACCTGTCGATCGTGACCGTCCGCCGGCGCGCGACGACATCGGTGACCGCGTCCCCGAGCAGCGCCCGGACGTGGTCCTCGCTGCCCCACAGCGGCGGGGGTTGCGCACCGGGCGGAGGCGGCGGCGCGTACGGCCTCATCGCCGCGAACATCTGGCCGACGAACCCCTCCGGCGTCCAGTTGATCAGGCCGATCACGCCGCCCGGACGGCAGACCCGGACCAGCTCGTTCGCGGCGGCCCGGTGGTGAGGAGCGAACATGACCCCGACGCAGGACATGACCGTGTCGAACTCGCCGTCGGCGTACGGCAGGGCCTCCGCGTCGGCCTGCCGCCACTCGAGCACCGCGCCGCGCCGCGCCGCCACGGCCCGTCCGGCCTCCAGCAGTTCCGGGGTGAGGTCGCCGGCCACCACGTCCGCCCCGGCCAGTGCCGCGGGGATGGCCGCGTTCCCGGACCCGGCGGCCACGTCCAGCACCCGGTGCCCCGGTCCCACGCCGCACGCCTCGACCAGGATCTCACCCAGCCCGGGGATGACCTCGGCGGCGACCGCGGGATAGTCGCCCAGCGCCCACATGGCGCGGTGCCGGGCCTTCAGGGCACGGTCGGCCTGCGGCGGATCGCTCTGTGCGGTCATGGCGTCTCTCCTTCGTCGTGATCCGCGATGGACTGGAACCGACGGTAAGGAGCCGCGGGGGCGCCATCCAGTACACGATCTGTACCGGCGTCCGCCGGGACCCGGCACGACTCCCCCCTGGCGTTCATGGCGGGCGGGATCCAGACTGCGGGCATGGGCTCCTCGTACCACCAGTTCTGCCCGGTCGCCAAGGCCGCCGAACTGCTCGACGAACGCTGGACGCTGCTCGTCGTCCGGGAACTGGTGTGCGGCACCGAGCGTTTCAACGATCTGCGCCGCGGCCTGCCGCGCATGTCCCCCACGTTGCTGTCCCGGCGGCTGCACCGGCTCACCCGGGCCGGCATCGTGGAGAGGCACGTCAGGGACAACGAGGTGCGGTACGTCCTGACCCGGGCCGGGCACGAGCTGCGGCCGATGATCGAAGCGCTCGCCGCCTGGGGCGTCCGCTGGATCGGGGAGCTGGGCGACGACGACCTGGACCCGAAGCTGCTGCTGTGGGACATGCACCGCAACGTCGACCTGTCCGCCGTCCCGGACGGGCGGACGGTCATCGAGTTCCGGTTCCCGGACGCGCCGCCCGGCGGCCGCGACTGGTGGCTCGTGATCACGCACGACGAGGTCGACGTCTGCGACACGGACCCCGGCCACGCCGTGACCGTCACGGTCACCGCCGATGTGCGCAGCATGGTCGGGATCTGGCGCGGCGAGCTGAGCTGGCCGGACGCGCTGCGCGCCCACGCGGTCGAGGTACGGGGGCCCGAGGCGCTGCGCCGCGCCGTACCCCGGTGGTTCACCCTCCCCGGATGGGCCTCCGTGCCCCGGCCCGCCTAGATCCTGTTCTGTGGATCTTCTCCCGGGAGTCCTCCCGCCGGACGATCCACCGGCCGATCCGCCGACCGATCCGCCGACCGGTCCGCCGGACGACGCGCCGCCTCGTCGGCGCGGTCGAGCAGCGCCCGGCGTTCGGGTTCGGAGTGGGCCGCGGCGGCGGCCCGCCGGAACAGGACGGCGGCCCGGTCACCGTCTCCGGGATCTCCCCGGCGGGCGGTGAGGTCGGCTTCCGCGGCGACGGCGAGAGGATGGCCGTCCAGGACGCCTCCGGCGCGGATCCGGGCGAGCAGGGCCAGCCCGGCCTCCGGCCCGTGCGCGTAGCCGTGCGCCACCGCGCGGTTCAGCTCGACCACCGGTGAGGGCTGGATCCCGGCCAGCCGGTCGTAGCACGCGGCGATGGCCGGCCAGTCGGTGGCGCCGGCGGAGACGGCGGTGGCGTGGCGGGCGGCGATCCGCGCCTGCAGCGCGTACGGACCGTCCTGCGGCACGTACGGATCATCCCTCGGCGCGTGCCGGCCGTCCCGCGGCGCGTGCGAGCCGTTCCGCAACGCGTGCGGGCGGTCCCGCGGCGCGTACAGGTCGTCCTGCGGCGTCTCCGTGAGGAGGCGCAGGCCCTCGGCGATCGCGTCGCGGTCCCAGCGGCGCCGATCCTGCCGGTCCAGGGCCAGGAGATCGCCGTGGTCGTCGCGGCGGGCGTCACGCCGGGAGTGCTGGAACAGGAACAGCGCCAGCAGCGCGGTCACCTCGCCCTCAACGGGCATGAGCTCCCTCAGCAGCCGGGCCAGGCGGATCGCCTCGTCGGCGAACGCGGGCCGGCCGTCCGCGTTGTAGCCGTGGGTGAACAGCAGGTACAGCACGGCCAGGACGCCGGGGAGCCGCTCGGCGAGCGCCGGGCCGGCCGGAACCCGGTACGGGATCCCGGTGTCGGCGATCCTCGTCTTGGCCCGGGTCAGGCGGCGGGTCATGGCCGACTCGCCGACCAGGAAGACCCGCGCGATGTCGGCGGTCGGCACCCCGCAGACCGTCCGCAGCGTCAGCGCCACCCGCGCCTCCAGGGAGAGCGCGGGATGGCAGCAGGTGAAGATCAGCCGCAGCCGGTCGTCCACGACCTCGTCCCCGGGCTCTTCCGGGGACGAGACCGGGTCGGTGAGGGCGAGCGCCGCCACCTCGGCCAGCTTGCGGCGCTCGACCGACGCGCGGCGCAGCACGTCGATCGCGCGGTTGCGGGCCACCGTCATCAGCCAGCCGCCCGGATTGCCCGGCACGCCCTCCCGCGGCCACCGCCACAGGGCGAGCGCCAGCGCCTCTTGGGCGCAGTCCTCGGCCAGCGTCCAGTCGGAGGTGACGCGGATCAGCGCGGCGACGATCCGCGGGCGGGCGTCGACGCCCGCGGCCGCGACGGCGTCGGCCACTGCGTCCGCGGACGCCGTGGCTCCGGGCACCGTGGCCGCCGCAGCTTCGGGCATCGTGGACGCCGTGGCCGCGGCCGCCGCGGTTCCGGGCGTCGTGGACGTCGTCGCGGCCTCAGGCGTCATGGCCGCCGCGGCCTCGGACGTCTCACCCGTCACGTCGTCAGTCGGCCAGGTCGATCAGCGGGCGCAGCTCCAGCCGCCCGTTGCGGGCCATCGGGTGGGCGCGGGCCACCTCGATCGCCTCGTCCAGGTCCGCGCACTCCAGCAGGTCGTAGCCCACGATCACCTCTTTGGTCTCCGCGAACGGCCCGTCGGAGACCAGCAGCCGGCCGTTGCGGACCCGGACCGTGGTGGCCGCGGACGTCGACCCCAGCACGCTGCCGTCCAGGCGGCGGCCCCGGGAGTCGTTCTCCGCGACCCACTTCTCGATGTCGGGCATGTCGGCGGTGTCGGTGTCGGGCTCGGCGTCGCTGCACACGAACATCATGTACTTCATCTTCACGGCTCCTCGGTGTCTCCTGTCGCTCCCCGGTACCGGGGCTCATCACGATGACGAACCAGCCCCCCGCTTCCGGACAGGATCGCACCGGAAATCTTCCGGGAATCCGTACGGCCGGCGCTCAGCCATACTGCTCCAGCCAGGCGACGATGTGCTCTACGTAACTCTCGGCGTTTCCCAGGGGCGCGCCGTCGAGGGCCGCGACGAGGTGGGTGACGCCGAACGTACGGTCCCAGACCCGGGCGCGGCGGTAGGTATCGCCGTCCACGGCGGCGCGGACGTTGTCCCAGCCGTGCACCCATCCCATGAAGGCGGCGTCGACCGCCGGGTCGAACAGGTGGGCGCGGTCCCAGTCCAGGACGCCGACCAGTTTGCCGTCCTCACCCCAGTGGACGTTGCCGCCGCCGAGGTCGCCGTGGACGAGGGCGTCGGGGACCTCCTCCAGGGCCATCGCGTCGTCGAGACGCCGCCGGCCCTCCTCCCGCCACCTCGCGGGCAGGCGCGGGAGCACCTCCTCGGTGAGGATCTCCGACCAGTGGTGGCCGCCGGTGAAGGTACGCGGCTCGCCCAGCACCGCCTTCAGCTCCGCGGTGACGGGAAGCTCACGCAACGCCCGCAGCAGCTCGCCGATCCCCTCCGGATCGCCCACGTCGTCGGGCATCGCGGCGCCGTCCAGCCACGAGACGGCGACGGCCGCGCGCTCCCCGAACATCGTCACCGGCGTCAACGGCTCCGGCACCGCGAACGGCAGACCGGCCGCGGCGACCACCCGCAGGATCTCGGTACGGCGCGGCAGCGCGGCGGCCCCTGACGGGCGTTTGGTGACCCGCACGGCCGCGACCCCGGGAAGCAGGACGACGTCGTGGATCCCGCCGCCGAAGAGGCGGGCCGTGTCGAGCGGAGCGCCCGGAAGCAGGGCGTCGGCGATCTCCAGCAGCTCGGCGGGCACCGGCTCGTTCACTTTCCGCTCCTCCGTCAGGTCCTCGGGATGCCGGCCCGCCCCCGTCAGGCCGCTGAAATGGCAACCCGTCTCCTCCGTCAGGCCGTCAAGACGCCGGCCCGTCCCCCGTCAGGCCGTCGAGACGCCGACCCGGATGCGGTTGCCGTCGGGATCGCGGATCTCGGCCTCGCGGCCCCAGGGCAGGTCCCGCGCCGTGACGCCGAACTCGGCGGCCACGGCGTCGACGTCGGCCACCCGAAGGTACAGCAGTGTGCCGGGACGCGCGTCACCCCCGTGCTCGGACAGGAAGATCCGCATCCCGTCCCGGGCGATCTCGACGAAAGCGGGAAGGTCCGGCTCGAATCGGTGCTCCCACTGCTTGGTGAATCCCAGCCGCTCGTACCACCCGACCGCCACCGCAGCGTCCTCGACCCGCAGCACGGGGATCAACTCATCCATGTGATCATCTTCGCAGATCGCTACGAATGGGGCTCGGAGTCCGTGCCTTACGGGTGGTCGGCTTCCGGCAGCCCGCAGGACGGAGGCCGACGGCTACGGCAGCAACGTGAAGTGGCCGCCCTGTGAGTTCTTCACGGCCCCGAAGTGTCGATGATCTATAGTGGCGATTTCCTGAACACGAAGTCTCTCCGCGACCGCGATCACGGACGCGTCCACCGCCCCGAGGGGAAAGTTCGCGTACTTAACTACCAGAGCTTTCATCCTGGCGACATCGGCAGTGGTCAGAGGCTCCATAATCAGTTCGCCATCCACGACGGACTGCAGGAAGTCAGCTTCCGCAGCGGGTCCTACTCGTGATTCCAACAACCAGCAGACCTCCGCGAGCACAGGACCAGGAAGGACCAGAGGACCAAGGTGGGTCTCGAGGAGGTTGAGACAGCGAGCATGATTCTGATCTTTACGGTTCATGGCCGCATATAAAGGACCGGTGTCGCAGATCAGCACTGGTTGCTCCGGAACCGATCGCGGAGAATCTCCTCCGAACGCTGGGCGCTGTCCGGCTCGTCATCAATGATTCCAGCGAACGACAGTCTCCGGCGCCGACCGTGTGTTTCGGCGGGAAGCGATGGCTCGCTCTCAACGAGCTCCAAGACGACGGCACGCAAAGCCCGGGCCTGACTCAGCGTCAAACGGTCGACCAGGCGGTGCAGGTCGCCATACTCTTCGGGTGCAGCGCTCACGGAGGTGAGTTTACGTCGTATCGAAGATCAGCAGGAGCTGTTGGGGCATGACACCGGTACGGCCTCGCTTGGTTCATGCCTTAGCGTCCAGGTGGTCCCACAGGTATGACGGCTTCGGGAGTTGGACGTCTGAGCTTCGCCCTGGCCCAGATCAGACGGTGTCGTCGGTGCGGACCCAGCGGGTGAAGGCCGCCCACTCCCCCGGCGTGAACACCAACGCCGGACCCGACGGATCCTTGCTGTCCCGCACCCCCACCCGGCCACCGGACAGCCTCGCGACCTCCACGCAGTTACCGCCGTTACCGCCGGAGAACGGCGACTTCACCCACACGGCCCCGCTCAGCTCGCGGTCCATCGGTCCCTCGTCTCCCTGATCAGCTCCAGTGACGCCCGCTGGGGCAGCGCCTCGGAACGGATCGCCTCGTATTTGACGGTGATGTCGGCGACGTCGACGGGCCGGTCGGTGACCTGCCCCTGCCCGGCCGACTCCATGTAGACAGTATTTGTCAGCCCCCGCACCTGTGCAATGGCGAAGGCTCCCAGCAGGCCGACGGTCGCGCCCGAGTCGAACGGCACCACCTGGATGGTGACGTGCGGCAGGGCGGCGGCCTCCAGCAGGCGGTCCAGTTGCGCCGCCATGACCGCGTCACCGGCGACCGGCCGGGTGAGCACGCCTTCGTCGAGGACGGCCCAGAGCATGGGCGGGTCGTCCCGCTTCAGGATGCGCTGCCGGTCCAGCCGGGCGGCCACGTCCTTCTCAACCTTCTCCGCCGTGGCTCCCGGCTCGTTGGCGAAGAGGACCCTCGCGTACTCGGCCGTCTGCAGCAGCCCGGGGACGAGGAGCGGCTCCCAGGTCCGCAGGCTCTCGGCGGCCTGCTCGATCTCGGCCCACGGCCGGAACCACGCCGGGAGCTGGGCCGAGACGTTGTCGATCATCTCCTTGATCCGGATCAGCGCGCCGCCCACGCCCAGCGCCTGGTCACAGCGGCGGGCGAACTCCTCGGTCGGCGGGCGGCTGCCGGTCTCGGCCATGGAGACCGTGGTCAGCGCGAACCCGGCCCGCCTGGCCAGGTTGTCCTGGGTCAGACCGGCCTCCTGCCGGTATCTCCGCAGCTCGTAGCCGAAGAAGGCCACCGGTGACTTCGTGGGGTCGAGATCCTTGGGGCCTGGCACGGGGGATCACCTCGTTTCGCCTGAGGTTTCGCGGGATGCGTGGAACGGACCGTAGTCGTTCGCATACCCAATGTATCCGTCCGATGCCATGCTGCGAAGGCGCAATCGAAAAATCGTCGGCGGAGGCGGGACAGGTGAGAATGAATCGCGCGAACGATTCTACGGGCGGACCCGCGCAAGAATGCACGGGGGTCCTCGGGGAGGCGTATCTGAAAGCCGATCCGCCGTCCGCCGCCCATGCCCGAACCCACATAGTGAAATGGATCGGCGCGGACCACCCGGCCTACGAGAACGTACGGCTGGCGGCCTCGGAACTCGTCACGAACGCGGTCGTCCACGCGCGTCCGGCCGGGCCGTACGACCTGATCCTGCTCGTCCTCGCCCGCGCGGGAGATCTGCTGCGCGTCGAGGTGACCGACCCGGGCGGCGTCCCGTGGGACCCGTACGTGCCGCGTGCCGTACCGGACGACCAGGAGCGCGGGCGTGGCCTGACCATCGTCGCGGAGCTGTCCCGGGGCCGCTGGGGAGTCCGCGACCACGGGGCGCGGGGCCGTACGGTCTGGTGCGCCCTCGACGCCCGCCCGGCCCGGGATGAGGCCGCCGATCCGGCGCCACGAGAGAAGACCGGCACGACCCCGGATTCCGGCGTCCGCCGGGCCCCGGACGAACGGGAGGCGCCGGCGTGCGGGTGATCGTCATAATGGACCGTGATGGGGTGCGGATAACCATTCCGGGCCAGCGCGGCGTCCTTTTCGGATTCGACGCCTGGGCGGATTTCCTCCGCCGGGCGAAGAAAGGCTTCTTCGACCCGTACCCGGCTGACGAGAAAAAGCCCTGCGACCATTCCGGCCCCTGAGCGGAAGGCGCCGTACGGTCGTCAGAGGCCGAGGTCGTCCAGTTCCTTCAGCAGTGCGGACCTCGGCTCCCCCTGCGGGGCGGCCGGGACCGGGCGGGGGCGGCGGCGGTCGCGGAACAGCCAGCCGCCGACCAGCCCGGCGAGGAAGCCGAACACGTGGGCCTGCCAGCCGACGCCCTCCTCGGGCAGCAGCCCGGCGAACTGGTAGGCGAAGCACAGGGCCATGACCACGCCGACCACGATGTCGATCAGGTGCCGGTCGAACGCGCCGCGCACCAGGACGTAGCCGAAGTAGCCGAAGACGACGCCGCTCGCACCCGCGCCGACGCTCTGCGGACTGGAGGTGAACCAGGCGCCGAGGCCGCTGACCAGGACGATGAACCCCGTGACGCCGAGGAACCTCCTGACGCCCCGGTAGGCCGCCAGGAAGCCGAAGACGAACAGCGGCCCGGAGTTGCCCTCGATGTGTTCCCAGCTGAAGTGCAGGAACGGGGCCGAGAGGATGTCGGGCAGGCTCTCCGGGTGCCACGCCTGGATGCCGTGCTCGTAGCTCAGCTCGTAGCCCGACAGCCAGTTGGCGACCTGCAGCGCCCAGATGAGGGCCAGGAAGCCGACCATCACCCAGAACGCCTTGCGGGCCTCCGCGACCATGATCTCCGCTGTGCGGCCCTCGGTCCCCATCCGGTTCCTCCCTAGCTGTCCCGATGCTGGAAGATCAGTATCCAGCCATCGGTTCCGCCGGACGATCCGTTTCGCCGACATCGGCAGCGCCGTACCGCCGGACCCGGCGTGAGTCCCCGGCGGTCACTGCAGGCGGGCGCGGAGCCATTCCAGGGCGATCCGCCCCTGGGCCGCCTGGAAGGCGCGTAGGGTGGGCAGGCCCGGCGGGGCGGGCCGCAGGGAGTAGTCGACGAAGAAACCGGCGGTCGCGGCCAGCACCGCCGTCACCGCCGCCGGGTCGGCGTCCCGGGCGACCGGGCGGGCGGCGAAGACCTCCTCGCACGGCGGGCCGCCCTGCATCCGGACGCTGGGCAGCATCATCAGCAGGTCGAGCCACGGCGCCCCGACGAACGCCCAGGGCCAGTCGACGACCATCACCTCGTCCGGGGTGAGCAGCAGGTTGTCGGCCCGGATGTCGCCGTGGACCAGGGAGTCCCCGGCCGCGGCGGCCGTCCAGCCCGCCTCCAGGTCCGCCAGCGCGTCCAGGTGGCGCGCGGCCCACGGGTCGAGCCCGGCCGGGTCGTCGGCGCCCTCGTCGCGGGCCGCGACCAGTCGCCGCCATCCCTGGAACTGCTCGCCGAACCGTTCCTCGGGGGTCGGCGCCGTGACGGGCGAGGGTGTCAGCACGGCGGCCAGCCGGTCCAGGGCGTCCAGCACCCGCTCCAGTTCGGCGGCGTGCCACGGCTCGGCGGGTGGGTGGCCGTCCACGTCCTCGAACAGCAGCGCCACCCAGCCGTCGGAGTCGAAGGAGGCCAGCAGCCTGGGCGCGGGCGCGGCGGCGGGGAGCGCCGCGGCGACGCGGACCTCCTGCCGGTGGATGTCCGCGCTGTGCGGGTTCGGCTCCGGGCCGACGGCCTTGGCGAACGCGCGCCGCCCGTCGGCCAGCCTCAGCCGTACGGCGGCGCCGGGTGAGAACCCTCCGGTCTGGGTCACGGCCTCGGCGACCGGGGCGCCCAGATGGTCCTCGACGGCTTGACGGATCTTCTCCGGTACGGCCTGCCAGGGCAGGCGGACGCCGGTGGCGGGAACGCTCATCTCCCCATCCTGGCGAAGACCGGGTGCCGGGTTCCATCCGTTTCCTCAGCCGCCGGCGGCGTCGCGGGCGGTGCGCACTCGGGCGGGCATCGGGCGGCCGATCAGGCGAGGTTCTCCTTCGCCCGGGGCGCGCCCGGTGCGCAGCAGCCGTCCGCGCAGTGCCGTTCCGCCTGCTCTGCCGCGCGTCTCCGTTCCGCCGGTTCCGGCCCGGCGGTGGCGGCGATGGGCGCGCAGCAGGTGTCCCCGCGCCAGGTCTCGCGGCCCTCCTTGACCGCGACGACGGCGATGACCAGGGCGGCGATCGGGTCGGCCCAGGACCAGCCGAACAGGCTGTTGAGCGCGAGCCCGGCCAGCAGTACGGCGGACAGGTAGGTGCAGAGCAGGGTCTGCTTGGAGTCGGCGACGGCGGAGGCGGAGCCGAGTTCGCGGCCGGCGCGGCGCTGGGCGGCCGACAGGAACGGCATGACCAGCAGCGACACGGCGGCCAGCACCAGGCCGGGGGTGGAGTGCCCGGCCTGGCCGCCGACGCCCAGCAGGGCGCGGGCGGCGTCGTAGGCGACGTAGGCGGCCAGCGCGAAGAACGAGACCGCGATGACGCGCAGCGCGGTCCTCTCCCGTCGCTCGTGGTCGGCGGCGGAGAACTGCCAGGCGACGGCGGCGGCGGAGGCGACCTCGATGATCGAGTCCAGGCCGAAGCCGACCAGGGCGGCGGAGGAGGCCACGGTGCCGGCGGTGATGGCGACGGCGGCCTCGATCACGTTGTAGGTGATGGTGGCGGCGACCAGGAGCCGGATGCGGCGTCGCAGCGCGGTGCGGCGGGCCGGGGACGGCCCGATGCCGAGCCCGGGAACGGGACGGGGACCAGGCCCGAGGCCACGGCCGGGGCCGAGATCGGCGGTCATCGGCAGCAGCCCTTCTCGGCGGCGTCGGCGCAGGTGGGGTCGGCGTCGGCGGCCACCGCGACCACGGCGGCGCGCAGGTCGTCCAGGGCGTGGCCGAGCCGGGGGTCGGCCAGCTCGTAGCGGGTGCGGCGGCCGACGGGGACCGCCACGACGAGGCCGCAGTCACGCAGGCAGGCCAGGTGGTTCGACAGCCGGGTCCGGGAGACGCCGAGCAGGTCGGCCAGTTCGGCGGGGTGCGCCGGGGCTTCGCGCAAGGCGAGGAGGACGCGGCAGCGGATCGGGTCGGCCAGGGCGCGTCCGAACCTGGCGAGCACCTCGATCTCGGGGGCTACGGTCAGCATGACCCGATAGTACATGTTTCCCTGAATTCAGGAAAGCATGTACCAAGATCGGCGAACGGGGATCCGGCGACCGCGAGAAGATCCCGTCCGCTCCCGGCGCACGTCGCCGATCATGGCGTCATGCCGATGAATCAGGGATTCGGCGGCCATGATCGATGTGACGGCGCCCGCCGTACGGATCACGGAAGATCCCGGCCGCGCTAAGGCAGGCCGGCGGTTGTCGTCAGGAGACGGACTCCTGGAGGACCCAGCCGTTGCCGTCCGGGTCGGCGAAGGTCTTCCACCGGCCCCACGGGGACCGCTGGATCTCCGTCTCGTTGAAGGCGAGACCGCGGCGCTCCAGGTCGGCCATCGTGGCCTCCAATCCGTCGCACGTCAGCACGAGACCCTTGAGGGATCCGGGCGGCATGGTCGGGAACCACGTGGTCAGGGTGATCTTGGTGGTGGCGCCCGGCGGGCACAGCATCACCCAGCGCGTTCCGTCGCCGAACGGGTTGTCCGCCAGTTCGGCGAAACCGAGGACGCCGGTGTAGAAGTCCTTGGCCCGGTCCTGGTCGGCGACCGGGACGGAGACGACATCGAGATCGGTGAGTGCCATTTCCCTGTTCCCTTCTCTGCTTTCGCTGCGTTTCGTTCGTCTTCCCGCCGCCTTCGCGTCTTCCCCGTCCGGTCCGGGCTCCGGGCCCGGACGGTTCGTGGCCCCCGCACGGCGAGTCGAGCCGTACCGTGTCAGTCACTCTCGGCACGGCGCCGCGGCCAGGGGGCGGACCCGTCGCGCGGCGGCGACTCCGGCGGGCCGTCCGGACGATCGAGCCAGGCGGGCAGTCCCTCGCGGAGCATGTCGCGAAAGCCGCTCCGGAGGAGGCGGCGGGTGAGCGCCCCTCCCAGGCCGTGGAAGCCGACCTGGTGCAACCGGAGCCGCGTGGACCGGTCGCCGAGCTCGGTCAGTGTGAAGGTGAGCGTGGTCTCGATCGGCCCGCCCTCCCAGGACCACACCATCCGGTGGGGCGCCTCCACCTCCAGCACCCGGCAACGGACCGTGCCGTCGAAGCCGGGCGCCGGGCGGGTCCGGAAGGTGAACCGGCGCCCGGCCTCGGGGACGAAGTCGTTGGGCATCAGCCAGGCGGCGAGCGCCCGCGACGAGGTCAGGGCCTCCCAGACGTGCCGGATCGGATGTGGGTACACCTCGGACAGGTCGATGTCGGCCTTCATCGTTCTCCTTCGGAACCGTTCATCGCTCCCCCGGGACGGTCCAGGTAGTCGCCCAGCGTTCTCAGGCGTGCACGCCAGAAGCGCTCCAGCTCGTCCAGCCAGTCCCGCAGGGGCTCGAAGCCCGCCGGGTCCAGCCCGTAACGCCGATGGCGGCCCTCCGCGCGGACGGTCACCAGGCCCGCCTCCCGCAGCACCTTCAGATGCTGGGAGACCGCGGCCTGACTCAGCTCCAGGCTCTCCACCAGCTCGTTCACGGCGTGCTCGCGCTCTGCGAGCCGTTCGAGGAGGTGACGACGGGTGGGGTCGGCCAGGGCGGCGAACCGGTCCGCCGGCTCCCCGGCCTCCTTGCGCGGGCGCCCTCCCCTCGTCGCCATGACGATCATTTTCATCGGTTTTTACTTATATGTCAATGCGGGAACGGCGAGAGGCGCTGGGACGAAGCCTGGGGAGCGTCCGGCACCGCACATCCGGGTGACCGGGCGGCGGGTCAGCGTTTCATCGCGCCGTCGGCGATGGCGTCGGCGGCGTCGCCGATGGCGACACCGACGATCTCCAGGCGGCGGACCAGCTCGCGTTCCTTCATCGCCTCGGCGGTCAGCTTCCCGGAGAAGATGCGCGAGATCTCGTACTGGTACATCCTGCGGATCGCCCCTCCGGCCTTCTTCGCCTCCAGGGCGTTCTCGATAACCGCCGACGGTCTGGCGGACAGGCCGGTCACCGCGTTCTCCAGCGCCTCGATGCCGACGATCACCTGGTCGAGCAGCGGCGAGAAGCGGATCTGGTCGGGCACGCGGTACAGGTGCGACTCGCGGACGAAGTCGCGCAGCGAGTCGAGCACGTCGTCGATGGAGCGCGACAGCCGGTACAGGTCCTCCCGGTCGATGGGGGTGACGAGGGCGTCGGTCAGCTCCTCCACGAGCCGGCGGCGCTCCTCGTCGCCCAGGTGCTCGATGGCGCGCATCCGCTCGTGCGCGCCGGTCCTGCCGACCTCTCCCCCGATCATGGACAGGGCCAGCCAGGCGCCCTTCTTGGTGGCCTCCAGCTGGCCGATCAGCGCGTCGGCGAGCATGCTGTCCATCCGCCCCGTCAGCAGGTCGCGGATCCGCCGCAGTCTCCGCCTCACACCCCGGCCCCCTTCTCCGCCAGCCGTACGGCGAGCGCCACCGTCCCGGCCAGCAGCACGCCGGCGGGCAGGGTCAGGACCCAGGCGACCACGATCCTGAGCGCGGCGGGCCAGCGGACCCGGCCGCCGCCCTGGGACATGCCGGCCCCGATCAGGGCGCCCGCGATGGCCTGCGTCATGCTGACCGGCATTCCCGCCACGGCGCAGCCGACCACCGTGACGCCGGAGGCCAGCTCGGCCGCGACGCCGTGCAGCGGCCGGGAGACGATGATCTCCCTGCTGAGCGCACGGCCGGCCCGGGGCAGGCCGTACAGTGTCCCGGCGGCGAACAGGACGGCCGCGACGGACGTGACGGGCAGCGGGGCCCGGGAGACACCCATCGCGATCATGAAGACGGAGAGCATCTTCTGTCCGTCGTTGGCCGCGTAGGCGACGCACTGCAGGGCGAACCCGGCCAGGTGCCAGCGGCGCAGGCGTCGCCGGGTGGTGAGGCCCAGCAGCAGCCGCGCCACGACCCAGGCGGCCAGCGCCCCGATGAACGGCGCGGCCAGGGCCACGGCCAGGACCAGCGCGACCGCCCCGCCGGAGACGGGCAGCCCCCAGCCGACACCGGCGCCGGTCAGGCCGCCGACGACGGCGAGCGTGAGGCTGGTCGGGCGGCCCGAGGCGCTGAGCACCGCGACGACGACCAGTGCGGCGAACACGGCGATCGTCATGGCCTGCCGGCCTCCGGGACCGCCGAACCCGCCCAGCCGGGTCACGAACGTCAGCGCCACCCGCTGGGAGGCCAGCGGCACGAGCACGAGCGCCGCCGTCAGGGCGAGGATGCCGGTCGCCGGGCGCACGCTGGGCAGTTTGAGGCCGGTCGCCAGCAGCGCGCCGCCGTCGTTCGCCCCCGACACGACCGCGAACACGCACGCGACCGCGCCCAGCACGACGGCGTCGAGCTGCACACGTCCCCCCATCCGGCCGACGGCACCGCGCCGTCTCTTCAAGCTTGCCCGACCGGCGGTTCCCCGACTCCGTTTTCGGCTGATTCCCACTCGTATCCGTGACCGGATGCGGACATTCGGTGACGGCCGCCGGGCCATCCGTCCCCTCCCCCACCCTGGGCTCCCATCGCACCGGATCCTGTCCGCATCCGCGATTGACAGGGCCCGTTTCGCCGCCTCATTATGAACAAGCGTTCATGAACCTATGTTCATAATGATTGGAAAGTGTGCGAGGCCGCCCCCGGGCGGCCCGGAGAGGAGATCCGATGGGATCCGTCGTCAACACCCACCAGGCCGAGGCGTGGAACGGCTACGAGGGCGAGCACTGGGCCGGCAACCAGGACCGCTACGACGCCGTCAACAGCGGCTTCAACGACCGCCTCCTCGGCGCGGCGGCCGTCGGCGAGGGCGACCGGGTCCTCGACATCGGATGCGGCAACGGCCAGGTGACGCGCCTGGCCGCGCGGCGGGCCCCGCTCGGCCACGCCACCGGGGTGGACCTGTCGGCGCCGATGCTGGAGCGGGCGCGGGCGAGCTCGGCCGCTGAGGGCCTGGCCAACGTGACCTTCGAGCGGGGCGACGCCCAGGTCCACCCCTTCCCCGGCGCCGGGTTCGACGTGGCCGTCAGCCGGTTCGGGATCATGTTCTTCGCCGACCCCGTCGCCGCGTTCGCCAACATCGGGCGCGCGCTGCGCCCCGGCGGACGGCTCGCGTTCCTCTCCCTGCGCCGGATGGAGGACAACGAGCTGGGCGAGGTCTTCGCGGCGATGGCCCGGCACCTGCCCCGGCGGCCCGCCACGACCGAGCCCGGCGGGCCGGGGCCGGAATCGCTGGCCGAGCCGGACCACGTCCGGGACGTGCTGGCCGACGCCGGGTTCGGGAAGGTGGACGTGACGGCCGTGGACGCCCCCCAGCACTGGGGCCACGACGCCGAGGACGCCGGGGCGTTCCTCGGCGCCTGGGGCCCGGTCCGTTTCCTGCTCGGCCAGGTCGATCCGGCCGCCGCCGGCCGTGCCCACGAGGCGCTCGTCGAGGCGCTGCGGCCCTTCGAGCGGGACGGCGCCGTACGGCTGCGCGGCGCCGCCTGGCTCGTCACCGCCGTCCGTCCCTGACCCGCGGGGGCGGCCGGGGCGGGGACGGCTGACTACGATGAGACGCGATGTCACCGAGAAAAGCGGCCGTCCTGCGGGACGGCGAGGGCGGCCCGAGCCTGCGCGAGCACCTCGTCGCCACCGCCGGGCGCCTGATCTCCCGGCGCGGCACCGCCGGGCTCACCGTACGGGAGATCGCCCGTGAGGCGCGGGTCGCCGACGGCGTCCTCTACAACCACTTCGCGGGCAAGGAGGAGCTGATCGCGCTCGCCCTGCACGCCCACGTCCGCAGCGTCGAGCGGGCGCTGGGCGGGCTGCCGGTCAGGGCCGGCGAGGGCGACGTCGAGGCCAACCTCCGCGCCTGCGTCGGGTACGGCCTGGCCCTGCACGCGGCGTTCCTGCCCGCGTTCGCGGGCCTGCTCTCCCAGCCCGAGGTCTTGCGGCTGTTCGACGCCATGCCGAACCCGCTGGGAGACGGCCACGGGCTGAAGGCGGTGCTGGCCGGCTACCTGCGCGCCGAGCAGGACCTCGGCCGCCTGTCCCCGGACGCCTCCGCCGAAGCCGCCGCGATGCTGATCGTCGGCGCCTGCCACGAGCAGGTCCTGCCCCGCCTGCTGCTCGGCTCCGCTCCGGCCCCGGCCGATGCGCCGCCGGACTTCGCCGAGGGTGTCGTCGCCACCCTCATGCGCGGCATCGCCCCACGTCCCGCCCCCTGAAAAGCCCGCTCACACGGTGATTCCGGCGCCGGGGCGCGAACCGCGCGGTCATCCTGCGGTTCAAGAGGTGCTCTCCGAACCGCCTGATCACCTTGCACACGGCCTTGATCGGTTGTCGTTGGTCACGGTGAGGGCGATCGCCGTCAGCGCCACGGCGACGGTGAGGAGGACCGCGGTGACGGCGCCCGCGATCCACCGGCGTTTCCAGCGGCGGCTCCCCTCCCGCCGGATCACGGGCATGCGGTCCCCCGGGGCGGCAGCCGACGCTCGGTGACGTATCTGCTGACGTGGTCGATGACGCAGGAGTCGGCCATCGCGCCGAAGAGGTTGTGTCCGGGGCCGTCGTGTTCGATCGTGCGACTGCCGGGGATCTGCTCGACCACTCGGCGGGTGGACTCATAGTCCTGCCAGGTACCCGCGCCCAGCATCGGCGGCAGCGTACGGGGCATCGGCGTGGGCGGGTTGGCCACCGGGGTCGGCCAGCCGGCGCAGGTGAGTGGCAGGTGCCAGGCGAGAGCGAAAGATGCGCCGGTGTTGGGGGCGATGGCGCGCAACCGCTTGGCCGTGCGCGCGACGTCGCGCCGATCGACGGGGCGGGGGAGGTCCAGGCACTCCTTGTAGCCTCCGCCCGGGGCGCCGGGGTAGGGCTGGCGGCTCGACAGCGCGAAGCCCGAAGCGTCGCCGGCCTCGGCGGCCGTGATGGCCGCCACGAAGTCGCCCCAGCTCGCGGGGCCGGGCCGGAGCTTGAGGAATGCGAGCGCCTGCAACTGTGTGCCGTCGAAGCGGACGTCGGCTTTCGGGGCTGGGATCGGCTCGCGGTCGGCCTTGGCGATCAGTGCCCGCCAGCGCTTCTCCGTCCCGGCGGGGGCCCAGGCGAAGAACCGGTCCATGAACCGCTCGGTCTCACGGGCCACGGCGTCGAGTTCCCGTTCCCAGTTGCGGAGGCTGTGGTTTCTGGTGCCGTCGATGTACATCGTGCGCACACGCTCGGGGAACAGGCGGGCGTAGGACTGTGCGATCGTTCCGCCGTATGACAGGCCCAGGAAGTTCATCGTGTCCTCGCCGAGCGCTTGGCGGATGGCGTCGGCGTCGCGGGCGTCGGAGGCCGAGTCCATGTGGTCGAAGAGCTCAGGGTCGGTGTTGCGGCACTTGTCGCCCCTGGCCTTGTTCGCCGCGGCGAGCCGGTCGAAGCCGGCCTGGTCGGTGGGGAACGCCGGGGTGCGCACGAAGCCCCAGTCGCACCGGAGCACCGCGCCGCTGAGGCCGGGATAGCCGCGCGGGTCCCAGGTCACGACGTCCATCGACGTACGGATCTTGTCGAAGATCTGGGTGCGTGAGCCCAGCGAGGCGATCTGGTATCCCTGCGGACCGCCGAAGTTGACGAGCACGGATCCCTTCTTGGTGCCGGTGGCGGGCAGGCGGGCGACCTTGAGAGTGATCTTCCGGCCGCCCCGGGGGGACAGGGCGACGGGCAGGTCCGCGCACTGGAGTTCGGGCGCGTTCGTGATGGGACAGGCGCTCCACCGCAGGGACGGCTGTGGCGTCGGGGCGGTGACCGGTGTCGTGAGGATGGCCAGCGCCATGAAGGTCTTGAGCATGCGCAGAACGTTAAGAGCCGTGGACAGCCGGGATCTGCCCGCGAAAGTCACCGATGGCTGTTCACCAAAGTTGACTATGAGTGCCATGAGGTGCGATGAGTAAGGTGAGGCCCATGTCCAGGCATGCGCTCATTGCCGCAGTCATGGTCGCGGACACGGCGCTGCTGTGGTTGGACGGGACACAAGGCTGGATGCTCGCCGCGTACGCCGTGGCGGTGGCGCTCACCATGGCGGCGATGAACCGTCTGCCGTTCGCGGCCTTCTTCGCGGCGCTGGCGCTGGCGGTGCTCACCGGCGGTTCGCTGGCCCTGCTGGTCTGCACCGGCTTCCAGGCCGGGCACCGCATCTCCGCACGTAGAGACGCGGTGGTGGCGGCATGCGCCCTCAGCGCATATGTATGCGCCCTGTTGCTGGTCGTGCAGCGATCCCCCGGCGCCGAGGAACCGTGGATCAGCTTGGCCCGCGTCGTCATCCTGACCGCGCTGCCGCTGCTCGCCGGCCGTTACGTGGCCCGGCAGCGTGAGCACATGCGCCGGGAAAGGGCTCTGATCGCCGAGCAGGAACGGCTACGCGAGCGGCTGCGCATCGCTCACGACATGCACGACTCGCTCGGCCACCTGCTCAGCTTGGTGTCCGTGCAGGCCGCCGCGCTGCAGGTGGGCTCGTTGCCTCCCGACCAGCAGCGGGCGGTGGGCGGCTTGGCGGACGCCGCGCGTGCCGCCGCGGCGGAACTCCACGAGGTGGTCAACGCGCTCCGTGACCATGACGCCCCCGGCCTGGACGACATCGACGGCCTCATCGCCCGCTCCCAGGCGGCAGGCACTTCAGTGATGATCGAGACGTCCGGTGAGGCCGTCCCGCTCGCCGACCCGAAGGCCTCCCACGCCGCCTACCGGGTCGTCCAGGAAGGACTGACCAACGCGGTCAAGCACGCGGCCGGCACGTCGGTCACCGTGTCACTCGACTGGCAACCCGACGCTCTCCTGATCTCGGTGGCCAACCCGGCGCCCCGCCGTCCTCCCTCCTCCGTCGGCGGCAGCGGCCTGCGCGGGCTGACCGAACGCGTCACCGCGGCAGGTGGCCTGCTGCGCGTCCACCCGGGACCGCGCGAATTCCGGCTCGTTGCGATGCTCCCCCTGGTGCCGGTCCTCGCGGGGGCCACTTCATGATCAAGGCGTTGATCGCCGATGACGAACCCCTCATCACCACGGGCATCCGCACCGTCCTGGAGTCGGCAGGGGACATCGAGGTGGTGGCCACCGCGCGTGACGGACGCGAAGCGGTGCAGGCCGCCCGCCGGCACCGGATCGACGTCGCGCTCCTGGACATCGCGATGCCGGTGATGGACGGCCTGGACGCCGCCGCCGAACTGGCCGGGACGCGCGTGGTGCTGCTCACCGCTTTCGGCGAGGAGGACAACGTACGGCGGGCGGTGCGGCAAGGCGTGTCCGGGTTCATCCTGAAGACGTGTACCCCGGACGAGCTGATCCGCGCGGTCCGTGCCGCTCACGCCGGGCAGGCGTACCTGTCGCCGGCTGTGACCCGCCAGGTGCTCGACATGGCGGCGCCGGGCGATGACGAGCGCGGACGCGACGCCGCCCGCCGGCTGGCCGCCCTCACCGCGCGCGAAGCCGACATCCTCGCCCTGGTGGCACAGGGCCTGTCCAACGCCCAGGTGGCTCGGCGCGCCCACATGACCGAGGCCAGTGTCAAGACCTACGTCAGCCGCATCCTCGCCAAACTGAACTGCACCAACCGGGTGCAAGCGGCCCTGCTACTACGCGATGCGCCGGAAAGAGGGCCTTAGCCCGCGCGGGGGACGACGGATCAGCCGGGAGGCGGACGACCCGGGGCGGGGCCGCGGCCTACCGTCCTGTGCGACGGCCCGGAAAAGACGGCCGTCGGCGGTCCGGGAAGGGCCGCGAGCCCCGCACAGGCATCAGGGGCGCGGAACCGCCCCGCGGACATGGGGGCGGGAGAGGCCCCCGCTGAACCGCAAGGAAGCCCCATGTTCAAGGACTCCGCCACGTTCCGGCGCGTCGCCTCCGGCATGCTGCTGATCGTCGCCCCCCTCCTTCAGGCGATCGCCGTCGTCATCGATCCCGGCACCTGGGGTGACAGCCGCGAGGCCGTCAGCTACGGCGACGACCCCGCGCTCGCCCAGGTCCAGTCGGTGCTGTACCACTGGGCGTACCTGCTGCTCGGCCTGGCCGCCCTCGCCCTGATGCACGTGATGCGCCGCCGCGCCGCGGTCTTCGGGCACATCGCGGGCCCGCTGGTCGCCCTCGGCTTCGTCAACCTCTCAGGACTGCTGCTCAGCGACCCGGTGGAGTGGTGGCTGGGCCGCCACTACACCCCCGAGGAGGCCCAGCGCATCCTGGACGAGATGATGGACCTCCCCGGCTTCGTCTTCGGCTTCCAGATGCCCTGGATCTTCCTCGCGATCTTCGGCCTGCCGGTCCTGCTGGTCGGCGTCTGGCGGTCCGGGTTCGCGCACTGGTGGGTCCCGCTCGTCGCGGGTATCGGGTACGTCTCCTCCATGCTCGTCGAGTACGGTCCCGTCACCGTGGCGCTGTGGACGGCCCCGGTGGCCGCGCTCGGCTCGCTCGGCGTGAAGATGCTCCGGATGAGCCGCGAGGAGTGGGTCTCGTACTACCCGACGGCGGCGCCGGGCCGTACCACCCCCGACTCGTACGCGAACACCACCGCCTGAGCCCGGTCACGCAGGTGGAGCTTCATCAGCACCCGGGCCACGTGGGTCTTGACCGTGGCCTCTCCGACGAAGAGCTCGCGGGCGATCTCGGCGTTGGTCAGGCCACGGGCCAGTAGGCGCAGGACCTCCAGCTCCCGGGGGGTGAGCTCGGCGAGGCGCGGCGGCGGCGCGGGCTCGTGGCGGCCGGCGAAGGAGGCGATGACGCGGGTGGTGACGGCCGGGTCGAGCAGCGCGTCCCCGCCGACGACGACGCGGACGGCCTCCACGAGCTGCTCGGGCGGCGACACCTTGAGCAGGAAGCCGCTGGTGCCCGCGCGCAGCGCCGCGTAGAGGTTCTCGTCGGTATCGAAGGTGGTGAGCATGACGACCTTCGGCGGGTCGGGCCATCCGAGGATCTGCCCGGCCGCGGCGAGGCCGTCCATCCGCGGCATGGAGATGTCCATCAGCACGACGTCCGGCCGGGTACGGCGGGCCACCGCGACGGCCTCCACGCCGTCGGACGCCTCACCCACCACCTCCATGCCCGGCTCGCTCTCCACGACGAGCCGCAGTCCCGCGCGCACCATCGCCTGGTCGTCGGCGATCACGATGCGGACGACGCCGGTGTCCGTTCCCTGTCCGGTGTTCATCTCCGCTCCTCATCCGGCCGCGCCGCGGCCCGCAGGGGTCGTCTGGTCTTCCCGTCCGGCACGTGAACCGGTCCCCGGGCCGGTTCACGCATCGGCCCGCCCGGTCCGCCCGGCCTATCCGGCCCGTCCACCGGCGAGCACCTCCTGCCTGACCGGCAGGGACGCGTGGACCCGGAACCCGCCCCCGGGGCGCGGGCCCGCCTCGAAGTCGCCGCCGAACAGCTCGGCGCGCTCCCGCATGCCGATCAGGCCGTTGCCGGTCGACAGGCCGGCCGACAGCTCCGGCGCGGCGGTGCCGCCGCCGTCGACCACCTCGATCTCCAGGCGGTCGGGGAGGTAGGAGAGCGTGATCCGGATGCCGGACTCGCCGGCGTGCTTGACGGCGTTGGTGAGGGCCTCCTGCGCGATGCGGTAGGCCGAGAGGTCCAGGCCCGGCGCGAGCCGTACCGGCTCGCCCGTCACGTCGAGGACGACGTCCAGGCCCGAGGAGGCGAGCGTGCCGACCATGCCGGCGAGCATGTCCAGGCCCGGCTGCGGGATGGCCTCGTCCAGCGGCATGCGCAGCGCGCCGAGCATGACGCGCAGCTCCTCGACGGCCTCGCGGCCCATCCGCTCGATGCCGAGCAGCGCCTCGCCGTCCCCGGCACCGGTACGGCGCAGCACCCCGGCCTGCATGACCATCATGCTGACGCTGTGCGCCACCACGTCGTGCAGCTCGCGGGCGATGCGGGCCCGCTCCTCGGCGACGGCCTCGGCGGCCCGGCGTTCCCTGTCACGTTCCACACGGTCGGCGTGCTCGGCCAGGCGGCGGGCCCGCGCGGCGTAGGCGTGCACGGCCAGGCCGGTGAGGTAGGCGGCGCCGAAGACCACCGTCAGGAAGATGACCTCGTCGAAGGGGAGCCAGCGGTGGTCGACCGCGCCGGAGTCGAAGACCAGGATCCCGGCCGTGGCCCAGGCGAGGCCCCGCTTGAGGCTCAGCTCGGCGCCGACCGTGTGGAAGACGATCAGCAGGGAGGCGAGC
Source organism: Streptosporangium sp. NPDC048047 (assembly GCF_040653115.1). Classification (NCBI taxonomy): domain Bacteria; kingdom Bacillati; phylum Actinomycetota; class Actinomycetes; order Streptosporangiales; family Streptosporangiaceae; genus Streptosporangium; species Streptosporangium sp. NPDC048047. Next base: position 356,995 of record NZ_JBEZNH010000001.1, on the reverse strand, counting down.
TGCCAGGTCTGGCACGTCTCGTAGCCCTGCCGGTGCCAGACGTACTGGGCGAGGATCATCAGGATGAAGACCGCGACGGGCGCCCCGCGCCGGAACCAGATCAGCAGGCCCGTGACGAGGGCCTGGCCGACCCACCACAGCTCGGGGGTCTCGGCGGCGCCGTACTCGGTCGCCACGGTGAACGCCTCCAGCGTGCCCAGCGCGATGACCGCGCAGCCGATCAGCAGGTCGGGGATGGGCACCGCGCGGAGACGCCGGGAAAGCCGGGAAAGAGGGAGGGGGACCGCCATGCGGGGAGACTAGACCGCCGCGCCCCTTCCTTCATATAGGGCGGACGGCCCGGCCAACCCGTTTGCAAGCCGCCTGCAAGTCAGAACGTCTGAAACGAGACACTTCGCACGAATCGGTCGGCAAGCGCGTCGTCGCACACGGCCGGCGCGCAGAAGTAGATCATGAGAGCCGGTTCGTCCGGACGCTCCACGGCCCACCCGGTGAAGTCCAGCCGGCCGCCGCGCTGCGGATCGGTGATCGACCCCTCCAGCCGCACGCCGGGCTGACCGCCCACCCGCACCTGGACCACCTCGGAGAACACGTTGACCGTGCCCGGCAGCGACGACTGCAGGGTCTCCTGGAGCTGCTGGGCGTTCCCCCTCGGGTCGAGCGTGTCCAGCGTCTGCGCGTAGACGCCGGCGGCGTCCCCCGGCGCGTCCTTGATGATCCGGTTGACGGCCGCCCAGTCGGCGGTGACCGGTGTGCCGAACAGCGCCCGGAAATCCTCCACCCTGGGCGAGGCCACCACGAACACGTCGGCGTGCGGACGCAGCTCCCAGCCGCCGGGATACTCGAAGGAGACCGGCACGGCGGGCGAACCCGGATAGGACGTCCACTCGTCGCCGCCGCGCAGGACCACCGCCAGCGTCGCCACCAGCGCGACGATCAGCGCTATCGCCGCCACCGCGCCGACGACGATCCGCCGGCCGCCGGGCCGGGCCGCCCCGCTCCCCGTCCGGCCGCTCTCCGGAGCCCCGCTCCCCCGCCCGGACCGGTCCCCCGGCCGATCCGCCGTCACCCCGGACCGCCCCGCCGCTCCCGCCGCCGAGGCGGCGTCCGTGACGAACCCGTACGGCCGGCCGCTGATCGCGTCGCGCAGCTCGGTGACGAACCGGGTGCAGGTGTCGTAGCGCTGCTCGGGCGACTTGGCCAGCGCCCGCGCCATGACCCCGTCCACCTCCAGGGGCAGCTCGGGCCGGAGCGCGGTGAGCGGGGTGGGGGTCTCGGCGAGGTGCGCCCACAGCAGCGCGATCTCGTTGTCGCGCTCGAACGGCAGCCGCCCCGACAGCGCCTCGTAGACCACGCAGGCCAGGGCGTACTGGTCGCAGCGGCCGTCGATGCGCTCCTTGTTGATCTGCTCGGGGGCCATGTAGCGGGGCGTGCCGATGAACTGGTCGGTCTCGGTCAGCCCGGACAGCGAGGTCCGGTGCTTGGTGATGCCGAAGTCGGTGAGGTAGGCGTGGTCCCCCTCGGCGTGACCGGCGATCAGGATGTTGGCGGGCTTGACGTCGCGGTGGATCAGGTCGTGCGCGTGCGCGGTGTCCAGCGCGGCGGCGACCTGGGCGGAGATCCGGTTGACCTGGCTGACCGGCATCGGCCCCCGGTCGTAGAACAGGCGGCGCAGATCGGGCCCGTCGACGTAGCGCATCGCGATGTAGAGCGTGCCGTCGGCGGCGGCGTCGGCCTCGTAGATCGGGATGATGTTGGGGTGGTCCATGCTCGCGACCGTCCGCGACTCCAGCATGAAGCGCCGCCGGAACCGGTCGTCCTCGCTGAGCAGCGGGTTGAGGACCTTCAGCGCCACCCGGCGGTTGAGCCGGGGGTCCACGGCGAGGTAGACCACGGCCATGCCGCCCTTGCCGATGACGTCCTCGATGCGGTACCCGGCCATCTCCTGGCCGATCAGGTTTCTCTCGTTCACGCTCGTCACGTCTCACAGGGGTGGCCGCAGTAGCCGCAGAACCGGTGCGCGGGCCCCAGACGCATGCCGCAGGCGGTGCAGTACTTCTGCGGGCCCGTCCCCGTGAACCCGCCCTCCTGCTGGGAGAGGGGGCCGGGGCCGTCCGCCGCCCCACCGCCGGTCTCCGTGCTCCGGGCGCCCGTTCCCGCCGGACCCGCTCCGGGGTCGCGGGCGACCAGCACCGCGTCGCCGGGCCGGGACGGCGTCCTGGGCAGCGGGGGGAAGGACCGGCTGACCACCACCGTGGGGTCGGCCGTCTCCCCGGACCGCCGGAACGGCGGCGGGACGGGCGTCGGCGGCCCCGCCACCTCGGTCTCCTCCCCGGCGTCCGCCCCGGCCGCGCCGGAGGCCTCCGTCCCGCCGCCGCGGCGCCAGAGCAGCAGCGCGGCGGCCAGCACCGCGACCACGAGCACCCCGCCCGCCACGAGGAACATCCACAGGGGCGGCCCGCGGTGCTCGGCGCCCGGGGACATCCGCACCTGGGCGGCGCCCTTGTCCTCGGCTGTGCCGCGCTTGGCCTGGGCCTCCTTCAGGCGGGCCGCAGCCACGGTGTGCCCCGGATACAGCTCCAGGACCCGCTGGAAGGCCGGTACGGCGTCGCCGTAGTAGCCGGTGTGGAAGCGGGTCAGCGCCTGTTCGAAGGCGGCGTCGATCGGGCCGCGCCGGGGCGTGACCCGGGCCTCGGCCAGCGCCCTGGTCACCTCGCGGACGCCGAGCATCCGGGCGTCGTCACCGCCGCCGGTCAGCAGCCCGACGACCTCGCCCTTGCGGTCCTCGATCACCGGCCCGCCGAGCAGCCCCCGGTCGATGAGCGCGCCCAGCTTCTTCGGCTCGTCGGCCTTCCCCTCCGGGTCCTTGAACCGCCGGCCGCCCTCGCCCGCGCCCCCGGCGCGCAGGTGCGCGATGTCCACGGTCTCCGGCAGGTTCGCGGCGGGCCTCCCGGTGAAGCCCGCGACCGCCACCGGTGAGCCGTCCTTGTCGGGCACCGCGGCCGCCAGCGGCGCCGTGGGCATGCCGGTGCCGCCGTCGGCGCGGCCGGTCGGGACGAGCACGGCGGGCCCGTCGGGACCGTCGGCGGTGGAGGAGATCTCCGCCTTGAACCCCTGCCGGTCGGGGGGAGAGATGTTCGGGAAGACGCGGATCTCGGTGGTCACGTCGAAGATGCAGGTCGCCGTGGGCCGCTTGGGCGGATAGCACTCCTGCAGGTGGTGGTCGAGACGGTCGTTCTTGACGTGGTGCCGCTCGAAGTCGGCGGGGATCTTGACCTTGTGGTGGTCGGCGAAGACCTTGTTGGCCGCGTAGACCTCGACGTCCTTGGCGTTCTTGACCACCCGGGTGAGGGTGACGACGGCGCCCTCGGGGGTGACGATCGTCCCGGTGCCGGAGCCGATCGGCACCTCGTAGCTCCGCTCGACGTGGACGAGCTCGCCGATGTGGTCGAGCAGGGTGATGTCGACGTGCGCCGTCGCCTCGACGCGCACGACCGCGGGGGTCACCAGGTCGGTGATACCGCTGGGATGCTCGTGCGCCAGCGCGGGCGCCGTCGCGGCGACGGCCACGCCGAGGACGCCGATGAACACCAGAGCCGAGCCCAACCGCCGCATGGCCACTCCACAGGGGGGATAAGGACAGCCTGGCAACCGTAGAGCAGAAGTCAAGGGCACGGAAGGGATACGGAGGGAATCCACTCGATCACATTTGGGAAACCGCCCTCACCTGCCCGGAAGGACCCGGTTCAGCGGCGGGGGCGCAGGAGTGCCGCCGGGTCGAAGCTCACCTCGAAGGGGGCGGCCGGCGTCGCGGTCTCACCGGCCTCGTACCTCACCGCGGGCTTGTACTCGTCGCCGGCCAGCTCGTGGACGTGCAGGGACGGCCCGTCGCCGAGCTCGACCCGCCAGTACAGGGGGATCCCGGCGGCGGCGTAGGCCGACCGCTTCATGTGCCGGTCGCGCTTGCGGCTGGTCGGACTGACCAGCTCCACGGCCAGGAGGATGTCGTCGGGGGCGAACATGAGCTCCGTCTCCTCGACGGCCTCGGTCGGCACCACCACGAGGTCGGGGATGAAGAAGTCGCGGGGACCGGCCCCGAGGCCGACTCCCGGCAGCGGTTCGAGGTCCGGCGGCGCGGCGTCCTCGATGATCCTCATGAGGCGGAGACTCGCGAACTGGTGCAGGGGGACGGGAGGGGGGCTCACCAGCAGGCTCCCGTCGAAGAGCTCGTAGCGGTTCCCGTCGTCGGGGAACGTCAGCAGGTCGTCGACGCTGAACGGCGGTCTTCCGCGGAGAACCGTCCGTTCGGGGGCGTGCCCTGTCGTAGGTTCTGTCGTCGCCATAGCGGTCACCTGCCCAAGTATCGGGAGTCCGGCCCTCGCTCACATGGTAGTTCCGGAAATTCCCTCACTCAGAGTGATGTTCCGATCGCGGCCCGCCCAGTCGCGGGCGCCCCGCCGTACGGCGGAGTGGACGGCGCGGGCGACGCGGGCGCCCCAGAGGGAGCGCGGGCCGCCGAACGGCTCCTCGGGCCCGTCGTCGCGCACGGCCACGCAGACCGCGTCGGAGGCGGTCCCCGTGCAGGGGAACCCCTCCTCCACGAGCGCCTGGGTCTTGGCCTCGGTCACCGTCATGACCAGGTTGACCAGGGCGGCGTCGCTCATCGCGACCGGCACGGCCACGATGATGTTGATCGTGCCGGGCACGTGCATCGGGGCAAGCTCCGGGTCCACGGCGCCCTCGGGGGCGGCGGCCCAGGTCGGGACGCGCAGCCCCGTGGTGGCGACCGCCTCCGCTCCCCCGTCGGCGGCCCGGGTGAACCTCTCGACGGACGCGGCGGTCAGCATGCCGACGCCGCGGCCCGGCGGGGCCATCTCCAGCAGGTGCCGGGCCGGGTCCATCCGCGCGTAGCCGCCCGGGACCTGGGCGTTGAGCACCCACTCCACCGGGCCGATGCCGCCGCCGACCATGGCCGAGGAGATCGCCCGCCAGCCGGGGCCGAACTCCCACAGCAGCGAGGCGAGCCGTACCCCGTCCTCGACGCGGTGACTCAGCAGCATCGGTCCTCCCGCCGTCCGGGTCGTTCCAGGTGGACCTGAGGCCGGCCCGAGGGGTCCGTCGCGACGCGGACGCGGGCGTCGAAGTGCTCGGCGATCAGCTCGCCGGTCAGCACCTCCGCCGGGGAGCCGGACGCGGCGACCCGGCCGGCGGCGATCAGCGTCATCGAGTCGGCGTACTGGCCGGCGACGCCCAGGTCGTGCAGGGTCGTGACCACGGTCAGCCCGTCGGCCAGCCTGAGCCGGTCGACCAGTTCCAGGACCTGCTGCTGGTGCCCCAGGTCGAGGGCGGTGGTGGGCTCGTCGAGCAGGAGCACGGGGGCCTGCTGGACCAGGGCCCTGGCGAGCACGACGCGCTGGCGCTCCCCGCCGGACAGCCGGCCGAGCGGGCGGCGGGCCAGGGACGACAGGTCGAGGCGTTCCAGCACCGACGCGGTCGTCTCCCGGTCGCGGCGGCCCTCGCGCCCCAGGTAGGGGATGTACGGCGTGCGGCCCAGCAGGGCGTAGTCGAAGACGGTCATGTCGTCCGGCAGGGCGGGGGTCTGGGGGGCGTAGGCCAGCAGCCTCGCCCGTTCCCGGGCTTTGAGCGAGCGGACCGGCGCGCCGTCGATGAGCACCTCCCCCGAGTGGGGCAGCACCCCGGCGATCGCCTTGAGCAGCGTGGACTTGCCCGCGCCGTTGGCCCCGATGACGGCGAGCCAGCCGCCGCGTCGGATCCGCAGGCCGACGCCGGACAGCACGGTCCGCGTCTCCAGCACGACCCCGAGGTCGCGCACCTCGACACCGCTCGCCGTGTCCCCGCCGTCCCCGCCGCTCCTGTCCATCCCGCCGTCCGGGACCGGGTCACGGTGGTCCGCCACCGGCCCGTCCGAGCCCCGGCGGTCGCTCCGGCGGCCCGCCGCCGGCCCGTCCGTGTCCCGGCCGCTCATGTGTCCGTCCTCTTGGTCACGCGGAGCACGGCGACGAAGAACGGCGCGCCGACGAAGGCGGTCACCACGCCGATGGGCAGCTCGGCCGGGGCGAGCACGGTCCTGGCCAGCAGGTCGGCGAGGACTAGGAAGGCGCCGCCGCCGAGCAGCGAGAGCGGGAGGACGATCCGGTAGGAACCTCCGGCGAGGCGCCGGACCGCGTGCGGTACCACGACGCCGACGAAGCCGATCAGCCCGCTGACCGCCACCGCCGAGGCGGTGGCCAGCGAGGCGGCGAGCAGTACGGTGAACCGGACCCTGGCCACGTTGAGTCCCAGGCTCGCGGCCTCGTCGTCGCCGACGGACAGGACGTCCAGCAGCCTGCCGTGCAGCAGCATGACCGTCACCGAGACCGCCGCGTACGGGGCGACCAGCGCCAGCTGACTCCAGCCTCCGCCGACGTTGCCGAGGATCCACGAGTAGATGCGCTCCAGCTCCTCGACCCGGAGCTGCTGCAGGAAGGTCTGGATGGCGGTGAGGAAGGAGGTGACGGCCACGCCCGCCAGGACGAGCGTGGCGGTTCCCCCGCCCCGGCCCGCGACGTTGCCCAGCGCGTAGGCGAGCACGACGCCGCCGATGGCCCCGGCGAACGCGGCCGCCGGGATGGTCAGCGACTGGTCGTCGCCCCTGGTGAACACGACCGTCGCCGTGGTCGCCAAGCCGGCGCCCGCCGCGGCGCCCAGCAGGTACGGGTCGGCCAGCGGGTTGCGGAAGACGCCCTGGTAGGCGGCTCCGGCGGAGGCGAGCAGGCCGCCGACGACCGCGGCGAGCAGGACCCTGGGCAGCCGCAGCTCCCACAGCAGGCTCTGCTCGACCGGCGCCAGCCCCGGGTCGGCCGAGACGAACGGCAACCAGTCGAGCAGCTGCAGCGCCGCCTTCCCCGGCGGGATGTCGGCGGCGCCGACCAGGAACGCGGCGAGGGCGCTCGCCAGGAGCACCCCGACCGCCGCCAGCGCCGCCGCCGGCCGGAGCCGGGCCGCACGTCCCGGCCGTCCGGCCGGGACACCGGGACCGTCAGGACTGTCGGGCATGTCGGGGGCGTCGCGGCTGAGGAGGCCGGAGGGGCGGGCGGAGCGGGTCACCTAGTCCGTCGCGGCCTTCTGCACGGCCTCGCCGACCTTCTCGGCGAGGTCCACGACGCGCGGCCCCCAGCGGGAGGCGATGTCGTCGTCGAGCTCGACGACCCGGTCCTTCCCGACGGCGGAGAGCTTGGACCAGCCGGGACGCTTGGCGAGGGTGGCCGCGGTCTGTGCGCAGCACTTGGTGTCGGCCAGGAACACCAGGTCGGGGTCCGCCTGGGCGACGAACTCGGCGGAAAGCTTGGGGTAGCCGCCGGCCGGGTCGGGCGCCTTGTCCGCGATGTTGGTCAGGCCGAACAGCCCGTAGACCTGGCCGAGGAACGTGCTGGACGTCACCGAGTAGGGCGTGGCGTCCAGCTCGTGGTAGTAGGTGAGGTTCTTGTCCTTGGGCGCGGCGGCGGCCAGCTCGTCGATCCGCTTGCGCATCCCGGTCACGACCTCGTCGGCCTTGGCCTTGTTGCCGGTGGCGGCGCCGAGGTCGCCGATCTGGTCGTAGGTCTCGTCGAGCTTGGCGGCCGCGGGCTCCAGCAGGACGGGGACCTTGACCTTGGCCAGCTTGGCGACGATGCCGTCGATGTCGTTGGCGAGCACGACCAGGTCGGGCTTCTGGGCGATGATCGCCTCGGCGTTCGGCTTGAAACCCGACAGGTCGGTCTTGGGGGCCTCGGCCGGGTAGGTGGACTGGTCGTCCACCGCGACCACCTGGGGCCCGGCGCCGACGGCGAACAGGCTCTCGGTGGCGGTGGGCGACAGGGAGACGACGCGCTCGGGCTTCCTGGCGATGGTGACCGGGCCGTTGCCGGCCTGGACCGTGACGGGGAACCCGGCCGCCTGGGCGGCGGGCGCGGAGCTCGCCCCCGAGGAGACCGCGGGGGACGAGGAGGACGAGGGGGAGTTCTGACCGCATCCGGCCAGGGCCAGCATGCCGAGCAGGGCACCGGCGAGAACGGGGCGTACGGGCCTCAACCGAGGTCCTTTCAGTTGCCGGAACCGAGAGACCCGCGAGAAGCGACGGATCACCCTTTTCCACGAGGGCTGACGACGTCGGCACAACGGAGGCGACCTGGCTCGGCCCCATGGGGACCATGACAGTTGCGGGACAGCGCCGGACTCACACCGGACTTCGCTACACGTTATGCGTCGGGCAAACGTTACCAATTCCCCGGGGAGCCGCGACATGGGACCCTCGGACCGGCCTCCCCCGCCCGGCCGCAGGACCCGCGCCGTCAACCTTCCCTCACCCGGCCACGCCTCGCGCCGCCCGGAGGACTCCCCCGGCGGGGTCGCGCGGCGCGGCGCCGGACCCGTCAGGCGTGGGTGAGCTGCTCCTCCGCCGCCGCGATGATCTCCTGAAGGCGCAGGCCGTGGGCGGCGTCGAGGGGGTGGCCGCCCCCGCCGCGGACGGCCTCGGCGAACTCCGCGAGCATCACCGAGAAGACGTCGGAGCCGAGCCGGTCGCCGTTCATGGCCTCCGTGCCCAGCTTGCCGTAGACCTCGACGGCGGCCGGCGGCTTGTCGCCCGGCACGCTCATGCACAGCGACGCCTCGCTGACCGCGCCGCCCTCGTGCTCCAGCAGCAGGCCGACCCAGCCCCGTGGGTTGCCGTGGGCGCGGACCGCGGTGACCCGGCCGAGCGCGGCGTCCAGCATGTCGATCATGTGCGGGCCGACGTCGAGGATCGCGCCGCGCTCCAGCCGCCAGGGGCTGGTGAAACCGCTGCCGAGCAGCGCGCCGGAGATGTGGGCCGCCCTGCCGCCGAAGGGCTCGATCGCCGAGACCCGGGCCAGGAACGCCCTGGTGGCCGGCGAGTAACGCCAGGTGAGGACCATCTGGGAGGGCACCCCGGCCTCGGCGACCGCGTCCGCCAGCCGCCGGGCCCCCTCCAGGTCGGCCGCGAGGGGCTTCTCCAGCAGCAGCGCCTTGCCCTCCTTGGCGGCGCGCACGCCCAGCTCGGCCTGTACGGCGGGCGGCACCGCGAACGCGACCGCCTCGCAGCTGTCGAACAGCTCCTCGATCCGCTCGAAGACCGGGACGCCGAACCCGGCCGCCGCTCCGGGCCGCCGCGCCCACACGCCGGTCAGGCGGGTGTGCGGTCCGGCCGACAGCATCGGCGCGTGCACCTTCTCGGCCCACGGCCCGGCACCCACCAGGCCCACAGATATCGTCACATCCCCCAGCCTCTCACGGGGTGCACCGCCGGGCGGGGGCACTCCGCCGAACCGGTCTCGACGCTTCGCCGAACCCGTCTCGACGCTCCGCTGAACCGGAGGGATCGGATGGCGGATCAACCGGACACGCAAGGATCGGGCGCGGAGGGGACCGGACGCGCAAGGACCGGACGGCCCCGCGGGGAGCGTTTCCGCCGGGTGGCAGGGGCACCCGATCGGCCGCGCCGGCCGTACCGGCATGATGGGTGACATATGAGAGAGATGTTCCTGCTACGGCACGGCGAGACGGAGTGGAGCCGGAACGGCCGCCACACCGGGCGCACGGACCTTCCGCTCACCGAGAGGGGGGAGGCCCAGGCGCGGGCGCTCGCCCGGCTGGTCGCGGAGCGGTCCTTCGACCTGGTGCTGGTCAGTCCCGCGGCGCGGGCCCGCCGTACGGCGGAGCTGGCCGGCCTCACCGACTACGAGATCGATCCCGACCTGTGGGAGTGGGACTACGGCGGGTACGAGGGGATCACCACTCCGGTGATCCGCGAGGACCGGCCCGGCTGGTACCTGTGGCGTGACGGGGTGGTCCCCGGCGACGCCGCCCATCCCGGCGAGAGCGCGGCGGAGGTCGGCGCCCGCGCCGACCGGGTGATCGGCCGGGCCCGCGCCGCCGGGGGCGAGGTGGCCCTGGTGGCCCACGGGCACTACCTGCGGGTGCTGTGCGCCCGCTGGCTGGATCTCCCTCCGACCGACGGCCGGCTCTTCCGGCTGGACACCGGCACCTACTCCCGGCTGGGCTACGAGCACGCCGAGCCGGTCGTGCTCAGCTGGAACGCCCCGCTCTAGAGCCGCGCCCGGCCGGAACGACCCACCGCTAGAGGAGCGGACCGCCGGGGGCCGCCGCCGTGGCGGGGACCGGTCCGGCGGGAACCCTCGGAACGGCGGGGCCCGGTTCGCCGGAGACCGCCGGGCCGGCGGGGACGGTCGCCGCGCCGGGTTGCGGTCCGCGGCCGGTCAGCCATTCGATGACGCCGCGGTGGCCGCGGCGGGCTTCCTCGAAATGCCGCCACCGCCAGTAGCGGGGCTGGTCGCGCACCCCGGTGACCCACGTGCTGTAGGACACCGGGGCGGGCGTCCCGTCCCGGCCGGCGGGCGAGGCCACGCCGTAGGTGCGGATCACGACGCGCCCGCCCGGTGCGAACAGCACGTCGTCGGCCACGGGATACAAGGTCATCTGGTCGAGCACGGTCGAAGCCCCCTATCAGCTGTGGGACCCACTCTCGCCCCCCGGGCCGCGTCCCCGGTTACGCCTCCGGCGCGACCGGGTTAACCAGATGAGCCGGGTGTAAAAACACTGTTACACGGTGAGGCCGTCGAACTCCCCGTCCTTCACCCCGAGTACCAGGGCGCGGATCTCGTCGCGTGTGTAGATCAGGGCCGGGCCGTCGGGGAAACGCGAGTTGCGGACGGCGATGCTGCCGTCCGACAGCTCGGCCAGCTCGACGCAGTTGCCCGTCGAGTTGCTGTAGCGGCTCTTGCGCCACCTGGCTCCCGCCAGATCGGTGGCGGGCATGCCGTTGTAGGTCTTCTCCATTTAGATCTCTCCGAGAAGGTCGCCGAGGATCTCGGCGGTGCCCCCGGGCGTGGTGCTTTCCACGCACAGCTGCTCCATGGCCGTGAGGTAGGGGTCGACGTCCTCACGCTTGTCCAGGTAGAGGGCACCCCAGAGCTGCTCGACGTAAACGACGTCCGACAGGTCGGACTCGGGAAACCGTAAGATGCTGAACGCGCCCCCCTCGGCCGCGTGCATGCCGAATCTGAAGGGCATCACCTGGAGGGTGATGTTGGGCAGCGCGGCCACCTCCAGCAGGTGCTGGACCTGCTCGCGCATGATCTCCTTGCCCCCGATGGGCCGGCGCAGAGCCGCCTCGTCGATGACCGCCCACAGACGCGGGCCGTCCTTGCGGGTGAAGCGCTCCTGCCGCTGCATGCGCATGTGCACACGACGCTCGATCTCCGCCTCCGGCGCGTCCGGGTAGCCGAGCCGGATCACGGTGCGCGCGTAGTCGGACGTCTGGAGCAGGCCGGGCACGAACTGCACCTCGTAGGTGCGGATCACCCTCGCCGCCTCCTCCAGCCCCACGTAGGTGGTGAACCAGTTCGGCAGCAGGTCGCCGTACTTGTGCCACCATCCGGGGGTGTTCGCCTCGCGGACCATCTCCAGCAGGCCGCGCCGTTCCGCGTCGTCGAGCACGCCGTACAGGGTGAGCAGGTCCTCCACGTCCCGGGTCTTGAAACCGACACGGCCGAGTTCCATCCGGCTGATCTTGGACTCCGAGGCGCGGATGTGGAATCCGGCGGCCTCGCGGGTGAGCCCCTTCTCCTCACGCAGGCGGCGCAGGCTGGCGCCGAGCATGATGCGCCGAACGGTGGAACCGGTACCGGGCGGGTCCATGGCCACGTGGTGCTCCTCGCTCGCTTTCCTGATCGACAGTTTGTCACTTCGCGGCCCGTGACTTCCTTGGCCGCGGAAAATCCCCTTTCCGCGTTGGTCGACCGACTTACGGGTAACCGTAGCGCTTGCACACGCCCAATGCACGTGCATTCGCTCTTGCACCTGCACAGGAGTTTGCATCATGATGATCCGTGTGCAGTCCGCCCGAACCGCTCCCCCCAGAACGTCGTGGACGGCGCTCGACTGGTGGCCGCCCGTGGGCTGGTGGCCCGAAGCCGCGCGCGACCTCCTGTCCGGCTCCCCGGCTCCGGCCAGCGCCACCTTCGTGCTTCCCCCGAGCGCGGAATCGGTCCACTCGGCGCGCAGCTTCGCCACCGGCACCCTGACCGGCTGGAACCTCGGCGACCTGAGCGAGAGCATGGAACTGGTCGTCTCGGAACTGGCCACCAACGCCTTCCGGCACGGCCTGCGGCTGGCCGAGACGCGCGCCAGGGAGCCCATCAGACTCTCCCTGCTGCGCAGGAACGGCCTCGTGGTCTGCGCGCTCAACGACCCCGGCGCCGGTTTCCCCTCGCTCCGCGATCCCTCCCCGCTGGACGTCGGCGGCCTCGGACTGCACATCGTCGACTCGCTCAGCCTCCGCTGGGGCTGGGCGCCGCTGGCCCCCTACGGCAAGATCGTCTGGGCCGTCCTCGGCTAGGTCCCCGTTTCCGTGGACCGCCCGCCGCGCCGCCCGGCCGGAGATCCACGGAGATCCACGGAGCGGAACCGGAACGGCCCGTCCCCGAAGCCCGCACACCCCGCACACCCCACAGACCTTCCTGGAAGGCGCCGCCTCTTCCCCTCATCTGGCGCCGGCCCGGTTCCGGGGCCGCCATCCGACTCCCCATCGGGCGGCCCCGGGACCCGGCCAGAGAACAGATGGTCACCGGCGGGGAACTCATTGCATTCTGCGCGGTGCATGCCTCCCGGGATGCCCTCTGCATTACCGTGGATGCCTATGGCTCACGGAGAGTCCCCGCGCGAGATTCCTGAGAGAGCTGCGAGATGGACGATGACCTGCTCGGCTGGCTGAAGACCCTCGACGAAGACCGGCTCACCCGGCTGCTGGCCAACCGGCCGGACGCCATCGCCCCGCCGTGGCCCCGCCGCCTGGACACCCTCGCCCAGCGACTGGGCAGCGGCTTCGCGGTGATCGGGGTCATGCGGGGCCTTCCGCTGCCCGCCGTCGAGGTGGCTCAGGCGTCACTCGCCCTCGGCGGCCGGGGCGGGCTGGAGGAGCTGGCCCGGTTCATGGGCGCGCCCGAGGCCGAGGTGGCCCCCTGGATCGACCGGCTCTTCGACCACGCACTGGCCTGGCCCGACGCCGAGGGGCGCATCCGCGTCGCCGAGGGGGTGGCGCGGTGGTGGACCGCCCCCTGCGGGCTCGGCGAGCCGCTCACCCACTACCTGGACTCCTGGACGGTCAGCGCCGACGCGCTGCGGGCCCTGGCCAGGACGCTCGGCCTGCCCCAGGGCCCCAAGCGCCGCACCGTCACCCGGATCATCGAGATGCTGTCCGACCCCGGCCGGGTCACGTCCATGGCCGGGCGAGCGCCGGAGGGCACCCGGGCGCTGCTGGAGGAGTTCGCCTGGGACGGCCCGGTCCGCGACGTCGACGGCGGGCGGTTCGTCACGCCGGGCACACCGGAGAAATGGGCCGGCGACCACGGGCTGCTCTTCCGGCCGAGCTGGAACGTCGCCGAGATGCCCCGGGAGGTGGCGCTCGCCGTACGGGGGCCCGGCTACCACCCGCCCTTCACCCCCGTCCCGCCCGACCTCGCGGGCGTCCCGGTCGATCCCGAGACGGTCGACCACCTGATGACGCTCGCCGCCCCGCACGTGGTGGAGCGCTGCTCGGCGATGCTGGAGAACACCGCCAAGGTCCCGCTGCCGCTGCTGAAGGCCGGCGGGATCGGCGTGCGCGAGGTCCGGCGGCTGGCCAGGGACACCGGCTGCGACGAGGACGAGACCCGGCTGCTGCTGGAGGTCTGCGCGGTGGCCCGGCTGCTGTCCTGGGACGAGCCGGCCGGCGGCCTGGTGCCGACCGAGAAGTTCGACCGCTGGCGGCTGGACGACTCCGCCGCCCGGCTGCGGGTGCTGCTGTCGGCGTGGTGGCGCATGGAGCGCTCGTCGCTGCGCCGGGTGGACGGCAGGTACGGCACCGTGCTCGGCGACGACCTCGCCGGGGCCTCGGTCGCCCGTGCCCGGCGCGCCGTCCTCGGCGTGCTGGCCCGGCTGCCGGCGAGCACCGCGTGCACCGACATGGACGGGCTCGTCAGGGCGGCCCACTGGCACGCCCCGCTGCTCGACCTGCCGCTGCTCGCCGAGTGCGCCCCGGCCGTGCTGGAGGAGGCGCGGATGCTCGGGCTGGTCGCCTGCGACGCCGTCACCGACCTCGGCCGCGCTCTGGCCTCCCTGGACGCCGTCGCCGGGGACGAGAACGACGACTGCGCGCCGGCGGTGGAGCACGACCCGATGCTGGTGGAGTGCTCCGTCCGGGCGCTGGCCAGTGTGCGCCGCAGCGCGCTGTTCGGCGCCGACCTCACCGCCGTGGTGACCGGCCCGCCCTCCGCCGAGCTGGCCGAGCTGCTGGACCGCGCCGCCGACCGCGAGTCGCGCGGCACCGCGTCGGTGTGGCGGTTCACCCCGGCGAGCGTGCGCCGGGCGATGGACGCCGGGCACACCGCCGACGAGCTGCTGGCCGACCTGGCCGGGGTGGGCTCGGTGCCGCAGCCCCTCGACTACCTCGTGCGCGACGTGGCCAGGCGGCACGGCGAGGTCACCGTCACCACGGTCGCCTGCATCGTGCAGGCGTCCGACCCCGGACTGCTGGCCGAGATCGCCGGGCACCGGAGGCTGTCCCGGCTGGGCCTCCGGCTGCTCGCGCCCACCGTGCTGGCGAGCGGGCAACCGGCCGACCGGACCCTCGCCGCACTCCGGGAGAACGGCTACGCGCCGGTCCCCGTCGAGGACACCGGGGAGATCACCATCCGCCGCGCCCGCATCGACGAGCCGCAGAACGGGCGGCTGATCCTGCTGCCCGGCGGCCGGGTCGCCGAGCTGGAGCAGCCGCACCCGCTGGTCGAGCCGCCGCCGGACCCCGGAGAGCACGCCCGGCGGCTGCTGTCCGCCGAGAACCACGTCGCCCAGGCCGGCGGCCGGACCTGGGCGGTCATCGGCCGGATGGCCTCCCGGCTGCCGACGGCCCAGCAGTCGCTGCTCGGCTTCGTGGTGGACCGCGGCGTCCGGGCCGCGATCACGCTCGCCGACGGCCTGACCGCCACCATCAGCCACGGGGAGCTGCGCAGCGGCGTGCTCGACGCGTGGTGCGAGGAGGCCGGCGACTACCTGGAGTTCCCGCTGGCCGACATCATCGAGGTCCGCGGCGCCTACGCCTGATCCCGCCTGCGGCAACAGCGAGGCGGTGGCCCGGCGGCTGACCGGCCTCGGCTACGGCAACGTCCGCGAGTACCGTGAGGGCATCCAGGACTGGGTCGAGGCGGGGCTGCCCGTCGAGTCGGGCGTCGCCGTCCGCTGACGGCGGTCAGCCGCGCGCCCCGCAGCGGCGCACCGCCAGCAGGGCCAGCACCCGGGTGACGTCGCGCAGCTCGCGCAGACCGACCAGCTCGCGCGGGGCGTGGGCGAGGCGGACGTCGCCCGGGCCGTAGTGCAGGGACGGCACCCCGCCCGCGGCGTAGAGGCGCAGGTCGCTGCCGTACGGCGCCGCCGTCTCGGCCGGCCGGGCCCCGGTGACGTCGGCCACCGCCGCCGCGACCTGGGACGGCAGTTCGTGCCCGGCAGGCATCCGGCCGCTCGCGAACCGCCCGCCGGGCCAGGTCACGACCGGCGGGTGCGCGCGCAGCCACGGGTCGTCGATCCCGGCGACCGCCTCCTCCAGGGCACGGCGGGCGTCGGCCGGGTCCTCGTCCAGCCGCACGCCCATCCGGCCCTCGGCGACCAGCAGGTCGGGCACGCTGCTGGCCCAGTCGCCCGCGCGGACCGTGCCGACCTCGATCGGGTAGGGGAGCGGGTTGCCCGTGAAGATCGGATCGGGGTCGCGGTTGCGGCCGGCCTCCAGTCGCCGGAGCGCCACCAGGACGGGCCAGAACGCCTCCAGCGCGTTGACGCCCTCGTAGCGGGTCGCGCCGTGGGCGGCCCGGCCGGCGACCTCGACGCGGAACGTCAGCGCGCCCGCCGTGGCGGTGACGACGGCTCCGCCGGTCGGCTCGGTGATCACCGCCGCCTCGCCGCGGTGGCCGCGCGCCAGGGTGGCGAACGCGCCCAGGCCGCCGTCCTCCTCGCTCACGACGCAGTGCACGGCCAGCGGCCGGGCCAGCCGTACGCCCGAGCGGTGGACGGCGGCGGCGACCGCGAGGTTGGCCGCCAGGCCGGCCTTCATGTCGCAGGCGCCCCGGCCGTGCAGGACGCCACCGGTGATCCGGGCGCCGAAGGGGTCGCCGCCCTCCCACTTGGCCAGGTCGCCGGTGGGGACCACGTCCACGTGCCCCTGCAGGATCAGGGCGGGCTCGCCCTCGCCCCCGGTGACGGCCGCCACGCCGTAGCCCTCGGTGCGGGGGGCCTCGGTACCGGGGAAGCCGGGGTCGGCGCGCAGGGCGTCCAGGTCGAGCTTCCAGACGTCGACGTCCATGCCCGCCTCGGCGAGCAGCCGCCCGCAGCGGTGCTGCAGCTCCGACTCGGCGTCGGTGCCGGTCACACTGGGCGTCCGCACCAGCTCGGCCAGCAGCCGGACCGTCTCCGCCTCGTCGATCGCCGCGAGCACCCTCGCCTCCTCGGAGGACACCCCGCCCGTCTCGCCCGCGCCCATGCCGTCAGCCCTCCATGGCGACCCGGCGGGCCAGCCCGAGGGGCAGGCCGCCGGACCCGGCGAGCGAGTCGTGGAAGGAACGCAGGTCACCGCGGCCCGCGGCGAGGTAGTCGGCGCGGATGCGGTCGATCTCCAGGGCGCCGGTGAGATACGACGGGGCCTGGGTGGGCCAGGCGCAGTAGCGGTTGACCTCCCCCTTGGCCGTGCCCGGGGTCAGCGAGGTCCGCTCCGTCATGAAGGTCTCGGCCTCCTCGACGGTCATCTCGCCGCAGTGCAGCGACACGTCCACGACGATGCGGGCCGCCCGGAAGAGACGGAACTCCAGGTGGGCGAGCTCCTGGGCGGGGGTGGTGAAGTATCCCTCCTCCCGCATGACCTTCTCCACGTACAGGGCCCACCCCTCGGTGAAGTACGGCGTGCGGAACAGCCTGCGGGCCCGGCGCGGGTTGCCCGCCATCCAGGACAGGTGCCAGTGGTGACCCGGGTAGGCCTCGTGGACGGCGATGGAGGGCATCTGCGCCCTGGCGTTGGTGCGCAGCCGCTGGCGCACCTGCTCGTCGGTGAACGAGTCGGGGGTGAACGGCACGAAGAAGTGCCCGAGCCGGGAGGCCGACAGCGGCGGGGGCATCATGTACGAGGCGACGGCGAGGATGGGCCGCTGGAACTCCGGCGACGGCACCACCCGGCACTCCTCGCCGTCGGCGAAGGTCACCAGGCCCCGCTCGCGCACGAACCTCCTGGCCCGCTCGGTCTCGGCCTCGTACTCGGCCCGCATGTCCTCGAGGGTCGGCGGGTGGTCGTCCTGGAGGGCCGAGATGGCCGCGTGCCAGTCGCCGGAGCCGCCGGGCAGCCGCCGGGCGATCTCCCGCATCTCGGCGTCCAGCTCCTCGTACGCCTTCTGCCCCCGGCGCAGCAGCTCGTCGACGCCGTAGCCGAGCATCTCCCGGTCGCGCAGCAGCGTGGAGTAGAGCTCCTCGCCCATCCGCCAGGTCCCGGTGGCCCGGAACCCCTCCAGGAAGGCGGCCAGCTCGTCGAAGGCCGCCGCCGCGGGCTCGGCCGCCGCCGCCAGCCCGGCCCGCAGCGCCTCGTCGGCGACCTGGCCGGGGATCGTCTCGGTGAGCAGGCGCCGGGCGGTCCGCGCCTGACCCAGGCCCCGCTCGATCAGCAGGGGGCTCGCCAGCTCCGGGTCGAGGTTGGCCCGGCAGGCGGCGAGGACGCCCGGCACCTCGGCGAGCCGGGCGACGGCGGCCTCGACCAGCTCGGCCTCGGGGGCCAGGCGGTGCAGGAACGGGGTGAACATCGAGCTGAGGACGGGCCCCGTGTAGACCGACGGGTCGCGCCGCCAGGCGGGCCAGGACTCCTGGGCCAGCCCGCCCCGCAACCCGGACATCACCAGCTCGCGGTCGATGCGCTCCTCGAAGCTCCCGCCGGGGACCGCCTGGAGGCGCTCCAGCCGGCGGCGGGACTCGCGCTCGCGGGTGAGGATGCCTCCCTCGCTGAAGTCGCCGAGGGTCCTGTCATGGCCCTCGGCGCCCACGAGGGCGGCGAAGATGGGGTTGGCGTCGAGATACCAGTCGATGTAGTCGCCGACCGGGTCCGGGGAGAGCTCCGTCATGCTCCGTGAGCCTACTGCCGCGGACCGGCTCCGGGGTTCGACGGGCGCCGCCCCGCCCGTCCCATAAGCTTCATGCTGTGGGTGACCCGAAGTTCGAGATCCAGATGCTCCACGACCGCGTCATGGTGAGGGTGGAGCAGGAGTCAGAGGAGCGGCGCAGCACGGCGGGCATCGTCATCCCTGCGACGGTGAAGATGGCCAACCGGCTCGTCTGGGGCCAGGTCTGCGGCGCGGGCGCGAACGTCCGCGTGGTCAAGGTCGGGGACAAGGTCCTGTTCAACCCCGAGGACCAGTACGAGGTCGAGGTGCACGGCCAGGTCTACCTCGTCCTGCGCGAGCGCGACCTGCACGCCATCGCCACCCAGCAGACCGACAACGGCACCGGCCTGTACCTCTAGGCGCTTCCCGCCGCCCCCGAGGCGTTCTCCGCCGGTCCCGCTGACGCGTCCTCACCTCCGGCGCCGCCGGCACAGCCCTCATCTCCGGCACAGCCGTCACCGCCGGTGGCGCTGACGGCTGCCCGCCCGCCTCGGCCGACCGCCCCCTCACGCGTCCGGCCGAACGCCGATAACCTCCGCACCCCTTTCCTCCTGGCGCGTGCGCGAATCGGCAAGGAACCGGGCGCGTGACGTCAATGACGGCCTATGTCCGCCTCATTACTGTGATTTTCGGCCGCTGGCAACCCGGTCATAAGCCAGGCCGATTCGCCTCGGCCCACCGGTCCCGGCATCCGCCCGGACACGGTCACCCGCCGGAACGAGAGGAGACGTCCCATGAGCATTCGCCGCGACGTCATCTGGGCCTGATCCCAGGATCCCTTGCCCCGCCGGACACGAGAGAGGCCGACACCCGTGCGCATTCGCCGCGACGTCGTCTGGACCTGATCCCAGGATCCCTTCCCCGTCCGAAACGAGAGGAGGTGCCCCATGAGCATTCGCCGCGACGTCATC
Source organism: Streptosporangium sp. NPDC048047 (assembly GCF_040653115.1). Taxonomy (NCBI): domain Bacteria; kingdom Bacillati; phylum Actinomycetota; class Actinomycetes; order Streptosporangiales; family Streptosporangiaceae; genus Streptosporangium; species Streptosporangium sp. NPDC048047. The sequence goes on along the minus strand of NZ_JBEZNH010000001.1, from coordinate 337,848 downwards.
TGGAACTGATCCGCGCGTGATCGTCCAGGTGCTGTGATCACAGCCGGTCACACCGCCGTCGGCGGCGTGGCCCGCCGTACGAGGGGCCGGCGGCGAACCCTCCCGTCGCCGGCCCCTCCACGCACCGGCGAGGAGAACGGTCAGGGGCGGGTGTAGCTGAGGTAGACCTTGGCCTTCCAGTCGGCGGCGGGGATGTCTGCCAGCACCCGGGTGCTCCTCCCGGTGAGGTCGGCGACGACCGCCCGGTAGGCGCCGCCGGACGGGACGACGGCGATGAGGTGCCTGTCGTCCCACCAGCCCAGCAGTGCCTGGGCGCGGATGTTCACCCTGGCCGACAGCCTTCCCGTGGCGCGGTCCCGGACGCAGACGGGCTCGGTGTAGGTCAGCGGGCACCAGGTCAGGAAGTCCTTCCCGGAGGGCGAGAAGGCGTCCTCTCCCCCGGCGGGCGCGCCCGTCCCGGCGAAGGTGCGCCGGAGACCGCCGTCGAGGCCGTAGAAGCGGGTGCCGCCCTGGTGCCCGGTCACCACCTCGGTTCCGCCGGGCCCCCAGCGGAACCTGGCGGCCCTGTCCGCCCCCTGCACGGTCACCGCCCGCGCGGTCTTCGCGGCGGCGTCGACGACCGCGAACCCGACGGTGTCCCAGCTCGTGCCGTTCTTCCGCTGGACGGTCAGCACCGCCTTGGCGCCGTCGCGCGACCAGTGGGCGAACTTGGCGATGAGCGGCCTGGCGACGGTCTGCACCTTCGAGCCGGTGTTCGCGGTGAGATCGGCGAGGAGCACCGAGTCGTGGTCGTTGACGTAGGTGGTGGGCACCGCGACGGCCCTGCGCCCCTTCGGGGCGACCGTGATCTCCTGGTAGCCGGTCTGCTTGGCGAACCGGCCGTCGCGGCGGAGGTAGGCGACGTTGCCGAGGGTGTAGGAGGTCACCTTGACCGGGTCGGCCGCCTTCTCGTGGACGGTCACGCCCGTCCCGGTCAGCTTGACGTCGACCACCACCGCCGCCGCGGCCGGCGCCGCGTGCGCGGCGGGCGCGAGGACGGCGGCCGGAGCCACGGCGGCGGCCAGGGCGGCGGCGTGGCGGGCCGTACGGCGGACCGTTCCGCGGGCCGTACGGCGGGTCGTTCGGCGGAGACCAGCGATCATGGGCACGGCCGCAGCCTAAGCCGGATACACCTCATACTTCGTGATCTATAACGGATCGGTTGGCGTGACAAGGGGCGTCTCAGCGCTCCTCCCCGCCCCTGTCGGCATCTCCCTCGGTGTCTCTCAGTGCTCCTCCCCCACGAGATCCCCGCACCGGGCGCACCCGGCGGCCGGCGCCGCGCGGTGCCGCCGCTCCTCATAGAACCGGTGTCCGAGGGCCGCGACGACGAGGACGACGCCCAGCAGCACGAGCATCACCGGCCCGAACCTGTCGTGCCCGATCAGTCCGATGACGAGATGGGCTATCCCCGCGGCGACGATGATCGCGCCGACGTTGGTCAGTTCTCTGTTGAGCGTCCACCGGGAGGCGGATCGTCTCCGTTCCGTCTCACTCATGCCTCAAGGCTCGGCGGCGCCGATTACGGGCCGTGACCGAGCCTGTCACCGACATGTAAAAGATGGCGTGCCTCCGAGCACCGAGGTCCGGCGCCTCCCGGGCGCCGGAACCGGGACTCAGGGCGGGGACTCAGGGCGGGGACTCAGGGCGGGGACTCAGGGCAGGATCGCGTCGACGTAGCCGCCGTCCACCCTGAGCGCGCCGCCGGTGGTCGCGGACGCCTGGGGCGAGCTGAGGTAGACGACCATGTTGGCGACCTCCTCGGGCTCGATGAGCCGTTGCAGGAGCGACTGCGGGCGGTGCAGGCGCATGAACTCGCGCTGCGCCTCCTCCCAGGGCAGGCTCCGGTCCACCAGTTCGTAGACGAAGTCCTCCACTCCCCCGGTGTGGGTCGGCCCGACGATCACGGAGTTCACGGTGACGCCGGTCCCGGCGGCGGCCTTGGCGAACCCGCGGGACACGGCGAGCAGCGAGGTCTTCGACATGCCGTACTGGATCATCTCCGCCGGGATGGCGACGGCGGAGTCGCTGGCGATGTTCTGCACCCTCCCCCAGCCCCGCTCCATCATCCCGGGCAGGTAGCGGCGGGTCAGCCGTACGGCGCTGAGGACGTTCACGTCGAAGTAGGCGCGCCACTCGGCGTCGGTGATCTCCAGGGGCGGGCGGGAGCCGTAGATGCCGAGGTTGTTGACGAGGATGTCGGCGTCCGGGACCGCGTCGGCCAGCGCGGCCGCGCCCTCCTCGGTGGCGAGGTCCCCGACGACCGTGACGATCCCGGCGTCCGGCACCGTGCCGCGCAGCCGTCCGGCCGCGTCGTCCAGAGAGGAGGCGCCGCGTCCGGTGAGGACGACCCGCGCGCCGGACCGGGCGAGGCCGGTGGCGATGGCGTGGCCGATGCCCTGTGAGGAGCCGGTGACGATCGCGGTCCTGCCGGTGAGGTCGATGCGCACTCTGCCGCCTTCCCTTCGCTCTCGCTCCTCCGGGGCGGCGTCCCCGGACCTCCAGGGTGGCATCCGGCCGGAACGAGCCCTGGCCGGGGGTGGTTTTTCTCCGGTACGGCGAAGCGGGCGGGCGCCTGTGCCCCCCGGGTCACGAGCCGGGGCGTACGGCGGGGCGGGGACGGCCGTGTCGGCCGTCCCCGCCCCGTTCAGGTGTCGCATCACCCGCGCCGTCCCGGAGACCGGTGCCCGGCGGCCGGGCGGACCGGGCGCCGGGCGCCGGTCCCGGACGGCGCGGGCGACGTGGGCGGCCGGCTAGAAGTAGCCGATGCCCTTGATGACCGCCGGGGTCTGGCCGAGGTTCTTGACCTTGAAGCGCAGGCAGGACTGGGCCAGGCGGGCCCGGGTGTTCGCCTGGACGTCCCGCGAGGCCGTCCGGGAGGCGCCCTGGGTGTCCGTCTGGGTGGCGCCGCGGGTGTCGTCCGTCTGGGCGGGGCCGCTCTGGGCGGCGTCGTCCCGGTCCGTGCGGGCCAGGCTCCGGACGGCGCGCCGGGAGAGGGTCGCGGCGACCCGCGGCGCGTGGTCGTTGGGAGCGATCTCCACCTTGCCGATGGAGCGGCCCCGGCAGTTGGCGACCCGCACCTCGGTGGGCACGTCGTTGTTCTCCAGCTTGACCAGCACGTTGCCGCGGTAGGCGGCCGTGGGCACGAGCTCGGGTGTGAGCATCACCTCCTGGCCGGGCATGACCCTGGCGCGCAGGTTGACCGAGTCGGCGTGGGCCGCGGTGCCGGTCACCGCGACGATTCCGGCCGCCGCCAGGGCGATCATCGAAGACAGGGCACGCATCGAGTGTCACTCTCCTTTGTGTCCTTGGGGATCAGACTCAGCGAGACTACGGAGTGTGACGCATTGGAATCGTTACGTGACCGTCGGTTCAGGGTAAAGGCTGCCGGGGATTCGCCGTCGCCCCGGGACCCCGTGCCCGGTCAGCGGGCGAGCAGGCGGCGGGCCTCCTCGACCAGGTCGATGCCCACGCTCAGTTTGAGGCCGTAGTAGACGATGGCGGCGGCGGCGACGGCCGCGGCCAGGACGACGAGGATCCTGACCGTCCAGCCCCGGCGGCCGAGCCAGGCGGTCCACGCTGCGAGGGTCCGCCGGCCGAACGCCAGCAGCCTGCGGGCCCAGTGGAACTCGGTGGCCAGGACGGCGAGGCCGGCGAAGACCACCAGCCAGCCGGGGCCGGGGAACGGGACCATGATGAGGCCGCCGATGACCAGCACGGCGCCGACGACGCCGATGACGAACTTCAGCGTGAGGTGGCCGGTGCGGGTGGACCGGATGCCGTCGAGCCACCCCTGGAGGCCGGAGCGGCGGGCCGGCGCGTCCACGCCGGGGCCGGGGTCCTCGTCCCCGGCCCCGGACGGGGCGCCGGTCCCGCCGCGGAGGTCCGCGGCCCTCGGCGGGCGGGCGGCTCCGCCCCGGGCGTCAGGCGTTCCACCGGAGATCGTCACGTACTCCCCCGTACGGTCGGTTTCGTTCAAGGATAGGGGGAGCTCCTCCGGCCGGGTCGCGCCGTTTCCCGGCCGGCGGCACGGGGCCGGCCCGCCACGCCTCTCCGGCCGGTCACCGTCGCCTTCCGGCCGGAGAACACGGAGTCGGGCCGCCACGCCTCTCCGGCCGGTCACCGTCGCGTTCCGGCCGGAGGGCGCGCGGGGTCAGCCCGTCGTGCAGGTGACGGTGGCGGGGACGCCGTTGGCCCCGGTCCAGGAGGCGCCGAACCCGAACGTGGTGGACGCGCCGCCCGCCAGGTTCGCGTTCCAGCCGGCGTCCTTGACGGTCACGTCCGCGCCGGTCTGGGTGTGGACTCCGCTCCAGAGCTGGGTGATCTTCTGGCCGTCGGGGAAGGTCCACTTGACCGTCCAGCCGTTGATCGCCGAGGTGCCGGTGTTCTTCACCGTGACCTCGCCCTGGAACCCGCCGGGCCAGGAGTTGGCGACCTTGTAGGCGGCGGTGCAGCCGCCGCCGGGCTGGCCGCCGCCGGGCGCCGTGGTGAACGTGACCGGGTCGGAGGCGGCGGAGACGTTGCCCGCCGCGTCCCGGGCGACCACGTAGTAGGTGTAGGAGGTCGCCGGGGACAGGCCGGTGAGGGTGAACGTCGCCGAGGACGGCGAGCCCGCCTTCACGTCGGTCGTCCCGGCCTCCCGGTAGACGTCGTATCCGGTGACGCCGGTGTCGTCGGTGGACGCCGTCCAGGTGAGCGTGGCGCCGGAGGAGGTGATCGACGAGGCGGCCGGCTTACCGGGCTTGGACGGCGGGGCGGTGTCGTCATCGGGCGGGACGGTCCCGGACGGGTCGGCGTACAGGACGCCCCGGCCGTTGGTGCCGAGGTAGACGCGCCCGTAGATCCGCGGGTCGCCGGTGATGGCGTCGCCCATGTTGCCGTACTGGTGCCGGTCGTCGTTGATCCGCACCCAGGTCGCGCCGGCGTCGTCGGAGCGGAACACCCCGGCGGTGCCGTCCACGGTGGCGGCGGCGTAGAGCGCCGGGTACGTCTTGCCCGGCGCGGCCTTGCCGAAGCCCACGCTGACGGCGTTCGTGACGGCGGAGAGCTTGGTGAAGGACGCGCCGCCGTTGACGGAGTGCCACAGGCCGCTCTCGCCGCCCGCGAGCCAGATGTCGCCCTTGACGCCCGGCAGGGCCTTGAACCTGACGTCGCCGGTGGCCGGCAGGCCGGTGGCGGCGGTGGCGGTGAAGGACGCGCCGCCGTTGACGCTGACGTAGAACTTCCCGGCGGCGAAGCCGTAGAAGGTGTTGGGATCCACCCGGTCGGACTCGACCACCGCGCCGGTGGGGATGCCGGTGGAGGCGGTCCAGGAGTTGCCGAAGCCCACCGAGTAGTGGACGGGTATGCCCTTGGGGGCCCAGACGAAGCGGGAGCCGTCGGCGGACGCCGCGACCGTGCCGCCCTCGTTGATCCCGCCCGGCTCGGTGCCCTGGAACCAGTTGGCGCCGCCGTCGGTGGAGAACGCGACGTGGCTGTCGTTCGGCCGGTCGGCGTCGGTGAAGCTGCCCGCCCGGACCATGATCGCCGGCTTGGTCTCGGCGTAGTCGAGGCTGGTCGTGGTGGTGAAGACGGGCGAGGTGAACATCATCGGCGGCACGGCGTCGAGGCTGGCGTGGCGGAAGCCGCCGATGTCGCCGAGGCCGCTGATCAGCGGCGCGCCGGTGGGCGGGCTGACCAGGTCGAGGACGGCGGTCTCCTCCAGCCCCTTGACCATGGGCTTGATGGTGAACTGGCCGCCGGTGTCCCACTTGAGGAGGTCCTCGGTGCCGTAGATGGTGGCGCCGGTGCCGTACATCATGCGGTTGGAGTCGAACGGGTCGATCTCCATGGACTCCGTCATCCAGCCGAGCTTGGGCGCGGTCTCCGGCGGCGCCGGGTTGCCGCCGAAGGTGAGCCAGGGGGACGAGGAGATGTCCATCTTGTAGCGGAGGGTGCGCTCGGGGTAGCTCGCCCAGTCCCAGATGCGGGTCCAGGTCGCGCCGCCGTCGGCGGAGCGGAAGAAGATCACGTCGGGCCACCAGGAGACCTGGGTGGCGACCATCAGGGTGCCGGGGTGCTGGCGGTCGAGGGTGAGCCCGCTGTAGCCGAAGTAGTCGTCGGACGAACTGGAGGGGATCGGGCTGATCCGGGTCCACGCGCCGGTCGCGGTGTCGAGCTTCCAGACGTCGCCCTTGGCGCCGTCGTACGGCCCGCCGGTGTCGCTGGTGGCGATGTAGAGCGTGTGGTTCTTGGCGTCCAGGACGCCCTTGTGCGCGATGTACCCGGTGGGCTGTCCGGCGACCCGCGTCCAGGTGGCGCCGGCGTCGGCGGAGCTGTAGACGGTGCCGGCCTTGTCGGCGACGCCGACGTAGATCTTCTTCGTCGGGCTGCCCTTGGTCCCCGAGGAGGGGTCGAAGGTCACCCAGACCACGCCGGGCCGGTGGCTGAGGTAGCCGTTCGGGTCGTTCGGGTCCTGGGCGTAGTCGCCCGGGTTGGTGAAGGAGGTGACCTTGGCCCAGGTCACGCCCTTGTCGGTGCTGCGCCACAGGCCGTTGCCGTCGGGCGCCCCGAGGTAGACGACCCGGTTGTCGTTGGGGTCGACGGTCAGGCGCTCGCCCATGCCGCGGCCGGGCATGTTGCCGCCGAGCTTGAACGGCAGCGGGGTGGCCTGCCAGGTCTTGCCCCGGTCGGCCGAGCGCAGGATCGCGCCGTTGTTGGGGTCCCAGCTGTTGGTGTACATCCCGGCGGCGACGTAGACGCGGTCGGGTTCGACGGGGTCGGTGGCGAGGCTGACCACGCCGTTGTAGCCCCACCGGTCGCGGCCCACCCAGTCGAGGAGGGGGGTCCAGCTCTTGGTGGCCTGCTCCCAGCGGTAGGCGCCGCCGATGTCGGTGCGGGCGTAGATCAGGTTCTTCTCGGTCTGGTTGAAGATGATCCCCGGCACGAACCCGCCGCCGTCGATCCGGACGTTCTTCCAGTCGTACGGCTGGGCCGCGGCCGCGGCGGCGTTCGCCCGCGCCCCGGCGGGCGCGGGGAGCGCGCCGGCGGACGCCGCGGCTCCCCCGGCTCCCCCGGCGACGGCCGCGCAGGCCACCGAGACGGCGGCGAGCACGCTGAACAGACTTCTTCGCATGTACGGCTTCCCTTCGCTGAGCAATGGTCAGACCGCCATGCACGGTCAGGGGGCGGGGACCCTGACCTTCGACCGCCCATGATGCACGTGCATGAACGCCCAGAGGGTCACACAGCAGCGCACATCCCGTCAATAGTTTGGAAGGACAACTAAAAGCGGAAAGGTAAAGCCCTGAGGCTTTCTTCGATTTTCACACCAAATATGGGCTAATGTCCGTTCATGCATGAGGCAAATCTCGTGATGACCGTCAACGGCCCGTGCCTCCCGCCGGACATCGAGGGGGCGGTCCTCCCCCGCGAGCATCTCCGCAGCGACCTGCGGTGCGCGGCGGGCGCGGCCTCCGACCCCAACCGCTGGCTGGACGAGGAGGGCGCCGTCGTCGAGGAGCTGCGCGACCTCCGCCGGTACGACGCCCTCGGCCTGGTCGTCGAGCTGAGCTGCATCGGCGCCGGGCGCGACGCCGCGACGCTGGCCAAGGTCGCGGCGTGCAGCCGGGTCGGCGTGGTGGCCGGGACCGGCTTCTTCGCCGGCCCGTTCACGCCCGCCTGGGCGCTCGACGCCGACGTGGACACGCTCACCGCCCACCTGCTGGCCGAGATCCGCGACGGTCTGGACGGCACCGGGGTCCGGCCCGGCGTGATCGGCGAGATCGGCGCCTGGGACGGCGACCCGTCCCCCGCCGAGGAGCGCTGCGCGGCCGCCGCCGCCCGGGCGTCCCTGGCCTCCGGCCTGCCGGTCGCGGTCCACCACCGCGGCGCCCTGCCGCTGCTGGAGATCCTGCTCGGCGAGGGGCTGCCCGCCGGCCGCGTCAGCGTCGCCGACACCGGGACCGACCGCGCGCTCCCCCGCAAGGTCGCCGAGGCCGGCGGCTACGTCTGCCTCTCCTCCCTCGGATCCTCTCCCGGGTCCGACCGGCTCCGGCACGCCCTCGCCCTCGTCGAGGAGGGGCACGCCCACCGGTTGCTGCTCAGCAGCGGCCTGTCGAGGGTCTCGGAGATCGAGCGGTACGGCGGAGCCGGTTACGGCCATCTGTTCCGCACGTTCCTGCCCAGGATGCGCGAAGCTGGGATCACCGAGGACACCATCCGCCTGATCACCCGTGACAACCCCCTCCGCTGGCTGGCCCGTCTGGAACAGTGACACCTGGAGCAGTGATGTCGATCAAGGTCGCGAACGCCCCCGTCAACTTCGGGATCTACCGGGCCGACGACGCGCCGATAGGCCCCGCGACCATGCTCGGCGCGCTGGCCGGCGCCGGATACGACGGGGTCGACTCCGGGCCGATCGGCTACCTCGGCATCGGCGCGGAGCTTCGGGAGCGGCTGGAGCGGGCCGGGATGGGCCTGGCCGGCGGCTGGGTGGACCTGCGCTACGAGGACGCCGGGGCGTTCTCTGCCGGCCTGCCGGGGCTGGAGGCCGCCCTGGCGGTGTTCGCCGGCGCGACGCCCGCCGACGACCGGTTCGCGCCGCGGCCCACGCTCGCCTGCCCCGGCCATCCGCCGCGGGTCGCCCGCGACGGCGCCCCGGGCCTGCCCGCCGGCGAATGGGCGGGCTTCGCCGCCCGGGTCCAGGAGGCCGCCGACCGCTGCCGCGACCGGGGCCTGGAGCCCGTCTTCCACCACCACCTCGGCACCCTGGTGGAGACCGCCGAGGAGGTCGAGCGGCTGCTGGAGCTCACCGACGTCTCCCTCTGCCTGGACACCGGGCACCTGTGGCTGGCGGGCGGCGACCCGGTGGCGGCGCTGCGCGACTGGGGCGGCCGGATCCGGCAGATCCACATCAAGGACGCCAGCCGCGCGGCGCGCGACGGGGTGCGGGCGTCCGGCGGCGACCTGGCCGCGGTGGTCGCGGGCGGCGGCTTCCCCGCCCTGGGGGCCGGCGAGGTCGATCTGGCGGGGGTCCTCGCCGGACTGGACGGCTACGAGGGCTGGCTGGTCGTCGAGCAGGACGCGCCCGGCTCCGGCCAGGACGTCCGCCGCATCCTGGACGACCAGCGCGCCAACCGCGACTGGCTGCGCGCCCACGGCGTCTGATCCGCACGATCGTACGGCGGGCCGCGCCGTACGGCGGACGTCCCGGGTCCTGCCCGCACGCGACTCCGGCGGCCCGTTCGGCCGGGACGCGTCCTGCGCCGCGCGGGCCGTACGGCGGGCGGGAGCCGTACGGCGGGCCGCTCAGACCGCGGGCTCGCACACCTCGCCGGCGCACGGGCGCGGGTTCGGACGGCCGACCATCAGCCGCGAGCCCGGACCCCGGGCCGCCTCCGCGTCGCCGGGGTTGGCCAGCGCGCAGCGGTCCAGGGACAGGCAGCCGCAGCCGATGCACTCGGTCAGGCCGTCGCGGAGCCGCTGGAGCTGCTTGATCCGGTCGTCCAGCTCCGACCGCCACGTCGCCGACAGCCTCGCCCAGTCGTCGCGGGTGGGGGTGCGCTCCTCGGGCAGCGCCGACAGCGCGGCCTGGATCGTCTTCAGCGGGATGCCCACCCGCTGGGAGACCCGGATGAAGGCGATCCTGCGCAGCGTGTCACGGGCGAAGCGGCGCTGGTTGCCGGCCGTGCGACGGCTGCGGATCAGCCCTTTGGCCTCGTAGAAGTGCAGCGCCGAGACGGCGACGCCGCTGCGGGCCGCGAGCTGGCCGACGGTGAGTTCGAAGTTGGGCACGGGCCCATCGTAACTCGACCTCCACCATTCTTGAGGTTTCGCCCGGAGCCACGGCGTCCGCGTGGGAGCGTCGGGGCCCTCACCTGCCCAGGGTGCTCTCCCTGGGGACGAGTCGGTAGCCGGCCCGCGCCTCGCGAGGGGGCTGGCCCGGCCGGCCGTCGATGCGCTGCCGGAGCAGGTCGACCGCGATGCGGGCCAGCTCCGCCTTGTCGGGGGCGACGGTGGTGAGGGTCGGCGTGCTGTAGCGGCCGTCCTCGATGTCGTCGAGCCCGGCCAGCGCGATGTCCTCGGGCACCCGGAGTCCCGCGGCGAGGATCGTGCGCATCGCGCCGAGCGCCAGCAGGTCGTTGAAGCAGAACACCGCGTCGGGCCGCGGGTCCAGGGTCAGCAGGCCGGCCATCGCCGCCGCGCCCTCCGCCCGGTGGTAGCGCTCCACCTTCGCGACCGTCTCGGGCAGCCCGCGGGCGGCCAGCGCCTGGCGGTACCCGGCCAGGCGGAGCGGGGCCGTACCGCTGGCGGAGTTGTCCTGCGCGCCGAGGGCGGCGATGCGGGTGCGGCCGAGGCCGATCAGGTGCTCGGTGACGTCGCGGGCCGCCCGTACGTTGTCGATGGCGACGTGGTCGGCCGGGCCGTCGTGGATCCGCTCGCCGAGCAGGACGAGGGCGGTGTCGTCGGTGCGGGCCGCCAGTTCCTCGGCGCCGATCGCGAAGGGGGTCAGGATGAGCCCGTCGACCCGGTGGTCGCGGACCCCGTCGAGGGCCTGCCGCTCCCGGTCGAGGCCGCCGTCGGTCTGCTCGATGACGACCAGCCACCGGTGCTCGGCCGCGGCGTCGATGACGAACCGGGACAGCTCCGCGAAGTAGGGCGCGTCGAGCTCCGGCAGGGCCAGGGCGATCACGCCGGTGCGGCCGCGCCGCAGGTTCCGCGCCGACAGGTTGGGGCGGTAGTCGAGTTCGGTGAGCGCCTTCTCCACCTTCGCCCGGGTCTCCGGGGAGACGTGGGCGTACCCGTTGACGACGTTGGAGACGGTCTTCACCGACACCCCCGCCAGGCGCGCGATGTCGCGCAGGCTCACTCCCACGGCGTCTTCCGTCCTCCCCGGCCGCGCGGCCCTCCAGGCTCGCGCGAGATGCGAACCCGTCGATCGTAACGCCCGGGTATCGCTGCGGCGGCGACTGTTTACAACGTTGAAACAACGTTGTACAAACGTCCCTATTCACGCAAGCCCCCGCAAAAGAGGTCTGCCTTGCCCCCCTCCGCCCGCCTCACCCTGGACCCCGCCTTCCGGATCGGCCCGGTGGAACCCCGGCTCTTCGGCTCGTTCGTCGAGCACATGGGCCGCTGCGTCTACACCGGCGTCTTCGAGCCCGGCCATCCCCTGGCCGACGCCGACGGCTTCCGCACCGACGTGCTGGAGCTGACCCGTGAGCTCGGGATCACCGTGGTCCGCTACCCCGGCGGCAACTTCGTCTCCAACTACCGCTGGGAGGACGGCGTCGGCCCCGTCCAGGAGCGGCCCGCGCGCCTGGACCTGGCGTGGCGGAGCCTGGAGGGCAACCGCTTCGGCCTCAACGAGTTCATGGCGTGGGCCGCCAAGGCCGGGGTGGAGCCGATGATGGCGCTCAACCTGGGCACCCGCGGCGTGGCCGAGGCGCTGGAGCTGGTGGAATACGCCAACCACCCCGGCGGCACCGCCCTGTCGGAGCTGCGCCGCTCGCACGGCATGGACGAGCCGCACGACGTGCGGCTGTGGTGCCTGGGCAACGAGCTGGACGGCCCCTGGCAGATGGGGCACAAGACCGCCGCCGAGTACGGCCGGCTCGCCGCCGAGACCGCGCGGGCGCTCAAGCGGTTCGACCCCGGGCTGTCCCTGGTGGCCTGCGGCAGCTCCAACAGCGGCATGCCGACGTTCGGCTCATGGGAGGCCGAGGTGCTGGAGGCCACCTACGAGATGGTCGACCACATCTCACTGCACGCCTACTACGACCCCTCCGACGGCGACGTCGACTCCTTCCTGGCCAGCGGCGCCGACATGGAACACATGATCCGCTCCATCGCCGCCACCGCCGACCACGTCGGCGCGAAGCTGCGCAGCAGGAAGAAGATCATGCTCTCCTTCGACGAGTGGAACGTCTGGTACCAGAGCCGGTTCGGCGGCGAGTCGTCGCTGGACTGGACCGAGCACCCCCGGCTGATCGAGGACACCTACGACGTCACCGACGCGGTCGTCGTCGGCAGCCTGCTGATCACGCTGCTGCGCAACGCCGACCGGGTGAGCGTCGCCTGCCAGGCCCAGCTCGCCAACGTCATCGCCCCGATCAGGACCGAGCCCGGCGGCCCGGCCTGGCGGCAGACCATCTTCCACCCGTTCGCGCTGACCGCCCGGCACGCCCGCGGCCAGGTGCTGAGGGTGGAACCCGAGTGCGCGGTGATCCCCACCGCCAGGTACGGCGACGTCCCGGCGATCTGGGCCACCGCCACGCACGACGAGGCGACCGGCGACACGACGCTCCTCGCCGTCAACCGCGACCGGAACTCCCCGTGCGACCTGGAGGTCACCCTTCCCGAGGGGATGCGGGCGGTTGCGCACCTGGAGCTCGCCGACGACGACCCCTCGGCCGTCAACTCCGCCGAGACGCCCGGCCGCGTCGTCCCCCGTCCCGGCTCCGGCGCCCGCGTCGAGGGCCGCCACGCCTCGCTGCGCCTCTCCCCCGCCTCGTGGAACATCGTCCGCTTCGCCCCCGCTTCCCCCCAGGAGTGGCAATGACCAGTCCGCTTTCCCGCCGCTCTTTCCTCAGCGTCACGGGGGCCGCAGGGCTCACCGCCGCGCTCGCCGCCTGCGGAGGCGGCACGAAGATCGGGGCGGACTCCTCCGCGCCCGCCTCGGCCGCGCCGACGTTCTCCGGTGGCGAGTACACCGGGCCCAAGGTGACGCTCGACTACTGGAACGGCTTCACCGGCGGCGACGGCCCGCACATGCGGAAGATGCTGGACGAGTTCAACAAGCAGTTCGCCGGCCGCATCGAGATCCGCAACGTCACCCGGCGCTGGGAGGACCTGTACCCGGCGATGCCGACGGCCATCTCCGCGGGCAAGGGCCCGGACGTGGCGGTCATCCACATCGACTGGGTCGGCACCATGGCCGCCCGCAAGACGCTCCTGCCGCTGGACGACGTGGTGAACTCGCTCGGGCTTACCGAGTCCGACTACATCCCCGCCATCTGGAAGGCCGGCGTCTACAAGGACCAGCGCTACAGCGTGCCGCTGGACGTGCACTGCCTGGCCGACTACTGGAACACCGAGCACCTGGACAAGATCGGGCTGAAGGAGGCGCCCGCCGACCGGGAGGGCTACGAGAAGGCGCTGACGGAGCTGAAGAAGGCCGGTGTCGCCAGCCCGTTCTGGATGCCGAACAAGTGGCCGGCGCACCTGATGTTCATGAGCCTGCTGTGGCAGTTCGGCGGCGACCTCTACAGCGAGGACGGCGTCAAGGCGCTGTGGGGCGGGCCGGAGGGCGAGAAGGCCCTGGCCTGGATGGTCGAGCAGATCGACAAGGGCTACAGCCCCGCCGAGGTCGCCCAGGACAGTCAGTACGCCGCCTTCAAGAACGGCAAGGTCAGCCTCACCTGGGACGGCATCTGGCAGATCAACGACCTCAAGACCAACGCCCCGTCGCTGAAGTGGGGCATGTCCCCGATCCCGAACATCGGCGGCACCGCCGCCATGTGGAGCTCCTCGCACAACTTCGTGATGACCTCCCAGGCCGGCAAGGACCCGAACAAGGTCCAGGCCGCGAAGTTCTTCATCGACCACATGGGCCGCCTGTCGGCCGAGTGGGCCAAGGCCGGCATGATCCCCGCCCGCAACTCCGCCCGCCAGGACGCGGAGATCGCCGACCTGCCGCAGATCAAGCTGGCCGCCGACCCCGAGGTGTTCCACTTCATCCCCGCCATCCCGGGCGTCGGCGACGTGCAGAGCAAGGCCCTGGAGCTGGCCGTCGCCAAGGCCGTGCTGAAGCAGTCGTCCCCCGCCGACGCGCTGAAGGAGGGCGTGGCGGCGGCGGACAAGCTGCTGGCCGACAACAAGCGGAAGTACGGTCAGTGAGCGGCCCGCCCGCCAGGGTGGAGGACCTGCCCGGGGCGGCGTCCCCGGGCGGGTCCCCCCGGACCGCGGGCAGGATGCGGTCCTGGACGCCGTACGCGTTCTGCGCCCCCTACCTCGTGCTGTTCGCCGTCTTCATGATCCTGCCGATCGGCTTCGGGTTCTGGACGAGCCTGCACGAGTGGGACATCAACCTGCCGGCCAAGCCGTTCGTCGGGCTGGAGAACTACACCGACCTGTTCGACCCGGCGAGCGTCGACGGGTCGCGGTTCTGGTCGGCGATGCGGGCCACCGGGATCTTCACCGTCTTCTCCGTCCCGCTGCTGATCGTGCTGCCGCTGCTGGTGGCGCTGCTGATGAACGGCCGGTTCGCCGGGCGCAACCTCTACCGGGCCGTCTACTTCGCCCCCTACGTGCTGGGCGTCGTGGTCGTCGGCGTCGTCTGGCAGTTCCTGCTGGACGGCAACATCGGCCTGGTCAACCACTATCTCGGCCTGGACGTGCAGTGGACCACCGCCGTGCCGCCCGCCTGGATCGCCCTCGTCGGGGTGACGGTGTGGTGGACGCTCGGCCTGAACGCGGTGATCTTCCTCGCCGGGCTGCAGGACATCCCCCGGGAGCTGCACGAGGCGGCGATGGTGGACGGCGCCTCGGCCTGGGACCGGTTCCGCGCGGTGACCCTGCCGGGTCTGCGGCCGGTCATGCTGTTCGTGGTCAACACCACGATCCTGGCCTCGGCCAACATGTTCGGCCAGTCCTACCTCATCACCCGGGGCGCCCCCGCCGACCAGACCAAGACGGCGATCTACCTGATCGCCGAGACCGGTCTGCGCCAGTTCGACATGGGCACCGCCTCGGCGATGAGCTTCATCCTGGCCGCCTTCCTGATGGTGGCCAGCGGGCTGGTCTTCGGCGCGTTCCGGGACAGGAGGAAGGCATGATCCGGGCCTTCGCCGGGGGAACCGCGACCGGAGGTCCCACGATCTCCGCGAAGGGGAGGAAGCCGTGACCGGGGACATCCGCCGGCTGCGCCGTACGCTGCTGCACCTGGTCCTGGCGGTGATCGCGGCGCTCTACCTGAGCCCGCTCGTCTACATGGTCGTCACCTCTTTCAAGACCCGCGAGGCCGCCGGCTCGACGGAGCCGCAGTGGATCCCCTCCCCGGTCACGATCGACGCCTACCGGGAGATCCTCGGCAGCGCCGACAGCCCGGCGATGCGCTGGTTCCTCAACAGCCTGGCCGCCGCCACCGGGCACGCGGTGCTCGTCCTGGTCACCGCCACGCCCGCCGCCTACGCGCTGGCCCGGCTCCGCTTCCGCGGCCGGAACCTGCTCTTCGGGACGATCGTGGCCACGCTGTTCGTGCCGCCGGTGGTGCTGCTGATCCCCAACTTCCTGATCGTCAACGAGCTGGCGTGGGTGGACAGCCTGCCCGCGGTGATCGTCCCGGCCGCGGCCGGCGCGTTCGGGGTGTTCTTCCTGCGGCAGTTCTTCATCACGCTGCCCGGGGAGCTGGAGGAGGCCGCGGAGCTGGACGGCTGCAACCGGTGGCAGATCTTCACCTCCATCGCGCTGCCGCTGGCCCGCCCCGCGCTGGTGACGCTGTTCCTGCTGTCGTTCCTGACGAACTGGAACGACTTCCTGTGGCCGCTGTACGTGCTGCTCAGCCCGGAGTCGCTGACCCTGCCCGCCGGCCTGGGCAACTTCCAGAGCGCCAACAGCGTCCGCTACGACCTGCTGATGGCCGGCGCGGTGATCGCCAGCGCCCCGGTGATCGTCATCTACCTCGCCGCCCAGCGCTGGGTGATCGAGGGCATCTCCCGCTCCGGCCTGAAGGGGTGAGGGACGCCCCCGCCGTACGGCCGGCCGAGCCGGGTCCCCCGAGCCGGGTCCCCCGGGCCGGGTCCCCCGGGCCGGATTCCCCGGGCCGGATTCCCCGGGCCGGGAGGACGGGCCGTACGGCGGCGCGGCGTCAGGGCAGGCAGCCGCGCACGCCGTACCTAGCGCCGCGGTTGAAGGAGGAGGTGCGCTGGGCGGCGGTGCCGTGGTCGGTCACGTCGGTCCAGGACGTCTCGTCGCCCAGCCTCCGGTGGATCTCGGCGATCTCCTCCACGTCGCCCCGCTCGAACCGCAGCACGCCGTCGGCCGCGGCGCCGTACAGCACGGCGCCGGCCAGGCAGTCGGCCTGGAGCTCGTAGGTGGACATCACCAGCGAGTCGCGCAGCCGCGCCTGCACGGCGTGCCCCCACTCGTGGGCGACGACGAGGTACACCCACGCGTCGCCGATGCGGTAGCCCTGCGCCATGAGGTCGAGGTCCCAGGCGATGAAGTCGTCCTCGATGCAGTACCAGGCGTTGTCGTAGCCGAGACGCCGGCCGCCGCACAGCGGCGGCTTCTTCACGCCCCTGCGGTAGCCGCCGTACACGGCCGGGGGGACGTACTTCCCGGTGAAGAACCGCGACCAGTGGGTCCGCCAGTAGTTGTCGACGACGTAGACCGCCGTGGAGACGTCCCGGCCCATGTCGTCCGCGCTCCGCGCCGCCGCGGCCGGGCCCGCCGGGACTGCCGCCGCGGCCAGGGCCGACCAGGCGACCACGAGGCAGAGCGCCTTCCATCGCCGCACGCGCACAGAAGCCTCCCGCGGGCCGGATCCTGCCTCGAAAGTAGGCGCGGATCGGGCGCGGCGGAAGACCGCTGAGCCGTATGGACGAAAGTTCTGCGAAGGGGCCGGGGGCCGGGCACGCCACCGGTCCCCGCCGCGGACGCGCGTCCGCGGCGGGGCCGGCCGTACGGTCACCGCCGGACGACGGCCATCGCGACCGGCCGTACGGTCACCGGCGGCGGGCGACGGCTACCGCTGCCGGGCGCCCTCGCGCAGCCGCTCCGGATCGACGTCCCGCTCGGGGTGGCGGCGCAGGTACTCCTGCTCAAGCTCCCCGGTCCGCGTGGTGTGGTTCGCCAGCGCGTCGTCGGATCCGTGCAGGAGCGTCTCGGTCCGCGTCTCGTGCATGTGCCGCAGCTCGCGGAACAGGTCTTCCTCGGAGAGGTCCTTGGGGTCGATTCCCATCGTCATGGGGACTCGCCTACCCCGTCACCGCCCTCCCTCACCTCCCGTTCGTCTCCGCCGTGCCGCACGAACGACCTCGCCCGTCACTTGATTTCACCAAATTCCGTCAGATTTCATGACTCGGCTACATTGCGGGCATACCGCCGCCGCTTTACCTTCCCGGTATGGACCTCGAGCTTCGACACCTCAGGATCGTGCGCGCGGTCGCCGAGGCCGGGAGCGTCACCAAGGCCGCCACCCACCTCGGGCTGGCCCAGCCGGCGCTGACCGCCCAGCTCAAGCGGATAGAGCGAGGACTCGGGGGAGCCCTGTTCCGGCGCGACCACACCGGCGCGCGGCCCACGCCTCTCGGGGAACTGGTGCTGGCCAGGGCGAAGGTGCTGCTGCCCGCCGCCCGCGAACTCCAGGAGGAGGCGGTGCGGTTCGCCAACACCGGCGGCGCCGCGCCCAGTTACCGCCTGGGCGCCACCAACGGGCCGATCCTGGGCGGCCTGGTCGACCGGCTGGCCGGAGAGTGGCCCTCCACGCCGGTCAGCACCTGCACCTCCTGGTCGGCCAGGGAACTCGCCACGATGGTCACGCTCGGCCGCATCGACTTCGCGGTCGTCGGTGCCTGCGGCGAGAGCCCGCCGCCCCTGGAGGGGCCGGTGATGTGGCAGACGATCGGGCTGGACCCCGTCTTCGTGCTGCTCAGCGAGGACCACCCGCTCGCCGGGCGCGAGGAGGCGGAGCTCTCCGAACTGGCCGGCGAGCGGTGGGCCGTCACCCCCGGCGACGGCTGCTTCGGCGACTGCTTCGCCGCCGCCTGCGCCCGCGCCGGCTTCACTCCCCTGACCATCTACGAGACCGACGTGGCCACGTGCCTGCACCTGGCCTCCGTCGGCCGCGCCGCCGTACTGTGCCAGGCGACCTTCCAGCCGACCCCGGGGCTGACCACGGTGCCGCTCGCCGGCGCGCCGCTGCGCTGGCGGCATATCCTCGGCTGGCACCCGGAGGCGGGCACCGCGCGGGTCGCGGACTCGGTCGCCGAGCACGCCAAGTCGGCCCACGCCGACGCGGTACGGCGCAACGCCCGCTACGCCTCCTGGCTGAGCCGCAACCCGCGCTTCGGCACCAGTCCCTGACGGGGCGCGTCACGGCCCCGACCGCCGTCGACCACAATGGTCGGATGAGCGAGGTTCTGACGCTGTGCGAGGGCACGGTGCTGACACACCTGGCCACCCGGGCCGAACTGGCGGCCGGCCGGCTGGCGGCCTCAGACGACCTGCGGCTGTGGGCGCGGCTGGCCGACGGCGAGGGGCTGCCGCTGACCGGCGGCGGCCGGGTGCGCACCGTGACCGAGGAGGGCGAGCCGTTCCTGGCCGGGCCCGCGGGCTGGCTGGCGGACGTGGCGGCAGAGGACGTCGTCGCGCTGCGCCTGCGCGACGGCCGGCTGGAGCCGTCCGTCGTGAAGCTCGACGCCTTCCCCGCCGACCGGGCGATGCTCGTCGTCCAGGAGTTCGGCGAGCGGGCGCTCGACGCGCTGCGCGGCTTCGCCGAGGGGATCGACCCCTCCCCCGGCGTCCCGATCGACGCGGCGGTGCTGGAGCTGCTGGCCAGGGCGCCGGACACCTTCGCCGACCCGCTGCCGCCGCTGGCCCCGCTGCTGCGGGGGGCCTCGCTGGAGGTGCGGGGCGGCCGGGTGGGCGTCGTGGGCACCCCCTGGGACCCCGGGTCGGTCGCGGGCCTGTCGCCGCTGGACATCATGCGGCTGACCCTGTCGCGCAGCGCGCTGCGCACCTACGACGAGGGGGCCGACCTGTCGAGGGCCGTCACGTACCTGTCGCGCTCGCCGGAGGTGCTGGAGCGGATCGCCGACGAGGTCGAGCGCGAGCCCCTCTCCGCCCGGGTGCTGGAGGCGCTCCCCCGCACCGAGCCGACGGCGCTGCTGCTGGCCGCCAGGTCCGCCGAGGGCGAGGGACGGTCGTTCGAGGCGTCCGGGCTCGTCGGGGAGGCGCTGTCCCTGGCGCCCGGCCTCGCCCCGGCCGAGCGGGACGCGGCCGAGTACGCCGCCTGCCGCACCGACCCCGGCGACCCGCTGCCCGCGCGGGCGGAGCACCTGTTCCGGCAGCTCGCCGTGTACGGCGCCCGCCCGGCCCGCCGCCGGCTGACCGACGACCTGGTGGCGCTGAGCGTCCGGGTGGCCGAGCCCGCCCTGGCCGACCTCGCCCTGTTCGAGAACGACGTGGCGGGAGAGTTCCTGGACGCGCGGGGCGTGTGGCTGCGCGACGACGAGGTGGAGCTGCTGGAGTCCTGGCGGCGCACGCCGCTGCGCCTGTGGGAGGTCCTGGAGGTCGAGGGGGAGGAGGTCGCCCTGCGCGACTCCGGGTCCGGGGGGACCGGGACGGTCACGGTGACCGACGAGCTGCTGTCGCGCCAGGCCGTGCCCGGAGACCTGATGCTGACCCGGCTGCTGGGCGACGGCCGGGGGCCGCGGGTGTTCGGCCACCCGTTCA
Source organism: Streptosporangium sp. NPDC048047 (assembly GCF_040653115.1). NCBI lineage: Bacteria > Bacillati > Actinomycetota > Actinomycetes > Streptosporangiales > Streptosporangiaceae > Streptosporangium > Streptosporangium sp. NPDC048047. The sequence continues at coordinate 318,372 of NZ_JBEZNH010000001.1, read as the reverse complement.
AGGTGGCGCCGGAGCGCCGGGAGGAGATGCTGGCGCTGCTGACCGACCCGGTCGACCCCTACGCGGTGGCGGCCTTCTTCCGCCGGGTCCCGCGCCCGCCCGGCGCCACCTGACGCGGGGACCGCCCGCCCGGGGCCCTTCGGCGCGGGGACGGCTCGGCCGACGCCTTCCGGCGCGGGGACCGCGCGGCCGGCCGGACCGGCCGCGCGGTCGCGAGGAGCACGTCGTCAGTCGTCGTAGCCGTCGTCGTCGTTCCAGCCGCGGTTGCCGTACCCGCCGCCGCCACCGTCGTCGCCGTCGTCGTACCCCTGGAAGGGCTGTTCGACGGCGACGCGGGCGGCCGTGTCCGCCGTGGCGGGCTGCGCCGCCAGCGCGGCGGGGACGACGAGGCCGGAGCCCGCCACGGCGCCGGCGGCGAGAGCGTACCTGATCCTGATCATGTGACCCCCAGGTCCGATCGGTCACGCCCGGGCGGCACCCGGGCCGACGGGGCGCCGGACCGGCCACCCGGGTGTCCCGGCCGGCACGGAGACGGCGTACAACTGGGATTCCACCCGGGCCGGAACGGAAATCACCGCCCTTCCCAGGAAAGGGGAAAACCATCGGCCCGGCCGACCCACCATCCGGTGGCGGAGAATGACCGGCGGAGCCGTTTCCGTCACCCTCGGTCACCGGCTCCGGGGAAGCCCTGTTCTCCCGCGCCTCGCGGCGTCTCCCCGAACAGAACGGGCCGGTAGATCACCGTCGTCTCCCGGCCCGCCGTACGGGTCGCATAGCGCCCCGCTTATGGCGACAGCCGTACAAAAGTAGCGATCATTTGGGCATAATGACCGGAAGAGCTGGCCTAAGTCGCCGTGGCCACGCGTGAACGAGGAGTGTTGACTGTGCGCATGCCGAGCGAGGCGAACGGACCCGACGCGGGCGCGGGGGCGCTGCTGAAGATCCTGCGCGACGGTCGGGCCCGCACCCGGGCGGAGCTGGTGCAGCTCACCGGCCTGGCGAGATCGACGCTCGGGCAGCGCCTCGACGCGCTGGTGAGCCAGCGGTGGGTCGTCCCGACCGAGGAGGCCATCTCCTCCGGGGGCCGCCCGGCCGTCGCCTTCACCTTCAACCGCTCGGCCCGCGTCGTCCTCGCCGCCGACCTCGGCGCGACCCACGCCCGGGTCGCGGTCACCGACCTCGGCACAGAGATCCTCGCCGAGCACGCCGCGGAGGTGCCGATAGACCGCGGCCCCGAGGAGACGCTCCGCTGGCTCCAGCGGACCTTCGAGGAACTGCTCGCCGAGAGCGGCCACACCGTCGAGGAGGTCTGCGGCATCGGGGTCGGCCTGCCCGGTCCGGTGGAGCACAGCTCCGGACGGCCGGTCAACCCGCCGATAATGCCGGGCTGGGACGGCTTCCCCGTCCCGGAGTGGCTCGGGGAACGGCTGGGCGCGCCCGTCCTGGTGGACAACGACGTCAACATCATGGCCCTCGGCGAGCACTGGGCCGCCCGCCCCGAGGCCGACCACCTCATCTTCGTCAAGGTCGGCACCGGGATCGGCTGCGGCATCATCAGCGACCGCCGCCTGCACCGGGGCGCCCAGGGCGCGGCTGGCGACATCGGCCACATCCAGGTCTCCCCCGTCCTCGACGTCGTCTGCCGCTGCGGCAACCGCGGCTGCCTGGAGGCCGTGGCGAGCGGCGCGGCCGTGGCGGCCCGGCTGCGCGACGCCGGAGTGGAGGCGACCGGGGGGCGCGACATCGTCCGGCTCGTCCGGAGCGGCAACACCCGGGCCGTCCAGCTCATCCGCCAGGCCGGCCGCGAGATCGGCGAGGTCCTCGCCTCGATCGTGAACTTCTTCAACCCCTCGGTGATCGTGGTCGGCGGCGACATGGCCGAGGCCGGGGAGCAGATCCTCGCCGGTCTGCGCGAGGTCATCTACAGCAGGTCCCTGCCCCTGGCCACCCAGCACCTGACGATCACCGCCAGCGACCTGGGAGACCGGGCCGGGGTGGTCGGCGCCGCCGTCATGGTCATCGAGCACGTCCTGGCCCCCGGCGCGGCCGAGCACGCGGCCGGCCGTCCCTGACCGGCCGTCCCTGACCGGCCGTCCCTGATCGATCGTGCCTGATCGGCGGCGCCTGATCGGCCGTGCCGGGCGGATCACGGCCGGGCGGCGGCCGTCCGCGTGGCGTCCCGGATCCGGGCGGCATTCCGATCGACCGGCGGGCACGGACCGTGGGACACTCGCCGCTCATGGACGCCGAACCGATCGAGACCGCGCGCCTCACCCTCCTCCCGCTGGCGGTCGAACACGCCGCCGAGATGGCCGAGGCGCTGGACGACCCCGCCCTGCACGAGTTCACCGGCGGCTCCCCCTCGACCGCCGGGGAGCTGCGGGACCGCTACGCCCGCATGATCGCCGGGCCGGCCGGCGGTGACGACCTCTGGCTCAACTGGGTGATCCGCGTGACGGAGACCGGCCGCCTGGCCGGCTACGTCCAGGCCACCGTGACCTCCGGCCGGGCCTGGGTGGCCTGGGTCGTCGGCACCCCGTGGCAGGGCCGCGGCGTGGCGACCGAGGCCGCGACCGCCATGGTCGCCTGGCTGCGGGAGCGCGGCGTGCGCTCCTTCGCCGCCGCAGTCCACCCCGCCCACACCGCCTCCGCGGCCGTGGCCCGCCGCGCGGGCCTCACCCCGACCCCCGCCACCGAGGACGGCGAGACCATCTGGGAGTCAGCCCCCTGAAACCCCTCATGGACGGCTGTCAGCCGACCAGTTCCTCGGTGCGGCGGAGTTCGGTCTCGAACCAGGCGATGGTGCGGCGCAGGCCGTCGGTGACGCCGACCTCGGCCCGCCAGCCCAGGCGGGCCGAGGCCAGGGTGGTGTCGGGGCGGCGCACGGCCGGGTCGTCGGCGGGGCGGTCGATGAAGCGGATCCCGGAGGACGAGCCGGTCAGCTCGATGACGGTGCGGGCCAGGTCGAGCATGGTGATCTCGGTGGGGTTGCCGATGTTGACCGGGCCGGGGAAATCGCTGTCGGCCAGGGCGAGGATGCCCTCGACGGTGTCGTCGACGTAGCAGATGGACCGGGTCTGGGAGCCGTCGCCGGTGACGGTGAGGGGTTCGCCGCGCAGGGCCTGGCGGATGAAGGTGGGGATGGCGCGGCCGTCGTGGGGCCGCATGCGCGGGCCGTAGGTGTTGAAGATCCGCACGATGCCGGTGTCGGCGCCGTGGGTGTCGCGGTAGGCGGTGGTGAGGGACTCGGCGAAGCGTTTGGCCTCGTCGTAGACGCTGCGGGGACCGACGGGGTTGACGTTGCCCCAGTAGGACTCCGTCTGCGGGTGCTGCTGGGGGTCGCCGTAGACCTCGCTGGTGGAGGCCAGGACGAAGCGGGCGTTCTTCTCCCGGGCCAGACCCAGGGCGTGCAGGGTGCCCAGGCTGCCGACCTTGAGGGTCTCTATGGGGTGACGCAGGTAGTCGGCCGGGGAGGCGGCCGACGCCAGGTGCAGGACGAGGTCGACGTCGCCGGGGACGTGGACGAACCCGGTCAGGTCGCATTCCAGCAGGCGGAAGGCGGGACGGCCCAGGAGGTGGTCGACGTTGCGCGGCGAGCCGGTCAGGAAGTTGTCCATGCAGATCACGGCGGCACCACGGGCCAGCAGGCGTTCGCACAGGTAGGAGCCGAGGAAGCCGGCGCCTCCGGTGACCACTGCGCGTCGGATGTTCATCGGACGGTCACCTCCAGCAGGTCGGTCGCGGCGCCGAGGACCTCTTCGACGCCGATTCTCAGCAGGCCGGGGCCGGGACGGCCGGCGTGCGGGTCACCGGGGACACCGGCCCACAGGGCCACATGGGGCCCCGGGGGCGGCCCCCACAGCTCGGGAGGCGTCGGCCCGAACAGCACGACCGAGGGCGTGCCGAACGCGCTCGCCAGGTGCGCCACGCCCGTGTCCCCGCAGACGACGAGGCGGGCCCGTGCCACCAGCGCGGCCAGCCCTGTGACGTCCGTACGGCCCGCCGTCACCGCCTCGTCCGGCAGGCCGGCCACGGCGGCCACCCGCAGGGCGAGACCGCGTTCGGCGGCGCCCCCGGTGACGAGCACGTCGTGTCCGGCGCGGCGCAGCGCGGCGGCGACCATGGCGAAGCGGTCCGGCGGCCAGCGCCGGGCGGAGCGGGCGGCTCCGGGGTGGACGAGGACGGGGGCCGGGCCGGAGTGAGACTCCCGCGCCGGAGCGCCGGAGCCCGCGGACGGCGGCGTCAGCGTCAGGTCGGCGGGGTCGGCGGGGATGCCGTGCCAGGTCAGCAGGTCGCACCAGCGGACGCGTTCGTGCACCTGGGCGGGCCAGGGAGGGCCGGGCAGGCCGGGGCGGGCGTGGCCGATCAGCCGGGCGGGACGGGTGGCCAGCAGGGCGGCGGCGCTCTGCGGGCCACGGCCGTGGAGGTTGACGGCCACGTCGGGACGGCGCAGGGGGACGGGGCCCGGCCCGCTGACGTCGAGCAGGTCGTCGCAGGCGCCGATGAGGGGCAGCAGACCGGCCAGCGGGGCGGGGGCGGCCAAGGTGACGCGGTGGCCGGGAAAGGCGCGGCGCAGGGCCCGCAGTGCGGGCACGGCGGTGAGCAGGTCGCCCAGGCCGAGGCCGCGCAGCACGACCATGACCGGCCGCCCGCTCCCGGCGGGGCCGCCGGAGGCCCTTCCGGGGGCGGGCAGGCCCGTCCCGGTGTCCGCCGCGCCCGCCGGGTTCACGGCGTCCACCGGGTCCACCGGGTCCACCGGGCGGTTCCGCCGGTCACGGCCATGAGGTCTCCGTGGCGGGGCAGACGACGAGCTCGCGGATCTCACAGCCGGCCGGCTGGGACAGGGCGAAGACCACGACGGCGGCGACGTCCTCGGGCTGGTTGAGTCCCGCGTCGGGGCCGGGCCTGTACCGGTCCGGACGGTCGTCGAAGAAGTGGGTGCGCATGCCGCCGGGGACGAGCAGGGTGACGCCGACCCGTCCGGCGAGTTCGGCGGCCAGGGCACGGGTGAGGCCGACCACGCCGAACTTGGAGGCGCAGTAGGCGGTGGCGTCGCTGAGGGCGCGCAGTCCCAGGGTGGAGGCGCAGGTGACGATCCGGCCGCCCGAGGCGGTCAGGTGGGGCAGGGCCGCGCGGATCGTGGCGGCGGTGCCGAGCAGGTTGACCGCGACGACCTTCTCCCACGCGGCGGCGGGCACGTCCGCGAGGCGGCCGCAGGCGTCGATGCCCGCGGCGGTGACGACCCCGTCGAGACCGCCGGCCCTCCCGGCCAGCTCGGTCACCGCCCGCTCCACCCGGTCGCGGTCCGCCACGTCGGCGAGGACGTGGTCCACGCCGCCGGCGGGCGGGCGGACGTCGACGACCAGCGGCCGCCCGCCCTCCTTGGCCACGGCCTCGGCCACCGCCCTGCCCAGCCCGGACGATCCGCCGGTGATCAGGATGTTTCCCAGCATGGATGTTCCCCCTCGCATCGCCTGGCCGCCCTCGCGGCCTCGATCAGACCGGTCGTGGACCTTCCGGACACCAGCGGGAGGATCACGCTCTCTCCCCCGGTCCGGCGCACGGTCTCGGCCTCCGGCAGGTCCGGCGCCGTGTAGTCGCCGCCCTTGACCCACACGTCGGGGCGGAGCCGTTCGATCATCGCCGCCGGGGTGTCCTCGTCGAACACGGCCACGGCGTCGACGCACTGCAGCGCGCGCAGCACCTCCACCCGGTCCCGCTGGCCGACCACGGGCCGCCCCGGGCCCTTCAGCCGCCGCACCGAGGCGTCGGAGTTGACGCACACGATCAGCGCGTCGCCCAGCGCACGGGCCCGGCGCAGCAGGCTGACGTGACCGGCGTGCAGCAGGTCGAAGCAGCCGCCGGTGGCGATCAGCCGTCCGCCGGTGGCCCGGACCACCTCGGCCACCTCCAGGGCGGTGCGCGGCCGGTCCCCGGGCGCGGGCGCGGGCGTCCGCACCGCCGCCGCCCCGCCGTTCTCCACGAACCGGGCGGCCTCGGCGACGCCGGTCCCGACGGCCTCCTCCACCGGGACGCCGGAGGCCAGCGCGAGCGCGGCGGCCCCGGAGAACCGGTCGCCCGCGCCGCAGGCGTCCGGGCCCGCCGAGCACACCGGCGGTGGAATCCGGGTGGACCTGCCGCCCCGCCGGGCCAGCACGGCGCCCTCCCCGCCCAGCGTGACGGCCACCGCCTCGGCGCGCAGCGCGCGGACGAGGTGGCGGGCCATCCGGTCGGGCGACAGCCGCGGCTGGGCGCTCAGCGTCCGGGCCTCGGACTCGCTCGGGGTGACCAGCGTGCAGCCGGGCGGGGGCAGCGGCCCCCGCGGATGCGGGTCCCACACCAGCGGCCCGGCCGCCCGGCGCAGGCAGGGGCCCAGGACCTCGGCGACGCCGCGGCCGTAGTCGGACACCAGGACCGCTCCCGCGCCGCGGAGCAGCGACTCGACCTGCCCGGCCCGGCGGATGTCGAGGGCCGGGTCCGCCCGGCCGTCGCCGGTGTCGACGCGCAGCATGGTCTGGCCCCTGGCCCGCACCCGGGTCTTGGTGACCGTGGTGCCCTGCAGCGGCAGCCGTACCACCTCGACCCGGCCGGCCAGCAGGCCCAGCAGGCAGCGGCCGGGGTGGTCGTCGCCGAAGGCGGCGACCAGGACCACCTCGGCGCCGCCCTCGGCGGCCAGCACCGCGGCGAGTCCCGCCCCGCCGGGGCGGCGGTGCTCGCGGCCGCCCGCCACGACCGGCACGGGGGCGTCGGGGCACAGCCTCTCGGCGTCGCCCTCGACGTCCACGTCCAGCAGGGTGTCCCCGATGACGACGATCGGGCCCGTGCTCATCCGGTCACCTCCTCCATCGCGCCCTCCACCGCGTCGCAGAGCATGTGGATCACCGCGAGGTGCACCTCCTGCACCGTCGCGGTGTCCCCGGCGGGCACCGCCAGGACCTCGTCGCACAGCACGGCCAGCGGGTTGGGCGCCGGGCCGGTCAGCGCCCAGGCCGTGATGCCCGTCCGGCGGGCGGCGCGCGCCGCCGCGAGCACGTTCGGGCTGCGCCCGCTGGTGGACAGGCACATCAGCACGTCGCCGGGCCGGCCGTGCGCCCGCACCTGGCGGGCGTAGACCTCCTCGGCGCCGAAGTCGTTGCCGATCGCGGTCACCGCCGAGGTGTCGGCGTGCAGCGGGATCGCCGCGTACGGCTCCCGGTCGGAGCGGTAGCGGCCGACCAGCTCGGCCGTCAGGTGCTGAGCCTCGGCAGCCGAGCCGCCGTTTCCGCAGGCCAGCAGCCGGCCGCCGCCGCACAGCACGGCCGCGAGCTTGCGGCCCCAGACGGAGATCGTCGCCGCCTCGGCGTCCACCGCGCGCAGCGCGGCGCGCAGACGGGTCAGGTGCGGGTGCACGGTCATCCCCCCGCCACGGCGACCCGGGCCCCGCGCTCGGCGAGGACGTCCAGGTAGACCGACTCGGTGCGGGCCGCCACCCGCGGCCAGCCGTACCGGGTGACGGCTCTCCGCCGGCCCGCCTCGGCGAGGGCCGCGCGCAGCTCGGGCCGGTCCAGCACGTCGAGCAGGGCCCGCGACAGGGCGCGCGGGTCGCGGGGCGGCACCAGCACGCCGCAGCCGGCGACGGTGTCCAGGTGGCCGCCGACGGAGGAGGCGACCACCGGCACGCCGCAGGCCATCGCCTCGACCGGGACCATCCCGAACGGCTCGTACCACGGCACGGTCACCAGCACGTCCGCCGAGCGCATCAGCGCCGGCACCTCGGCGCGGCCGACGCTGCCCAGCAGGTGGACCCGGCCGGTCAGCCCGCAGGCCGCGGCCAGGCCGGTCAGCCGTACCGCCTCGTCGTCGCGCGGCGTGCCGCCGACGACGAGCAGTTCGGCGTCCGGCAGCCGGGACAGCGCCCGCACGACGGTGTCCAGCCCCTTGCGGGGCACCATGCGGCTGACGCAGAGCACCCGGGGCGATGGGCCGCGCGGGGCGACCGGCCCGTCGGGGCGGAACAGCTCCAGGTCCACCCCGCACGGCACCACGGCGATCCGCTCGTGGCCGACGCCCATGCGCAGCAGCTCGCTCACCTCGTCGCGGCAGGTCGCCACGATCGCGTGCGCCCGGCGCGCGATGTCGGCCTCGGCGGCGACGCGTCCCGGCGGACTGGTGTCGGCCGGGCCCTGCCAGCGCCGCTTGACCACCCCCAGGGCGTGGAAGGTCTGCACGACCGGCACCCCGAGGTCCCGCGCCGCGGCGAGGGCGGCCAGCCCGCTCATCCAGAAGTGGGCGTGGACCACGTCGGGTGGCCGTCCGGCCCAGCGACGCGCCAGATGGGCGCCGAAGGCGGGCATGTACGGCAGCAGCTCGTCCTTGGGCAGGTCCTCGGCGGGCCCGGCCGGGACGTGCTCGACGGTCAGCCCGGGTCCCGCGGAGACCTGCTCCGGCTGGCCGGACGCGGTGCGGCGGGTGTGGACGACCACCTCGTGGCCCCGCTCGGCGAGGGCGGCCGCCAGGGCGGCGACGTGGACGTTCTGCCCGCCCGCGTCCACTCCGCCGACGGCCGCGAGGGGGTCGGCGTGCTCCGACACCAGGGCGATCCTCATGACACGATCTCCTTCACGCCTCATGCCACTGACTTCCACGCGGACGCCTTCAGGTCACGGTCCTCGCGGGCGCCCTCACGGCACGGCCTCCCTCACGGACGCTCCCTCCCGCGGGCGCACCCACGACGCCGCCTCCCTCACGGACGCTCCCTCCCGCGGGCGCCCTCACGACACGGTCTCCCTCACGGACGCCAGGCGGCCGACGGCCTCGGCGACCCGCGCCGGTGACACCGACGACAGGCACGGGTGGCCGGGGACCGGGCAGACGCGGGCCCTGCTCCCCGCGCACGGGGCGTCCTGGTCGCCGAGCAGCACCGACGGCACGCCGTACGGGGCCCAGCGGGCCGCCGGGACCACCGGGGCGAACAGGGTGACCACCGGCGTGCCGACCGCCGCCGCCAGGTGGGCGGGGCCGGTGTTGGCCACCACGACCGCGCTCGCCCCGGCGAGCACGGCGGCCAGTTCGGCGAGGGACGTCCGGCCTCCGAGGTCCCGGACGGCCTCCGCGGCGCCCGGGACGGCCTTTTCCGCGCCGGAGCCGTCCGTCCCGGCGTGCCCGGCGCCGCCCGCCACCCGCCGGGTCAGCTCGCACTCGCCGGGCCCGCCGGTGACGACGACCCGCCGGCCCGCGCGGACCAGTTCCCGGACCGCCTCGGCGCAGTGGCCCTCCGGCCAGGCCCGGGCCGGCGCGGAGGTCCCGGGGTGGACCACGACGTAGCCGGGCGGCCCGGCGAGGTGCCCGACCGGCGGCAGCGGACGCCGTACGGCGAGCCGGCCGTCGTCGCCGGGCGGCGGGCGGAAACCGGCGGCGCGGGCCACCGCGAGCATCCGCTCGGGTTCGGGCACGTCCACGGTCTCGTCCACGATGTGACGGACGTCCAGCAGCGAGCCGGGGTAGTCCTCGCTGATCGCGGCGATCCGGGGGACCCCGGCCAGCCGCAGCAGCAGCGCCGGCGGCAGTGACGACTGGTGGAAGGAGGTGAGGATGAGCGCCTGGTCGGGGGCGGCCTCCCGGACGAGCCGGAGCAGGCCGACGACGTGCGAGCCGGTCACCGGCCGCGGGTCGGGGTCGATCCACGGGGCCCGCCATTCCAGCACGCGGTCCACGCCGGGCAGCAGCTCGGCCGCGGCCCGGCCGTCAGGCCCGGCCAGCAGCACCACCCGGCGGGCCGACGCCGCCACGGCGCGGACGGCCGGACCGGCGAGCAGCACGTCACCGGCGTTGTCGAGGCGGACGATCAGGACGGTTCCGGCCGGAGCGCCGTTCGCGGAACGGGCCGGGGCGCGGGTCACGGCGGGCGCGGGGCGGGCCGCGCCGCCGTTCACCGCGCCGTTCACCGCGCCGTCCACCAGGCTGTTCACCGCGCCGTTCACGGAGCCGTCCACCGGGCTGCTCGCCGGGCCGTTCACGGGGCCCGCCACAGCCGGACCCGCAACTCGCCGCGCAGCCGGTGCGCGCAGGCCGCCGGTGGGATGAGGACGCTGGTGAGCAGCATCCGGCCGATCTCGGCGGGGGTGCGCGGCCCCGGGGCGATCCTGGCCCAGGCGAACTCGACGGTCAGCGCCAGCCAGCCAGTCCCGGCCGCCGCCGCGACCCCCCTGGCCAGCGCGCGTGCCGGACCCCGGCCCCGTTCCGGGAGGACCGGATTGCGGACCCGCCGGCCATGCGCCCGTCCTGGGACGCCCGGCAGTCCGCGGTTCCGCACCGGTCCGGCCGCCCGGCCTCGGCCCCGTACCGGCCCGGACGCCCGGCCGCGGGCCGGCGCGCCGGGACCGGCGATCACGGGCAGCGCGCCCGCGAGGACCGCCAGTCCGCCGAGGCAGGTGATCAGCGCGTGGCGGCGCAGCCGTCCCGGGCCGCCGCCGACGGCCATCCTCCAGGCCGGGCCGTGCAGGCGGCGCATCAGCGCGTCGTCGGCGTTGCCGCGCTGGCGTCGCACGCTCGCCCACGGCCCGTCGTCACGGAACGGATGGCTGGTGACGCGCTCGCCCCTGACCAGGCGGTAGCCGGCGGCCGTCACCCGCAGCGCCAGGTCGGCGTCCTCGCGGTAGGCGCGCGGGAAGCGCTCGTCGAATCCGCCGACCCGCTCCAGCGCCTCCCGCCGGTAGGCCATGTCGGCGGTGATCCAGCGGGAGCGGGCGAGTCCGGCGGTGGCGCGCTCGTCGTCGGTGGGCCGCCCGCCCTCGGGCGGCGGCACGTGGATGCGGCCCTGACTGCCCGCCACCTCGGCCGGCAGGCCGCCCAGGTCGGCGTGGAGCGTCTTCGCCCAGCCGGGGGCGGGGATCACGTCGTCGTCCAGGAAGGCGATCCAGGGGGTGTCCGCGGCCCGCCAGCCGGCGTTGCGGGCGGCGGCCGGCCCCCTGCCGCCCGAGCGCACCGTCCGCACCCCGTCCGGCACCGGCAGGGGTGCGGTGCCGGCGCCCGCCGGGCGGTCGTCGACGACGATGACGTCCAGGCCAGGGTCCAGCGCGGCGAGCGTCGCGGCGAGGCTCGGCCGGCCCGTGGTCGGGACCACCACGGTGATCATGCGGTGAACGCCCCCGCCCGGCGCACCAGGAACGGTCCCAGGGCCAGCACGTCCACCGGAGCCGACCCGAAGCACTCCAGCGCGTCCCGCGGATCGTCGACCATCGGGCGGCCCGCGGTGTTCAGGCTGGTGTTGACCAGCACCGGCAGCCCGGTCCGCGCCTCGAACTCCTCCAGCAGCCGCGCCAGCAGCGGCTCGCTCTCCCGCTCGACGGTCTGGACGCGGGCGGTACCGTCCACGTGGACCACCGCCGGGATCCGGCCGCGCCACTCGGGCGCCACGTCGTGGACGAACAGCATGTACGGGCTCGGCACCGGTCCCCGGCTGAAGATCCGCCCCGCCCGCTCGGCCAGCACCATCGGCGCGATCGGACGGAACCGCTCGCGGCCCTTGACGTCGTTGAGCCGCTCGGTGTTGGCCACGTGCCCCGGATGCGCCAGCAGGGACCGGTGCCCCAGCGCGCGGGGGCCGTACTCGCTGCGGCCCTGGAACCACGCCACGATCCGGTCGGCGGCCAGCTCGCCGGCCACCGCCGCGGCCAGGTCCGCCGGCCGCTCGCAGGAGACGTTCGCCGTCCGCAGCCAGGCCGCCAGCTCCGCCTCGCTCCAGGACCGGCCCAGATCCGCGCCCGGCATGGGCGCGGCCGGCTCCCCCGCCGCCGCGGCCAGGTGCAGCGCGCCGCCCAGCGCGGTGCCGGCGTCCCCGGCGGCCGGCTGCACCCAGACCCGCTCGAACGGGGTGGCCTCGCTGATGCGGGTGTTGGCCACGCAGTTCAGCGCCACCCCGCCGGCCATCGTCAGCGTCCGCAGCCCGGTGCGGCCGTGCAGCCACCGCGCCAGGTCCACCAGCACCTCCTCCAGCCTGGCCTGGACGCTCGCGGCGAGGTCTGCGTGCTCGCCCGTCCACTCGCGGTGCGGGCGCAGGGGCTTGGCGAAGGCGCTCCAGTCCACCGGCTCGGTGCGGAACCCGCCGTCCCCGGTGGGGTGGACGAGGGTGCGCAGCTCGGGCAGGAACCGGGGGCGGCCGTAGGAGGCGAGCGCCATCACCTTGTACTCGTCGCTGGAGCGCAGGAATCCCAGGTGGGCGGTCAGGCTCTCGTACAGCAGGCCGAGCGAGTGCGGCAGCTCCTGGGCGGCGAGGATCTCCAGGGCGCCGTTCCGGTAGGCGCCGGCCAGGTGGGAGACCGCCTCGCCCCGGCCGTCGCAGACCAGGACGGCCGAGTCGGTGAACGGCGCGGCCAGGCCCGCGGAGGCGGCGTGCGCGATGTGGTGGGGCACGAAGCGCACCCGTGCCGCGTCCAGTCCGGGCAGCGCGGCGGCCAGGAAGGACGGGGCGCGCCGGGCGTAGGCGGTGCGCAGCTCCTCCCAGCCGGCGTCCTGGCCCGGCCCGCCGGGCACCACGAGGTCGGGGTCGTAGGAGTAGGCCACCGCGTCCAGGTCCTCGGGGCGCAGCCCGGCGCGGTCCAGGCACCAGGCCGCCGCCTGCTCGGGCAGCTCCCACGCCGAGAACGGCACCGGGCTCTTGCCGTGCTTCCGCCGGTTGAAGCGTTCCTCCTCGGCCGCCGCGACCACTTCCCCGTCCACGACCAACGCGGCGGACGGATCATGAAAAATCGCATTTATCCCGAGAAATATCATCGAGTCGCCTCTCGTGGTGTAGTTACTTAACTACCGAGAGCAGCGCTTCTCAAAACGAACATTCCGGGAAAAGGGCCATCAAGGGCCGCAAACATCACTCTATGGAGTTTCGGCCGGGGAGGCCCGTCAGTCCCGGCGCGTCCCGGCGGCCGGAGGGGATCGTCGCACCGGCCGGGAGAAACCCGCGACCGCGATCCTGCGGATCACCACCGTGAGCGCCGCGGTGACGATCGCCGCCCAGGTCTGCGCCTGCGACAGGCGCAGCAGTCCCGCGGCGAGGAGGAAGTCCAGCAGCACCGCGACCGCGGCCCGGGGCCCGCCGGCGGGCAGAACCGCCAGCGCGGCGACCACCCCGGCGGCGACGATCAGGTTGACGGCGGCCTGGACGATCTCCCCCACCCCTGCCTCCCCGTCCTCCCCGATCCGTCCCGGCGGCACCGGCGACGCCGTGCCTCACCGGCCGGACCCCCCGGCGGCGCCGCCGGACGCGACGGGCCGGCCGGCGTCGACCACGCGCCCCTCCCGCTCGATCTCCTTGCCGAGGAAGAAGTTCAGCGCCGTCCGGATGGTCGCGATCGCGGCGAGCTGGCCTATCTGGCCGAAGCTCGGCGCCACGGCCGTGCGCAGCACGTCCCCGGCAAGCTGGAACTCCAGTCCGAGGACGAGGAACCGCCCCAGGAACAGGCGCACGCCCACGAACCCCTGCCCCTCCCGCCGTCCCACCGCGGCCAGCAGGAACCGTACGAACGCCACGGCCGCGCCGGAGAAGATGACCAGCGCGCCGGCCGCCTCGACGAGGCGGACGAACAGGTTCACGACCTCCCGAAGCGTCTCCTCGGGCAGGATTTCCGGCATGTGATGCTGTTACCCGCCGCCGGGCGCGCGGACCCCTCGGCACCGGTACGGCGAGGCGGCCCCGGCCTCCCCGCGCGGCGCGGCCGGCCGGCCGGCCGGCCTCGGAGCGTGAGTTCGCCGTCGCCCCGGGAGGCGTGAGATCGTTGCGCCCCATGAGCGGTTCGTTGACGATGCCCCGTTTCCTCCTGCCGGCCGTACTCGCCGCCGGGCTCACCGCCTGTTCGGCGGGCGGCGGCACGGCCGCTCCCCCGCCGTCCCCGGCGGTCTCCTCTCCCGCCGCGGCGGAGAGCACCCCGGCCAGTGAGCCCTCGGCCTCCGCGTCCGCCGAGCCCACCGCCCCGGACGACTCCGGGGAGACGGACTCGCCCGGGAAGCCGACGGAGGACCCCGGCGTGGCCGCCCGGGACGACGACGCCGGCGACGCGGAGCCGGCCGTCTACCTGCTCGGCGACCTCGGCCTGAACGCGGCGCAGCCGGACACCCTGGACGTGCTGACCGGCGCCGGCGACACCCAGTCCGTCCCGCTCAGCCCGCACGCCGAGGTGCTCGACCAGCGGGGCCGGATCTGCGACAAGGGGAAGGCGCCGCACCGCTGCACCGTGGACCAGCTCAAGAAGGCGCTGGGCGCCCGCAAGGCGATCCGCGCCAAGGTGACGCTCAGGAAGGGCACCGCCGTACTGGTCGAAGAGGTCACCGGGGGCTGAGGACTCCTCAGGCCCGCTGCCGCGGGCCGTCCCGCGGCACCGGTTCCTCAGACCAGGCGGCGCGGGACGGCCCGGGGCCCCGGGTTCCTCAGGCCAGGCAGCGCAGGGCGTCCCGCAGCGCCGGGTCGAGACGCCCTTCGGGCAGCCTGCCGACCGTGGCGTCCACGAACTCCGCCACGGGCAGCCGCTCGCGCCGGCCGTCCATCCGCACCGCGACCAGGTCGCCGCCCGGCTCGGCCCGGACCGGGGAGTCCCGCTCGGTGAGGACGAACGCGCCCACCGCCGCCCGCCACCGGGCGCGCCCGCCGTTCTCGCCGTCCCCCACGGGCGCTCCGACGTCGTCGGCGTGGGTGGCGTACTCGGAGTCGTAGTGGAACGCCTGCAGGCCCACCGGGTACGGCCCGGCCATGGTCGGCAGTTCGGCGTCGCGGCCGAGTTCGCGCATGCGGCGGCGCGTCTCCCCGTTGGCCCGGCGCCACTCGCCGAGCACCTCCTCCACGGGGACGTCGCGGCGGCGCCGTACGCACCATTCGTTGAAGCCGTCGAAGCCGCCGCCGACGCCCTCGCGTCCGAGCGCCGCGCGGAAGCCCTCCAGGTCGTCGTCCAGGCAGGCGTGGTTGTACATCTCCTCCCCGGCCAGGTGCGCGAGGACGTCCCGCACCGACCAGCCCTCGCACCGCGAGGGACGGGCCCATCCCGCGGCGTCGAGCCCGGAGAAGAACCGGTCCAGGCGGGCCGCCTCGGCGTCGAAGATGTCGAAGGGGTCGAGGGAGGCCAGGCGCGCCTCGGCGTCCTCGCGGTCGCCGCGCCCCGAAGCGTGTTCTGTGCTCATGCGGGTCCGGTACCCGCCCGGCCCGCTCCCGAACGGCCCGCCGCCCCGGCCCGGCCGGATCCCGTACGGCCCGGCCCTCCGACCGGCCCCGTCATCCGTACGGCCCGCCCCGTGCGGCCCGGCCTTTTCCCGCGCGGAGGCTTGCCCGCGCCCAGAAAGGGCACGCGGCTAGGACAGCAGTTCCACGACGTGGAAGGACCCATCGGAAATGGCCGACAGGCAGAGAGTCGTCATCGTGGGGGGCGGTTTCGCGGGGTTCACCGCCGCACGCACCCTCGCCCGCATGGCCCGGGGAGCCATCGAGATCGTCCTCGTCAACCCCACCGACTACTTCCTCTATCTCCCGCTGCTGCCCGAGGTCGCCGCGGGCGTCCTCGACCCGCGCAAGGTGGCGATCCCGCTGGCGGGCAACTGCCCGGGAGTGCGGCACCTGCTGGCCGCGGCCGAGTCCGTGGACATCGAGAACAGGCGGGTGACGTGCGTCGACGCCGAGGGCGACCACCGCGACCTGTCCTACGACCGCCTGGTCCTGGCCGTCGGCAGCGTCAACAAGCTGCTGCCCGTCCCCGGGGTCGCCGAGCACGCGCACGGCTTCCGCAGCATCGCCGAGGCCCTCTACCTGCGCGACCACCTGATCCGCCAGATCGAGCTGGCCGACGCCTCCGACGACCCCGAGGAGCGCCGGGCGCGCTGCACGTTCGTCGTGGTGGGCGCCGGGTACACCGGGACCGAGGTGGCCGCCCAGGGTCAGCTCCTCACCCGTGACGCGGTCCGGCGGCGGCCGGGCCTGCGCGACCAGCCGATCCGCTGGATCCTGGCCGACCTGGCCCCGCGCATCCTGCCGGAGCTGGACCGGCGGCTGTCGGACACCGCGCAGCGCACCCTGTCCGAGCGCGGCATGGAGATCCGCACCGGCACCAGCGTGGCCGAGGCGTACGCCGACGGGGTCAAGCTGTCCGACGGGGAGCACGTGCCGACCCGCTCGCTGATCTGGTGCGTGGGCGTGCGGCCCGACCCGTTCGTGGAGTCCATGGGACTGCCCACCGAGAAGGGCCGGCTGCTGGTGGACGAGTACATGAACGTCCCCGGCCACCCGGAGGTCTTCGCCTGCGGCGACGCGGCGGCGGTGCCGGACCTGACCAACCCCGGCAAGTACACGCCGATGACCGCCCAGCACGCCAGCCGCCAGGGCAAGCAGGTGGCCCGCAACGTCGCCGCCACCTACGGCCGCGCCGAGCGGAAGCCGTACAAGCACAACGACCTGGGGTTCGTCGTGGACCTGGGCGGGCTCAAGGCCGCGGCGAACCCGCTGGGCCTGCCGCTGTCGGGCCTGCCGGCGAAGGCGGTGACCCGGGGCTACCACCTGCTGGCCGTACCGGGCGGCCGGGCCCGCATCGCGGGGAACTGGCTGCTGGACGCCCTGCTGCCGCGGCAGATGGTCCAGCTCGACCTGGTGCGGGGCGGTTCGGTCCCGCTGACCAGTTCCTCTCCCGAGCGGCCCGACGGCCTCAGCGGCGGCTGACCCGCCCCGGCGGCGGGGGTCGCGCGCGAGGACCCGGGAGGGGGGCCCGCGGGCGCGGGATCCACGCGCTCCACACGCGCCGGATCCCCCGCGCCCGGCCCCGCGTCCGCCGTCCCCGTGTGTGACGGGCGGTGACGAGGGCAGGGGCGCGGCATGACGACGCAGTCTTACTGGATGGAATCGGCCCCCGGCCGGCCGCACGCGACCCTGGTACAGGACCTGGAGGTCGACGTCGTGGTCGTCGGCGCGGGGATGGCCGGGCTCAGCGCCGCCTGGGAGCTGCAGCGTGCGGGCCGTACGGTGGCCGTGGTCGAGGCGGGCCAGGTCGCGGGGGGCGTCACCGGCAACACCACCGCCAAGCTCACCGCCCAGCACACGCGGATCTACGCCCACCTGGAGAAGTCGGCGGGCGCGGAGACCGCCCGGCTGTACGCCTCCTCCCAGCAGGCGGCGATCGAGCACCTGATCGCCACGGCGGGCGAGCTGGGGATCGACGCCGAGGTGGAGCGGATGCCCGCGTTCACCTACGCCGAGTCGTCCGAGGGCGCCGAGGAGCTGTGCGCCGAGGCCGAGGCCGCGGCACGGGCGGGGCTGCCCGCGTCGTTCGTCACCGAGACGCCGCTGCCGTTCCCGGTCGCCGGGGCGGTGCGGGTGGACGACCAGGCGCAGTTCCACCCGCGCCGCTACCTCATGGGCCTGGTCGACGCCCTGGTGGCGGGCGGTGCGCTGGTCTTCGAGCACAGCCGGGTGACGGAGCTGTCCGAGAGCGACCCGTGCCGCGTCACCACCTCCGACGGCGTCACCGTCACCGCCCGCGACGTGGTGGTGGCCACGCACTATCCGATCTTCGACCGGGCGCTGCTGTTCTCCCGGATGGAGCCGAGCCGCGAGCTGGTCGTGGCGGCGGCCGTGCCCGCGGACCGGGCGCCCGAGGGCATGTTCGTCACGTCCGAGGACAACACCCGCTCGGTCCGCACCGCCCCGTACGACGAGGGCCGGCGGCTGCTGATCGTCACCGGAGAGACGTTCAAGCCCGGCGCCGGGAGGGTCGGCGACCGCTTCGCACGGCTGGCCTCCTGGGTGGCCGACAGGTTCGGCGCCGAGGAGATCTCCTACCGGTGGGCGGCCCAGGACAACCACACCGCCGACCGGCTGCCGTTCGTCGGCCTCCTGCACCCCGGGGCCCGGCACGCCTACGTCGCCACCGGGTTCGGCGGGTGGGGCATGAGCAACGGGGTCATGGCGGGACGGCTGCTGGCCGAGCTGATCACCGGGGGCGGCTCCCCCTGGGCGAAGCTGTACGACCCCCGCCGGCTGCACCCGGTGCGCGAGGCGGGCGCGGCGCTGCGCATGCAGGCCACGGTGGCGCGGCACTTCGTCGCCGACCGCTTCGGCGCGGGACAGGCGGAGGAGGCCGAGGCCCTCCGGCCGGGCGAGAGCGCGGTGCTCAAGATCGGCGGGGAGCGGTGCGCCGTGCACCGGGACGAGGCCGGCCGCCTGCACGCCGTCTCCGCGGTCTGCACCCATCTGGGCTGCGTGGTGGGGTTCAACGACGCCGAACGCGCCTGGGAGTGCCCCTGTCACGGCTCACGCTTCGGCGTGGACGGCGAGGTCCTTCAGGGACCGGCCGTCGAGCCGCTGGCCCCGGTCGAGGGTCTCGCGACCGGTCCCGGCTCCGTCCGGGCGGACGGTCCCGGAGCGGGCCCCGCGTAGGGGCCCGCGGCCGATGACGGGTGGTCCGGCCGGGGCCGGCGGGGCTCAGCCCTCGGAGCCGAGCCACAGGTCGGGGCCGAAGACCTCGTAGTGGACGTCCCGCGCCGCCACGCCCGCGCCGATCAGCGCCGAGCGCGCCGCCCGCATGAAGGGCAGCGGACCGCACAGGTAGGCCGTCGCCCCCTCCGGGACCTCCGTCCCGGCGAGGTCCATCCACCCGGAGCGCTCTCCGCCCGCCGCGCCGTCCTCGTACCAGAAGAGGCGCGTCGCGTCGGGCAGCGCGGCGACCAGGCGCTCGGTGTCCTCGCGCAGCGCGTGGTCCGCCGGGGAGCGGTCGGCGTGCAGCACCAGCACGCGCCGCGTGGAGCCGGTGCGGACCAGGTGCTCCAGCATGGCGACCATGGGGGTGCAGCCGATGCCGGCCGAGGTGAGCACGAGCGGGCCGTCGCCGTCCTCCAGGGCCACGTCGCCGAAGGGCGCGGTCAGGGTCAGCTCGTCCCCTTCGCGGACGGCGGCGTGCAGGAGGTTGGAGACCTCGCCGTCCGGGCCGCCCTCGCCGCGCACCCGCTTGACGGTGATGCGCCGGAGGCCGTCCTCGCTTGAAAGGCCCGACAGGCTGTACTGGCGGAGCTGGCGCACGCCGTCGGGCATGCGCGCCTCGACGCTGACGTACTGGCCGGGACGGGCGGGCGGGACCGGCCCGCCGTCGGCCGGGCGCAGCAGGAAGGACACCACGTCGGGCGTCTCCTCGCGGCGTCCGACGACGCGCCACCGGCGCCGGCTGTCGCCGTCGGCGATGCCCGCCTCGGCGTAGAGACGGGCCTCCATGGCGATCAGCGAACCGGCCATCAGCCAGTACACCTCGTCCCAGGCGGCGGCGACGTCCGGGGTGACGGCGTCGCCCAGCACCTCGGCGATCGCGCCGAAGAGGTACTTGTGGACGATCACGTACTGGTCGTCGGTGACCCCGAGCGAGGTGTGCTTGTGCGCGATGCGGGCCAGCAGCGCGTCGGGGCGCTCACCGGGGTTGTCCAGCAGCATCGTGGCGAACGCGGCGATGGAGCCGGCCAGGGCGCGGCGCTGGGCCCCGCTGGCCTGGTTGCCGCGGTTGAACAGGCCGTCGAGCAGCTCCGGGCGCTCGGCGAACATCGTGCCGTAGAACCGGGCGGTGATGTCGTCGAGCGACGCTCCGATGACCGGCAGCGTGCTACGGACGATCGCTGCGGACTCCGCGGACAGCATTGGACCTCCTGCGACGGGTGCGGGGAGATGCGGCCAACTTAATTTGCATCTCACATACATATTAAAGACCGCGTGGCCGCCCCTCCTCCGGGGCCGGAGGTCACCCGCCATAGGGCCGAAAGTCACATCATCCGGAAATCCCCTGTTCAGCGGGTTCCGCGACGGGGGTGTCCCATCGGGGGCCTCAGAACGCGGTGGACGGCGCTCCCGACGTCACCCCGGCTGCCTCCTCGGACGGCTTCCGGGACGGCGTCCTCGGCGGCAGCAGTCCGAGCAGCACCGGTCCGGTCGGCTCCGTCACCAGCTCGTCGATCGTGACCGGGTCGAGCGCGGCGTAGAACGCCTCCCTGGCCCGCGCCAGCGCCCCGCGCAGCCGGCACGCGGCCCGCAGCGGGCAGGGCACCGCGTCCTCACAGCCGACCACGTCGCCGTCGCCCTCCAGCGCGCGGACGATGGCGCCGACCGACGCCCGGTGACCCGCCCCGGTCAGCCGCAGCCCTCCCCCTCGCCCGCGCCGGGTGTCCACCAGCCCCATCTCGCTCAGCCGCGCCACCGCCTTGGCCGCGTGGGTGTACGGCACGGCCAGTACCTCGGCGACCGACCGGGTCGCGGGCTGCTCCTCGCCGTCCGCCACGGCCAGCCGCATCACGATGCGGAGCGAGATGTCGGTGAAGGCGGTCAGGCGCATGCAATCACGGTATTCCGTCCAGCCCGCCCCGGCGACCGGCCGGTACGGCACGGGCCCTCCCCTACCCCGGACGCGGTAGATCCGCCCGGCTCGTACGGCGTCTGCGACAGAGAGAAGCACCTCCGCAGGCGGATGCCCGGCGGCGGGTCCGGCGGGCATGGTTCTGGCGTCCGGTCACACGAAGCGCCCGGTCGCAGAAGCGCCCGGTCACACGAAGCGTCCGGTCGCAGAAGCGTCCGGTCGCGGGGAGAGGGGAGCACCTCATGTCCGTCCTGTCTGTGGTCGCCACACCGATCTGTACGAGTGCGACGGAATGCGCGGGTCAGGGTGTCGGCACCTTCCTCGGCACTCCTCAGCGGATCTGGGCCAGCATGGCCGCACTGCTGGCGTTGGGCGCCGTGGTCATGGGTGCCGTGGCCATCGGCCGGCCGGCGCCGCGCTCCGGCCGTCGCACCGGCGACGGCCGGAGGAGAGCAGCCGTCGCAGCCCTGGCCGGGGGCCTCATCGCCGCGGTCAACGGCGCGGTGAACCTGGCGGTCGCCGACGGCGGCCTCGGCACCGGGAACGGAGTGTTCGGAGGCGCCCTGGCCTTGGCGTTCGGACTGGCCGCCGCGGTCCTCGGCGGACTGTCCCTGGCTCGCTCCCGCCGTACCGCCGAGCGCTCGGCCGCGGACCGCTGAGCGGGCGTCCGAGAAGTTTCAGGCTCCGGTTCCAGGACCGGCGTGGCATCTACGGGGTGCCGCGGTCGGCGGCGTCCCCCGATGTGGAGCGGGTACCGCTGTGCGGCCTTTCCCGTGTCCCTGATCCGGGCAGCCGGAAAGCCCGGATCGTTCCCGGCCTGGTTCCCGTACGTCCCCCGGCGGTCAGCGGCCGGAGAGGCAGGCCAGCAGCCCGTCCAGCGGTCGCGGCACCCGGTCGGGGTCGAGTGCCGCGGCGAGCAGGGCGGAGTAGCGGATCTTGCGACCGCCGCCCGCGCCCATGAACCGGCGCAGCTGATCGTGCGTGTCGCGTCCGCGCCACGCGGGCTGCCTCTGCAGGGTGCGGAACGAGCCGAGCTCACCCTCGGCGTCGAGGACGCGCTCGACCGCGGCGGCGCCGAGGGCGCGGATCAGCTCGTCCTCCAGGTCGGCGACGCACACGAAGAATCCGAGCGCCTCCAGACCGCTCCGGCCGGGACCCGGCCCGAGACCGGCGCGCTCGAGTGCCCGCCGGAAGTCGCCCTCCTCCCCTGCGTCGCACAGGCCGGCCAGCCGGAGACCGCTACCGGCGGGACCGAACCTGCCGACGTGGGCCCCGATGTTCGTGGCCCCGCCCATCGCCACGACGGAGACGCCCTCGGCCGCCAGGTCCAGGCCACGGCGCGCGGCCAGCGCCTCGACGGCCGACCTGTCGCTGACGCCCTCGACCAGGACCACGGTCCGCGTATCGCTCACGGGCCCAGCCTCGCACCGAGTCCGAGGAGCTTCACCCCCTTTTACGCCGCGGACGCAGTGAGCCCGCGAATCCCTGGACGGCCGGGGCGGCTCCTTCCGGGCACGGCGCGGGGCCGCGGGAGCGGTCCGGCCCCCTCCCGCCGGGCCGTCCAGGGATGTGCTATCAATTAAATGACCAAACAGTGGAGTTTGGTCAAAATTCTTGGAACGGCTGGTTCTCAAGGACATGACGGCACAGACCAGACCCCATGACGGCTCGCCCGGCGAACCGTCCGGCGACACGCACGGCCCGCCGGGCGACTCGCGGAACGGCCCCGGAGACGGCCCCGGAGACGGGGCCGGGGCGCGGCCCCGGCGGCCCGGCCGGCCCCCGCGCGACGCCGCCCGGCACCTGGAGCGGGCGCACCGCATCCTCGACACCGCCTGCGACCTCGTCCTCGACCGGGGCTACGACGCCACCACGGTCGGGGACATCGCCCGCCGCGCCGGGGTCGCCAAGGGCACGATCTACCTGCACTGGCGGACCCGCGAGGAGTTGTTCGCCGCGCTGCTGCGCCGGGAGCGGGCCGAGATGGCCGCCGACGTGCGGAAAAGCGTGGAAGACACCCCCGGCCGGCTCCGCGACCTGCTCGGCCTGCTCGCCGCCGGGCTGCTGCGCAGGCCCCTGCTGCGGGCGAGCCTCCTCGGCGACTCGGAGGTGCTGGGCGGGCTCACCCGGGCCAAGCGCGACGGCCCGGCGGACGCCGAGCTGCGCGCCGGGCTCGGCCCCTACCTCGCCGAACTGACCCGGCGCGGCGCGCTGCGGGCCGACCTGACGCCCGCCGAGCACGTGACGGCCCTCTCGTCCATCCTCTACGGGTTCCTGACCATCCCCCGCCTGCTGCCCGGACCGTACGTCCCGGACGACGAACGGCTGGCTGAACTCGTCGCCGACGCCTGCGGCCGGACGCTGGAGTCCGGCACGGCGCCCACCGGCGACGACGCCCGCGAGATCCGTCAGGCGACCCTGCGGCACATCGACTTCGTCCTGGAGAGCGCGCGGCGGAAGCTGAGCCTGTCCCTGGGCACCAAGGAGACCCCCCGATGAACGTCATCCCCTTATCCGACGACGCCGCCGACCTCGCGACCGCGGGCGGCAAGGGCGCCTCCCTCGCCCGTCTGGTCCGCGCGGGCCTGCCGGTGCCCGGCGGCTTCTGCGTCACCACCGGCGCCTACCGCGACTTCGTCTCCCGCGGCGGCCTGCACGAGGAGATCATGCGCGCCGTCGCCGACCTGCCCGCCGACCGGGCCGCACGGCGGATCGCCGAGCTGTTCGCCTCCCGGGAGGTCCCCGGGGAGACCGCCGCGGAGATCCTCGCCGCCCACGCGAAGCTCGGCGACGACGTCCCGGTCGCCGTACGGTCGTCGGCCACCGCCGAGGACCTGCCCGGCATGTCCTTCGCCGGGCAGCAGGACACCTACCTCAACGTCCGCGCCGGCGGCCTGGTGGCGGCGGTCGCGCGTTGCTGGGCGTCGCTGTGGACCGAGCGGGCCATCGCCTACCGGACCGGACAGGGCGTCCCGCACGACGACGTGGCGCTGGCCGTGGTCGTCCAGGAACTCGTGCCCGCCGACGCGGCCGGCGTCATGTTCACCGCCGACCCGGTCAGCGGCGTCCGCGACCGGATCGTGGTCAACGCCTCCTGGGGACTGGGTGAGGCCGTCGTCGGCGGGCAGGTGACACCCGACACCGTCGTGGTCGACCGGTCCACCGGCGAGGTCGCCGAGGAGCACGTCGCCGACAAGGCCGTCATGACGGTCCGCACGGCCGGCGGCACGCGCGAGGAGCCGGTCCCGGACGACCTGCGCCGCCGCCCCGTCCTCGACCGGGCGCTCGCCGTACGGCTGGCCCGGCTCGGCGAGGAGATCGAGGAGCTGTACGGCACGCCCATGGACGTCGAGTGGGCCCTGCACGACGGCACGCTCCACATCCTGCAGGCCCGCCCGGTCACCGGCCTGCGCCGGCCCGTCGAGGAGTGGAACGACTCCCTGAAGGGCGACTACCTGTGGACCTCCGCCAACCTCGGCGAGGCCATCCCCGACGTGATGACGCCCTGCACCTGGTCGGTCGTGCGGCTCTTCATCACCGAGGCCATGTCGGCCTCGACGCTGCCCGGCTTCGACCTGGTCGGCAACATCGGCGGCCGGTTCTACATGAACCTCAGCGTGATGTACTCGATCGCCGCGGCGCTGGGCATGAAGGGACGGCTCGGCGCGACCGAGCAGGTCTTCGGCAGGCTCCCGGCCGGTCTCGACGTGCCGCCGCTGCCCGCCTCGCGCTGGGAGATCATCAGGGCCGTGCTGCCCCTGGCCTTCACGCTGCGCCGCCGGGTGCGGGTCAACCTCGCGCGGATGCCCGCCTTCCTCGCCACGGCCAGGGAGCGCAACGCGCGGCTGCGCGGGCGGATCGCCGGGACGACCTCCCCGGGCGAGCTGGCCGCACTGTGGGAGGCGGAGCTGCTGCCGTACCTGACGGAGGCGTGCCGGGTGCTGGAGGCCGCCGGGCGGCAGGGCGGCGCGACCCTGGTCATGACCCGCGACCGGCTGCGCGGGCTGGTGGGCGAGGTCGACGCCGAGGCGATGCTCACCGGGGCCGGAGCGGACGGGGAGCTGGCCAGCCTCGGCCCGATCGTCGGCCTGGGCAGGCTGGCCAGGGGTGAGATCGACCGGGAGACGTTCGCCCGCGAGTACGGGCACCGGGGGCCGCACGAGTTCGAGCTGTCGTCCCCCCGGCCCGGCGAGGACCCGCGGTGGATCGACGCGCAGCTCGCCGCCATGTCCGGGGTCGAAGACAGGGAGGAGGAGCTGTTCGCCCGCCGGAGGGAGGCGGGTGAGGCCGCCTGGCGGCGGTTCGGGGAACGCTTCCCGCGCAGGGTCGCCGCCATGCGGCGGCGGGTGGCCCGGTGGAGCCTGGTCGTCCGTGACCGCGAGGCGACCCGCTCCGAGGTGATCCGGGCTTTCTGGGCGGTACGCGACCTCGTGCTGCGGGCCGGGGAGCTCACCGGCCGCGGCGACGACCTGTTCTTCCTGTCGATCCAGGAGGTCGTCGCCCTGCTGCGCGGCGACGAGAGCCCCCTGGACCGGGTCGCGGTACGGCGGGCGACCTACGAGCGCTACGCCGCGCTGCCCGCCTACCCCACGCTGATCGCCGGCCGCTTCGACCCCGAGCGCTGGGCCGCCGACCCCGGTCGGCGGCGCGACCTCTTCGACGCCCGGGGCGGCGGTGCGCCGGTGAGCGAGACGGTCACCGGGTTCCCCGGCGCGCCCGGGATCGTCGAGGGCACGGCCCGCGTCATCGACTCCCCCGAGGACGGCGACCGGCTCGCCCCGGGCGAGATCCTCGTGACGACGCTGACCAACATCGGCTGGACCCCGATGTTCCCCCGCGCCGCCGCCGTCGTCACCGACATGGGCGCGCCCCTGTCGCACGCCTCGATCGTCGCGCGCGAGCTGGGCATCCCGGCGGTGGTCGGCACCGGCAACGCGACCATGCGCCTGCGCGACGGCGACCGGATCAGAGTGGACGGCGAACACGGCACCGTGGAGGTCCTCACCACCTGACGGTGGCACGCGGCGCCAGGGCTCTAAGCTGCCGGTCATGCGATGCCTCCCCTCGAGTGACGCCGGTTCGCGGCGCCCGGCCGCCGCCGTCCGCCTGACCGTTCCGGCGGTGGCCGTGTGCCTGGCCGCGTGCGCGGCCACGGTGCCGTACGGGACGCCCGCGCGGGCCGCCTCCGCCGCGGACCCGCACGCCGCCGCGCGGGTCGTCCCGGCGGCGGCGCCGTACGGGGCGACCGCGGCGCCGTACGGGACGACCGGCCGGAGCGCCTCGGCCGGGAGCCCGTCCCTGGGCAGGGGGAGGCTGGCGGCCGCGTCGTGCCCGGAGCCTCCGCTCGTCGACGGCGGGATCCCCCGGGGGCGTGAGTACCTCACGGCGGTCATGGGGTGCCTGGACAGGTCGTGGTCCGGTCACTTCGCGCGGGCCGGGCTGCGTTTCCGCGCGCCCGCGGTCCGCTTCTACGAGGAGCCCGCCGAGCGCGTGTGCGGGGTGCCCTGGCCCGCAGGCGCGGCCGCCTTCTACTGCACGGAGAGGGCCACGGTGGTGTTCCCGCTCACCGGGGAGTGGATCGAGGGCCGGACCGACCTGTACCCGCTGAAGGTGGCGGCGCACGAGTACGGCCACCACCTGCAGAGCCTCACCGGCGTCCGGGCCCGCTACGAGGCCCGCGTCCGGGTGGAGCGCGCCCGCCGGGCCGAGCTCGGCCGCCGCTACGAACTGCAGGCCGACTGCCTGTCGGGGGTGTTCCTGGGCAGCGTGCGGCGGTCCCTGTCCCGCACCGCTCGGGACTGGGAGGCGCTGGCGGAGGCGGTCCGGGCCGGCGGCGACAGCGGTGACGACGGCGATCCACGCACCCATGGCACCGGCGCGCACCGGGGCCGCTGGTTCGATCGCGGTCTCCACGCGGTCTCCCCGTCGGCCTGCGACACCTGGGCGGCGCCGTCGTCCGCGGTGTCGTGACCCGCGGTGTCGTGACCGGCGGGGCCGCCGCCGTGGCGGGCGACGGCGTGGCGGACCTCCGCATGGCGGGCACAGGCCGTACAACGGGCACAGACCGTACGGCGGGCACGGACCGTACGACAGGCACGGACCGTACGGCGGGCACGGGCCCGGCGGGCGCAGGCCGTACGACGGGCGGGGGCGGGGGTGGTGGCGCGTGCTGAGGCTGGACCGGCTGGTGAACGTCCTCGGCGGGTACGGCGCCCGCCTGTGCTGCGCCCCGGCGTCGCGGGCGGTGGAGCTGCGCAGCGTGGCGGTACACGACCCGACCGAGCCCTCCCCCGCGACCGGCGACGTGTTCCTGTCGGTCGGCGTGGACTCCGCAGCCGGCGCCGTACGGCTGGCACGGGCGGCACGCGCCGCCGCGGTGCTGGTGCGCGGGCGGCCGCCGCTGGACGAGGAGGCCCTGGCCGCCGCCCGGGACGGCGGGATCGCCGTGCTGCTGGTGGAGCCGGAGGTGTCGTGGAGCCAGCTGGCCGGCGTGGTGTACGGGCTGGTCGTCGAGGGCCGGGAGACCGACGCCGGGCGGGGGCCCGCCGACCTGTTCGCCCTGGCCGACGCGCTGGCGGCCGAGGTCGGCTCCGCGGTGACGATCGAGGACCAGATGTCGCGGGTGCTGGCCTACTCCGGTTCGCAGCAGGCCGCCGACCCGGCGCGGCTGGAGACGATCCTGGGCCGGCGGGTGCCGGAGGCCGTGCGCGGGCTGTTCGAGCGCGGAGGCGTCTTCGCGCACCTGACGACCTCCGACGAGCCCCTGTTCGTCGAGCCCTCGCCGGAGCACGGCCTGCGGGGGCGGATGGTGGTCGCGGTCCGCGCCGGGCGGGAGCTGCTCGGCTCGATCTGGGTGGAGTGCGAGCGCCCGCTGTCCGACGGCCGCCGGACGGCCCTCGTGGACGGGGCGCGGGCCGTCGCGCTGCACCTGCTGCGCTCCCGGGTCGGCGCCGACCTGGAACGCCAGGTGGAGTCGGACCTCGTGATCCGGCTGCTGGAGGGCACGGCCGAGGGGCCCTCCCTGGTCAGCCGGCTGGGCCTGCCCGGCGCCCTGTTCCGGGTGATCGCCCTGCAGGCCCACGTCGCCGAGGAGCGGCACGCGGCGATCCTGCTGGCCTTCGAACGCGCGACCACGGGGTTCGGCTGGTCACGGCCGGGACGAAGCGCCCTGTTCGGCAACACCCTGTACACGGTGCTGCCCTGCGGCGGCGATCCGGGGCCCGCCCGCGTCTGGATCGCCTCGATCGTGAACGTCCTGCCGCGACGGGTCACCGTGTTCGCCGGCGTCGGCGGGGCCGCGGACCTGGGCCGGCTGCCCGCGAGCCGGCAGGAGGCCGACGAGAGTCTCGCCCTGCGAGCCGCCCGGCCCGGCGGCGACCTGGCGGTCGTCTACGACGAGTCGTGGGACGGGATCCTGTTGCAGCGCCTGCGGGCGGCCGCCTCCGCCGGGCGCGTCCCGGCCCGCGGGCCGGTCGCCGAGCTGACCCGGCACGACGCCGAACACGGCACCCGGTACGTCGCGACGCTGCGCGCCTGGCTGGAGGAACAGGGGGATCCGGTGGCCGCCGCGGGCCGCCTGGGCGTCCATCCCAACACCGTCCGCTACCGGATGCGCAGGATGAGGGAGCTCACGAACCTGCAGCTGGAGCTGCCGGAGAAGCGGCTGGCGATGATCATCGCGCTGGCCGCCGGGCAGGACGAGCGCCCCTGACCCCGGGACGGCGGCCCGGTCCTCCGGCGTCCGCGGCTTCGGGGGACGCCCCGGCGGTTCCCGAAGGCGTCCCGGCGGTTTCCGGGAACGCCGGCGGCGGCCCCGGTGTTCGTCGCGACGGTTTCCGGGAACGCCGGCGGCGGCCCCCGTGTTCGTCGCGGCCGGACACGATCCCGGTGTTCGTCGCGGCCGGATACGATCCCGGCGTTTGTCACGGCCGGACAAACCCGGCGCCCCCGGTTGTCCGACGCGCACAGACCGTCACCGCGCCGGGCACGTCATGCTCGTGCCACGCGGGCCGGACCCGCGTCGGGCGTACGGCGAGCGCACGCCCGGCGGATGCCGGACGTACGGCGGGCAGACCCCGGACGCACGGCGAGCCGACGAGCCGGAGCCGGCGAGTCGAGGGGAGAGGGTTGTCATGGGCATCGAGGGCGGACCGCGCACGGCTGTGGTGATCGGCGCCGGTGTGGTGGGGCTGTCCACCGCCTGGTTCCTGCAGGAACGCGGTGTGGAGGTCACCGTGGTGGACCGCGACGGGGTCGCCGCGGGCGCGTCGTGGGGCAACGCGGGCTGGCTCTCCCCCGGGCTGGCCATCCCGCTGAACGAGCCCGGGGTGCTGCGCTACGGCATGCGCTCCCTGCTCGACCCGAGCGCCCCGCTGCACGTGCCGGCCACCCTGGACACGGGGCTGTGGTCCTTCCTCGCCCGGTTCACCGCCAACTGCACCTGGCGGTCGTGGGGCCGCGCCGTGAAGGCCAACCTCCCGTTCAACGAGGAGTGCCTGGAGGCGTTCGACGTGCTCACCGCCAACGGCGTCGAGGCGCCCACGGTCGAGGCGCCGATCCTGGCCGGGTTCGCGACCCCGCGCCAGGCCGTGGGACTCCTGCACCAGCTGCGCCGCATCAACCGGTCCGGGCTGCACATCGACTACGAGGTGCTCGACCGCGACCGCCTCGCCGCGTACGCGCCGCAGCTCTCCTCCGGGGTGCGGGTCGGGATCCGGCTGGACGGCCAGCGTTACGTCGACCCCGGGGAGTTCACCCGCTCGCTGGCCCGTTCCGTCGTCGCCCGCGGCGGCGTCATCAGGTCCGGCTTCCGGGTGACCGGGGTGCGCGACGACGCGGGCCGGCTCACCGTCCGGTCCGGCGCGGGCGACGACGTCACCGCTGACGCCGTCGTCCTGGCCACCGGGGCCTGGCTGAACGTGCTCGGCCGGGAGTGGGGGGTGCGGACGCCGGTGCGCGCCGGACGCGGCTACTCCTTCACCGTGCCGACCGCCGAGCCGGTTCCCGGGCCGGTCTACCTGCCCGCCGTGCGCGTGGCCTGCACGCCGTACCGGGGCGGGCTGCGCGTCGCCGGGACGATGGAGTTCCGCGACGCGGACGCCCCGCTGGACGCGCGGCGCGTCGAGGCCATCATCGAGTCGGCCCGGCCGTTGCTGGCCGGCGTCTCCTGGGAGGAGCGGACCGACACCTGGGTCGGCCCCCGCCCCGTCACGCCCGACGGGCGTCCGCTGGTCGGCGCGACCCGCGCGCCGGGCAGGTTCGTCGCAGGCGGGCACGGCATGTGGGGGTTCACCCACGGGCCGGTGACCGGGCGCATGCTCGCCGAGCAGATCACCACCGGCAAGCAGCCCGAGGCCCTGCGCGACCTCGACCCCACCCGCTGAGGACCTGCACTGAGGACCCCGCGCTGAGGATCCCGCGGTGAGGACCCCGCACTGAAGATCCCGCACTGAAGATCCCGCCGCCCGCGCCGCCGCCCGGCGCGGGCGGCGGCGTGAGAACTTTTACCGTCTCCTGGCCGGTATGTGCCATTGGGCGGAGGCGATGGGACCAAAGACCCTGATGTTCGGACGTGCCCTCCGGAGAAGGTGATCTCCGAGTGCTCGCCGCCATGAGGGATCGGAGGGTTTCGCCGCGATGAGGACCACCTCGCAGACCGCCGCGCGGGCGACCGGAGCCGGGAGAGGCGCGGCGACCGCGCTGACGCTGGCGACCGTCGCGTTCGCGGTGAACTTCTGGGCCTGGGCCCTGCTCAGCCCGCTCGGCCCGGCCTACCAGGAGCTTCTCCGCCTGAGTCCGGGCGAGGTGTCGATCCTGGTCGCCGTCCCGGTCATCGTCGGCTCACTGGGCCGGATCGTGCTCGGCGGGCTGACCGACCGCTACGGCGGGCGCGCGGTCTTCGCGGCGGCGAGCCTGCTGGGCGTCGCGCCGGTGGTGTTCCTGGCCTTCGCCGAGAACTACCCGGCGCTGCTGACCGGCGGCTTCCTGCTCGGCATGACGGGGGCGACCTTCGCGATCGGCGTGCCGTACGTCAACGCGTGGTTCCCGCCGGAGCGCCGCGGGCTCGCGCTGGGGATCTTCGGCATGGGCAACATCGGCACCGCGATCTCCGGCTTCGCCACCCCGCGCCTGGCGGACGCCTACGGCCGCCAGACGCCGTTCTTCGTGGTCGCCGCCGCGCTCGTCGTGGTCGGCGTGGTCTTCTGGGCGGTGGGCCGCAACGCCCCGGGCACCCGGCCGTCGGCCGAGCCGTTCACCGCCCGGTTCCTCGCCGCGGCGCGGCTGCGCGTCACCCGCGAACTGGCGGCGATGTACGCGCTGACCTTCGGCGGGTTCGTCGCCTTCGGCGTCTACCTGCCGCTGTACCTCAGGTCCGGCTACGGCCTGACCGTCGCCGACGCCGCGGCCCGGGCAGCCGGGTTCGTGGTGCTGGCCACCGTCGCCCGCCCGGTGGGCGGCTGGCTGGCCGACCGGCTTGGGGGCCGCCCGGTGCTGGCCGCGGCGTTGGCGGTCGTGACGGCGTGCGCGGTCG
Source organism: Streptosporangium sp. NPDC048047 (assembly GCF_040653115.1). NCBI lineage: Bacteria > Bacillati > Actinomycetota > Actinomycetes > Streptosporangiales > Streptosporangiaceae > Streptosporangium > Streptosporangium sp. NPDC048047. The sequence continues at coordinate 287,514 of NZ_JBEZNH010000001.1, read as the reverse complement.
TGGTGGCCTTCACCCCGGCGATGCCGCTGGCCACGGCCGCCTTCCTGACCATGGCCGCGGCGCTCGGCGTGGGCAACGGCGCGGTGTTCGCCCTGCTGGGGCGGACGGTCCCGGGCCCGATGGTCGGCAGCGCGACCGGCGTGGTCGGCGCGGCCGGCGGGCTCGGCGGGTTCCTGCCGCCGATCGTGATGGGGCTGATCTACCAGGCGACCGGCTCCTACGCCATCGGCCTGATGCTGCTGGCGACGGTCGCCGCCGCCGCTTTCGTCTACTGCCGCTTCGCGCTCAGTGTGAAGCCGGGCGTGAAGGAGACCGCCGTATGACCGCCGTGGATCGCCGCTTCGCGCCCGGCGCGAACGAGCCGAGCGAGCCGAGCGAGCCGAGCGAGCCGAGCGAGCCGAAGAGGCCTAGGGAGGGCACCGCATGACCGCCATGGACGGACCCGTCAGCGACGCCCTGCTCCGGCTGGGCGGCCACCTGCGTCCGGGAGAGGTGTCCGCGGACCTGCGGACGCTGTACAAGATCGGCGGCCGGCAGGGCGACGCCTTCTACCGCGACCGGTGGAGCCACGACCGGGTGGTGCGCTCGACGCACGGGGTGAACTGCACCGGCTCCTGCTCGTGGAAGGTCTACGTCAAGGACGGGATCATCACCTGGGAGGCGCAGCAGACCGACTATCCCGGCGTCGGCCCCGACCGGCCCGCGTACGAGCCGCGCGGCTGCCCGCGGGGCGCCGCGTTCTCCTGGTACACCTACTCCCCCACCCGGGTCCGCTTCCCCTACGCCCGCGGCGTGCTGGTGGAGATGTACCGGGAGGCGAGGGCGCGGCTCGGCGACCCGGTGGCCGCCTGGGCCGACGTCGTCTCCGACCCGGTACGGCGCCGCCGTTACCAGTCGGCCCGGGGCAAGGGCGGCCTGGTCCGCGTCACCTGGGACGAGGCGACGGAGATGATCGCCGCCGCGCACGTGCACACCATCAGGACGTACGGCCCCGACCGGGTCGCCGGGTTCTCCCCCATCCCCGCGATGTCCATGGTCTCCCACGCCGCGGGCGCCCGGTTCGTCTCGCTGATCGGCGGGACCATGCTGTCGTTCTACGACTGGTACGCCGACCTGCCGGTCGCCTCCCCGCAGGTCTTCGGCGACCAGACCGACGTGCCGGAGTCGGCCGACTGGTGGGACGCCGCCTACCTGATGCTGTGGGGCTCCAACGTGCCGGTCACCCGCACCCCCGACGCGCACTACATGGCCGAGGCCCGCTACCGCGGGCAGAAGGTCGTGGTCGTCTCCCCCGACTACAGCGACGCGACCAAGTTCGCCGACGAGTGGCTGGCCCCGCACCCGGGCACCGACGGCGCGCTGGCCATGGCCATGGGGCACGTGATCCTGAAGGAGTTCTTCGTCGACCGGCGGACGCCGTACTTCGACGACTACGTCCGGCGCCACACCGACCTGCCGTTCCTGGTCGCGCTGGAGGAGCGCGACGGCTCGTTCGTGCCGGGGAAGTTCCTGACCGCCGCCGACCTCGGTGGGGAGGCGGCCGCGCGGGCGGACACGGCCGAGGCGGCCGAGGCGGCCGAGGCGGCCGAGGCGGCGTTCAAGACGGTGCTCTGGGACCTCGCGACCGGCGGTCCGGCCGTGCCCAACGGCTCGCTCGGCTTCCGCTACTCCGCCGGGGGCGAGGGCCGCTGGAACCTCGACCTGGGCGACATCGACCCGGCGGCGTCCCTGCACGGCCTGCCCGGGGCCGAGGCCGTCCCGGTCGCGCTGCCCCGCTTCGACCGGCCGGGCGGCGACGGGGTGCTGCGCCGCGGGGTGCCCGTGCTGCGGGTCGCCGGCCGCCTCGTCACCACGGTCTTCGACCTCCTGCTCGCCCAGTACGGCGTGACCCGTCCCGGCCTGCCGGGTGACTGGCCGTCCTCCTACGAGGACGCGGCCGAGCCGTACACCCCGGCCTGGCAGGAGGCGGTGACCGGGGTGCCGGCGGCGCGGGCGGCGCGGATCGCCCGGGAGTTCGCCCGCACGGCCGAGGAGTCCGGCGGCCGCTCGATGATCATCATGGGGGCGGGGACCAACCACTGGTTCCACTCCGACACGATCTACCGCTCGTTCCTGGCGCTGACCACGCTGACCGGCTGCCAGGGCGTCAACGGCGGCGGCTGGGCGCACTACGTGGGGCAGGAGAAGTGCCGGCCCATCACCGGGTGGGCGCAGCTGGCGTCCGGGCTCGACTGGTCGCGCCCGCCCCGGCAGATGATCGGCACCGCCTACTGGTACCTGCACACCGACCAGTGGCGCTACGACACCTACACCGCCGACGCCGTCTCCTCCCCGCTCGGTGACGGCTCGTTCGCCGGCAGGGCCACCGCGGACCTGCTGTCGCAGTCGGCGCGGCTGGGCTGGATGCCGTCGTACCCGACGTTCGACCGCAACCCCCTGGACCTGGCCGACGAGGCCGCCGCGTCGGGGCTGGAGGCGGGGGCGTACGTCGCCGGGCGGGTGGCCTCGGGCGACCTCGGCTTCGCCTGCGAGGACCCCGACGCGCCGGGCAACTGGCCGCGGGTGCTGACCGTGTGGCGGGCCAACCTGCTGGGCTCGTCGGCCAAGGGCAACGAGTACTTCCTCCGCCACCTGCTGGGCACCGACTCGGCGGTGCGGGCGGAGGAGGCCGCGCCGGAGCAGCGGCCCGGCGACGTGCGCTGGCGCGAGGAGGCTCCGCGGGGCAAGCTCGACCTGCTGCTGTCGCTGGACTTCCGTATGACGTCCACGACGCTGTTCTCCGACATCGTGCTGCCCGCCGCGACGTGGTACGAGAAGCACGACCTGTCCTCGACCGACATGCACCCGTTCGTGCACGCCTTCTCCCCCGCGATCGACCCGCCCTGGCAGACCCGCACCGACTTCGCCGCGTTCACCGCCGTCGCCGAGGCGTTCAGCGCCCTGGCCCGCACCCACCTCGGGGTACGGCGGGACCTGGTGGCGGTGCCGCTGCTGCACGACACCCCCGACGAGCTGGCCACCCCGCACGGCCGGGTGCGCGACTGGCGGCGGACCGGCGAGACGCCCGCGCCCGGCCGGGACTTCCCGAAGATCGTGACGGTCGAGCGCGACTACGGCGCCGTCGCGGAGAAGATGGCGGCGCTCGGCCCCCTGGCGGACCGGCTCGGGGCGACCACCAAGGGCATCACCTACGACGTGGCGGAGGAGGTGGACCGGCTGCGGCACGTCAACGGCGCCGTCCGCGGCGGAGTGGCCGACGGCCGGCCGTCCCTGGCCCGCGACGTGGACATGTGCGAGGCGATCCTCGCCCTGTCGGGCACCACCAACGGGCGGCTGGCCGCGCAGGGGTTCGCCACGCTGGCCCGCCGTACCGGGACCTCGTTCGAGGGGCTCGCCGACGAGCACAAGCGGATCACCTTCGCCGACACCCAGGCCCGCCCGGTGCCGGTGACCACCTCGCCGGAGTGGTCGGGCAGCGAGACCGGCGGGCGCCGCTACTCGGCGTTCACCGTCAACGTCGAGCACCGCAAACCCTGGCACACCCTCACCGGACGCCAGCACTTCTTCCTGGACCACGACTGGATGCACGAGGCCGGGGAGGCGCTGCCGGTCTACCGGCCGCCGCTGAACATGACCGCGCTGTTCGGCGAGCCGGGCATCGGGGAGGGCGGCGCCGAGGGCGTCGTCGTGCGCTACCTCACCCCGCACTCCAAGTGGTCGATCCACTCCGAGTACCAGGACAACCTGCTGATGCTGTCGCTGTCGCGGGGCGGGCCGACCATCTGGATGAGCCCGGACGACGCCGCCCGCGCGGGCATCGCCGACAACGACTGGGTGGAGGCGGTCAACCGCAACGGCGTGGTGGTGGCGCGGGCGGTCGTCTCGCACCGCATGCCGGCCGGGACGGTGTACATGTACCACGCCCAGGAGCGGGTGGTGGACGTACCGAAGAGCGAGACCTCCGGCAGGCGCGGCGGCATCCACAACTCCCTGACCCGCCTGCTGGTCAAGCCGACCCACCTCATCGGCGGCTACGCCCAGCTCACGTTCGCCTTCAACTACCTGGGCCCCACCGGCAACCAGCGTGACGAGGTCACGGTGGTCCGCCGCCGCTCGCAGGAGGTCGACTACTGATGCCCCTCCCCGAACCACGCCGCCCCTCCGGCCGTTCCGGCCCCTCCGGGCTTCCCAGAAGGAAGGAGGTGGGCGGGCGATGACCAGGGTCATGGCGCAGCTCGCCATGGTGATGAACCTCGACAAGTGCATCGGCTGCCACACCTGCTCGGTCACCTGCAAGCAGGCGTGGACCAACCGGGCCGGCGTCGAGTACGTCTGGTTCAACAACGTCGAGACCCGTCCCGGCCAGGGCTACCCGCGCACCTACCAGGACCAGGAGAAGTGGAGGGGCGGCTGGGAGCTGAACCGGCGCGGCCGGCTCCGGCTGCGGGCCGGTGGGCGGCTGCGCAAGCTGCTGTCCATCTTCGCCAACCCGCTGATGCCGTCGATCCAGGACTACTACGAGCCCTGGACCTACGACTACGACCGGCTGTTCTCCGCCCCCGCGCAGGACGACACCCCGGTCGCGCGGCCCAGGTCGCTCATCACCGGCGAGGAAACCAAGATCACCTGGAGTGCGAACTGGGACGACGACCTGGCCGGCGGCCCGGAGCTGGTCCCCGCCGACCCGGTGCTGCGCACGCTGTCGGAGGAGGTGAGGCTGGAGTTCGAGCAGGCGTTCATGTTCTATCTGCCGCGCATCTGCGAGCACTGCCTCAACCCCTCGTGCGTGGCCTCCTGTCCCTCCGGCGCGATGTACAAGCGTTCCGAGGACGGCATCGTCCTGGTCGACCAGGACCGCTGCCGCGGCTGGCGGATGTGCGTGACCGGCTGCCCGTACAAGAAGGTGTACTTCAACCACCGCACCGGCAAGGCCGAGAAGTGCACCTTCTGCTACCCACGGGTCGAGGTGGGCATCCCCACCGTCTGCTCCGAGACGTGCGTCGGGCGGCTGCGCTACATCGGCCTGCTGCTGTACGACGCCGACCGGGTCGCCGAGGCCGCCGCCGTACCGGACGAGAAGGATCTGTACGAGGCGCAGCGGAGCGTGCTGCTCGACCCGCACGACCCCGAGGTGGTCGCGGCGGCCAGGGCGCAGGGTATCCCCGAGGACTGGCTGGAGGCCGCCCGCCGCTCCCCCGTGCACAAGCTGATCTTCGACTACGGCGTCGCGCTGCCGCTGCACCCGGAGTACCGGACGATGCCGATGGTCTGGTACATCCCGCCGCTGTCGCCGGTCGTCGACGCGCTGGCCGGCACCGGCCACGACGGCGAGGACGCCGGCAACCTGTTCGGCGCCATCGAGACGCTGCGCATCCCGATCGGCTACCTGGCCGGGCTGTTCACCGCGGGCGACCCCGAGCCGGTGCGCGCGGTCCTGCGCAGGCTGGCGGCGATGCGCTCCCACATGCGGCGCGACAACCTCGGGCAGGAACCGGACCCCTCGATCGCCGAGGCCGTCGGCATGACCGGTGAGCGGATCGAGGAGATGTACCGGCTGCTGGCCATCGCCGCCTACGACGAGCGCTACGTCATCCCCCGGGCGCACGCCGAGCAGGGCGCGCGGCTGGAGGAGACGATGACCGGGTGCAGCCTCGACAGCGAGGGCGGCCCCGGCATGGGCGGCCCGTTCGGCGAGGCGTCCGGCCTGCCCGCGCCGGTCTCCGTGGAGACCTTCCACGCGCTCAAGGAGCGGCAGACCGCCGGGGGCCTGGCCGAGGCCGACCGGCTCCGCGGCCGGGTCAACCTCCTCAACTGGGACGGCAGGGGCGTCCCCGAGGGCCTCTTCCCCCGCCGCGACGACCCCCGCCACGAGGATGGAAGGAAGTCATGAGCGCTCTCGACGACGCCGGGCTGCGCACCGCCCACATGGTGGCCTCGGTGCTGCTCGGCTACCCCGACGAACGGCTGTACGAGGCGCGGCCGCTCCTCACCCGGTCGGTGGAGACGCTTCCCTCCGGAGAGGTCCGCGCCCGGCTGGCCGCCTTCCTCCGCCACCTGGACGCCACCCCGCGGCCGGAGCTGGAGGCGCACTACGTGGCGACGTTCGACCTGAAACGGCGCTGCTGTCCCTACCTGACGTACTACGCCCACGGCGACACCCGGAAGCGGGGCGCGGCGCTGCTGCGGTTCAAGCACGCGGTCCGCGAGGCGGGGTTCGACCTCTCCGGCGGGGAACTGCCCGACCACCTGGCGGTGGTGTGCGAGCTGTCGGCGCGCGGGGCCGTCGGGCCCGCCGTACGACTGCTGCGCGAGAACCGCGCGGGTCTGGCGGTGCTCGCGCGGGCGCTGCTGGAGGAGGGGTCGCCGTACGCCGACGTCGTGGCCGCGGTGCAGGCGACCCTCCCGCCGGCCCGTCCGTGGGAGCGGGAGGCGGCGCTGCGCCTGGCGGCCGAGGGGCCGCCCGCCGAGGAGGTCGGGCTGGAGCCCTACTCGATCGCGGGAGGCGACCGGTGAACGCCCTGGACACCGTGCTGTGGGTGGCGGTCCCCTACGTGTCGCTGACCGTGTTCGCGCTCGGCCACGTGTGGCGCTACCGCTACGACAGGTTCGGCTGGACCACGCGGTCCTCGCAGATGTACGAGTCGCGGCTGCTGCGGGCCGGCAGCCCGCTGTTCCACTTCGGCCTGCTCCTGGTGATCCTCGGCCACGTCGGCGGGCTGGTGGTCCCCAAGAGCTGGACGGAGGCAATCGGGGTGAGCGAGACGGCCTACCACGTCACGGCCGTCGTGCTCGGCACGCTCGCGGGTGTGGCGACCGTGGGCGGCCTGGCGATCCTGGTCTACCGGCGCCGCACCGTCGGCCCGGTGTTCACCGCCACCACCCGCAACGACAAGCTCATGTACGCGGTGCTCGCCCTGACCATCGCGCTCGGCCTGGCCGCCACGGTCGTGGCCAACGTCCTCGGCGGCGGTTACGACTACCGCACGACGGTCTCCCCGTGGTTCCGGTCGGTCTTCCTGCTCCGTCCCGAGGGGGAGCTGATGGCGGGCGCCCCGCCGCTGTTCCGGCTGCACGCGCTCAGCGCGCTGGTGCTGTTCGCGATCTGGCCGTTCACCCGGCTGGTCCACGCGCTCACCGCCCCGGTCGGCTATCTCACCCGCCCCTACATCGTCTACCGCAGCCGGGACGACCGGCGCGGTCTGGCGGCGCCCCGGCGTGGTTGGGAGCCGACCCGCTGACGGACTCCGCGGGCCGTACGGCGAGCGCCCACCGTACGGCCCTCGCGGAAGGCCCGCGGAAGGTCCGCCGCAGGGCCCGCTGACCGGCCTGCCGCACGGCCGCCCGACATGATGACGGCCGACCGGCCGTATCGCCGGAATTTTCATCCTTTATGTGTACTTAGGGACCTTGGTCCCGAGCGGCCCGACCAAAGACTCTGCCGCGCGGGCCGGCCGGCCCGCCAAGCTGATCCCCGCATGCCCGACGCCAGACGCCAGAGGATCCGGAAGGGATTCCCACGATGATGACCGTCCGACAGGCCGCCCGGGAGACGACCGGGCGAGGACCGTCGGCCATGCCGGCACCGACGCCGTCACAAGCCACGGCGGGCGCCATGTCGTCACGGGCCGCAGCGTCACGGGCCGCAGCGTCACCGGCGCCGCCACAGGTCGCGGCGGGTGCCGCGCGGTCATGAGCGTTCTCGACGGCGGGGTGCGCACCGCCCACATGGTCGCCTCGGTGCTGCTCGGACGGCCCGACGAGGGGCTGCGGGAGGCGTGGCCGCTCCTGGCGAGGTCGGTCTCCACGCTCCCCTTCGGAGAGGTCCGCAACCGGCTGACCGCCTTCCTCGTCCACGTGGCGGCCACGTCCCAGACCGCCCTGCAGTCGCACCACACCGCGGTGCTCGGCCCGGAGCGGAGCCGCCGCTTCCGCCTGACCTGCCACTCCTCCGATGACGCCGCCGAACGCGAGGGAGCCATGCACCGGTTCGAGGGCGCCTTCCGCACGGCGGGGTTCGGCCTGTCCGGCGAGGAGCCGGCCGACCACCTGGCGGCGGTGTGCGAGCTGTCGGCCCGCGGCGCCGTCGAGCCCGCCGTGCAGTTGCTGCGCGAGCACCGCGCGGCCCTGACGGCGCTGCGCGAAGAGCTTGAGACGGAGGGGTCGCCGTACGCCCACGTCGTGGCGGCGGTGCAGGCGACCCTCCCCCCGCCCGGCCCGCGCGAGCGGCGCGCGGTGCCCTGCGTCGCGCGGGGCCGGTCCACCGCCCGATGACACCGTACGGCGGGCCGGCCCGGCTCACCACTTGGTGATGTCGGGAAGCTGGTCGATGGAGATGGTCCTCGGGTTCGCCATCGACGCCTTCCACAGCGACTGGACGTCCTTGCCGCTGCCGTTCCAGTCGCGCGAGGCCCAGACGACGAAGTAGGGCCAGGGCGAGTCGGAGGACGGGTTCAGCGGGCTGAAGGTCTCCGCGACGCCCACGGTCTTGTCGCTCCCGATGGACCGGCAGGTGTTGAAGTCGCCCGAGCTCTGGAAGTAGTCGGAGGTGACGAGGTCGGTGTAGGCGTCACCCGGGTACCACGACGCCAGGGACGTGCCCTGCCCGCTGGCCATGCCGTTGAAGACCCACAGCACGTTGTGCACCCCGGCCGCCTGGGCGCGCTGGAAGATCAGCCTCCAGAGCCGCTTGTAGGCGTCGGCGCCCTTCTTGGTCCACCACATGTAGTTGTTGTTGCTCTCGTGGAGCGGGCGGAAGAGGACGGGGATGCCGGCGTCCCCCATCTTCTTGAGCTCCCGCACGACCAGGTCGATGTCCTGGTAGAGCTTGGACGAGGGGTTGTCGAGGTCGGGCACGAAGTCGCAGGGCGCCGAGTAGTTGCCGCCGCGCGGGCAGTACCAGTGCCACTGGAAGGCCACGATGCCGCGGTGGGAGTTGAACCAGTCGATGACGCTCTGGGTCTCGACGCTTCCCCGGGTGTACTCCATGAAGTCGAAGGCCACCATGGCCGGGTAGCGCCCGGTCAGCGACTTCACCCGGTCGGCGTCGGGGGCGTCGGTCTGGCCGCTGATGTAGGAGTGGGTCTTCAGGTAGCAGAGGAGGTTCCTGGCCTTGGAGTTCGCGGCCTGGTCGGCGGGCGTCTGCCCGCAGGCGGGGCCGGTGGGCGTGGGCGACGGGCTCGGCGCGACGCCGTAGACCTCGAACTCGTGGAGGGAGTAGCCCCAGGAGGTGCCGCGGGCGGTGCCGTACATCCGGACGTAGCGCCCACGGCCCGAGAGGGTCAGGTCGTCGGTCCCTCCGTCACCGGTGACGGTGCTGTAGACCGTCGTCCAGTTCACCGCGTCGTCGGAGACCTGGATCTGGTAGCCCTTGGCGTAGGCGGCCTCCCAGTTCAGGGTCACGTGGACGACGGGGCGGACGACGCCCAGGTCCACCCGGATCCACTGCGGGTCGCTGTAGAGGCTTGACCAGCGGGTGCCGGGGTCGCCGTCCACGGCGAGGCCGGGCCCCTGGGCGGAGCTCTCGTTCGACGAGGACGCGGCCGGCCGGTTCAGCGCCAGGTTGCCGGGCGGCACGGTGGGAGTGGTCGTGGGCGTGACGGTGGGGGTCGCCGTGGGCGTGACCGTGGGGGTGACGGTCGGGTCCGGGGTGGGGGTGGTCGTCGGGCCGGTGCCGCCACCGCAGGCCGCGCCGTTCAGCGTGAAGGCGGCCGGGGCGGCCGTGGAGCCGTTGTAGGTGACGTTGAAGCCGAATCCGGCCGAGCCGCCGCCTCCGGGGATGGCGGCGTTGTAGGAGACGTTCTTCGCCGAGACCGTCGCGCCGGACTGGACGTGGGTGGCGTTCCACATGTCGTTGACGATCTGTCCGCCGGGGAAGGTCCAGGTCAGCGTCCAGCCGTCGACGGCGGTGGGAGCGTCGTTGACGACGGTCACGTTGACGGTGCCGCCGGAGCCCCAGTCGTTGACGACCTGGTACAGCACCCGGCAGGGGGCCGCGGCGGCCTGCGCGGCGGGCAGTGCGACCAGCACGGCGGCCAGCAGGGCCACCGCCGCCGTGAGGCTCGTCAGAGTGGCTCTGACGCGCCGTCCATGATCTCTCATGCGATCTCCTGGGCGTACGAGGGTGGGGGGCGCCCCGGGCGGCGCGCCTCTCCCTCGGAACGGGGCGGCGCGCCGCGGCCCGGCCGGGACACCGGTCGGCGCGGCGGCCCGTCGGCGGGGTACGAGGATGGTTGAACTAAACCGGTTCAGCTGTCAAACATCCGGGATAGGGTCTGCCGCTACCTCGAACAGCACGTGAAAGTTTCACCTGACCCCGTGTTTCGGAAGCCTTTCGGACGATCCGGGAAAAGGCTTTCCTTTACCGGTTCAGGAAGTACGGTGACCGCGTGGAGACCCTGGAGGGCACGCCGGGGACACGGCGGTCCCACCGGGGCGAGGTGGAAGGATCGCCGCCGCACACCCCGGAACCGGCCGGGGGCACGCGGCGGGCAGGCTCGGGGTCAGGCGGACGCGGGGTCAGGCGGACGCGGGGCCCCGGTCGGCAGGCGCGGAACCAGGCGGGCCCCGGTCGGCGGACGCGGGAGCAGGCGGGCGCGGGTCGGACGAACCCGAGACCCCTGCCGGGCAGGTACGGGATCAGGCGGGCGCGAGACGCTCGGCGGCCATGTCGCGGAGCCGGTCGGCGAACGCGAGCGCCTGCTCGGGTGTCATGCGCGGCTCGGGACCGACGTAGAAGACCACGATGTCGCCGTTGGGGGACGTCGTGGCCGCGAAGGGGAGCGAAGGTGAGATGACCATGATGAGATCATTCTTGCCTGCCCCACCGACATTTCGCAGTTCGTTCAACCCGCGGCCGACCGCTACGGCGCCGTCCGCGCCTTGCCGATCCGCGCACGGAACTTGCCCGTACGCGTCCGGAGCCGTCGATCGCCTCTCCCGCCCGGGGCGGAGGAGGACAGTATGGTTCTCCTCCAGACCGCGGCGGGTACCGGCCTCCACGGAGCAGGTGAGGGCCGCCCACCGCGCACGGACCGCTCCGGCGCGCGCCGTACGGCCGCACGGGCCGACCATTCCCCCCAGCTCACCGAGGCAGCATGTCAACCAGAAAACTCCTGACCGTGTCCGTGTCCTCCCTGGTGGTCGCGGGCGCCCTGTGGACGGGCACCGGGACCGCCCGCACGGCGTCGTCCTCGACGCTCACCGTCGCGAGCACCGCCGACACGACGATCACCCAGGTGACGCAGGACGGTGACAACGGCGTCAAGACGACGCTCGCCACCTGCCCCGCGACGTGCGAGGGCAACTCCCGGGGACAGCGCGACGCCGTCGTCGCGTTCGACGTCAGCGGGCTTCCCGCAGGCGCCCGGAACATCAGGGCGAGCCTCCAGCTGTACTCCTGGAACGCCTACACCGCGACCACCACGGCGCACACCACGACCGGGGACGCCACCGGTGACGGCTCATGGGCCGACCGGGGCACGCCGGGTGCGGCGCTGGACACCAGGACCGCCGTCACCGCCGGATACAACGCCTGGGACGTCTCCGAGGCCGTCCGCGGCAACGGGAAGCTCGTCTTCACCGTCATGCAGACGGCACGCACCACCCGCACCTACTGGGCCTCCCGGGAGAACTCATCCGCCTCCCTCAGGCCCCGCCTGGTCATCACCTACGACCCCTCGTCCACCGCCTCGCCGTCCCCCACCGGCAGCCCCACACCGAAACCGACCGCGTCCCCGACGTCCAGTCCGACGCCGACGGCCTCCTCGACCGGCGGCCCGGCCGGTTGGACGAAAGTCTGGGCCGACGAGTTCGACGGCGCGTCTCTGGACACCTCGACGTGGGAGGCACGGAACAACACGCGCGTGGACTTCGACCGGGCCTGCATCACCAACCGGCCGGAGAACGTCCGCGTCTCGGGAGGGTCGCTCTTCCTCACGGCGCGGAAGGAGACGCGCACCTGCGGCTCGGAGACCCGCGCCTACACCACCGCCTACCTCACCACCATGAAGCGGCTCTCGTTCACCTACGGGCGCTTCGAGGTACGGGCCAAGTCGCCCAACGGCCCGACCGGCTCGACCGGGCTGTGGCCCGCCTTCTGGCTCCGCCCCGAGGACGGCGCCAACGGTGAGATCGACGTCATGGAGCTGCCCGGCGGGTCGGCGTACTACGCGGCGGCCACCCAGGCCATCTTCAACAGCTACAGTCCCCAGGTGAAGCAGGACCAGCGTTTCCCCTTCACCACCGGGTACCCCGGCGACGGCTTCCACACCTACACCACCGAGTGGGAACCCGGGGTGATGCGGTGGTACATCGACGGCCGGAAGGTCTGGCAGCGGGACCGCACGACCACCTCATGGTTCGACTCGGCGTTCAGCAAGCCGTACCACCTGCGGTTCACCTTCCACGTGGGCGGCTGGCTCGGTGACCCCGACGCCGCCACCCGGTTCCCCGCGGACTTCCAGGTCGACTACGTCCGCGTCTGGAAGCGGAGCTAGCGGTCGTCCCGCCGACGGGACGCCGGTCCCGAGAGTGCGGCGGCGGGTCGGATGAGCCGTGACATGCCGGTGGGGTGGGCAAGGATGCCGGGGAGCCGGCCCTGGGAGGTGACCGCCGCGCGGGCGTGAAAGCTCGGCGGCGGATCGGGAGAGGAAAGGGTGACCGCCGAACCACGCCCAGGGTCCGTCCGGTGGATCCTCGCCGCGACGGAGATCCACCGGACGGGACCCGAGGGCCGCACCCGACCGGAGACCGTCGTGACGACGATGTGCCAGGCCGCCCACCCGGTGGGGGACGCCGGAACCGACCGGCTCCCCCTGGACGACCCGGAACGGTTCACCGCGATCTTCGACGCCCATTTCGGGGAGATCCACCGCTACGTCGCCCAGCGGCTCGGCCCGGACGCCGCGGAGGACGTCGTCGCCGAGACGTTCCTCACCGCGTTCCGCAAGCGGGCGCGCTACGACCCCTCCCGCGCCGGCGTCCGGGCCTGGCTGTACGGCATCGCCACCAACCTCGTCAGCAGGCACCGCCGCGTCGAGGTGCGCACGTTGCGCGCCCTCGGACGGCACGGTCCCGACCCCGACCATCCGGGCCACGAGGAGCGGGTCACCGTACGGGTGAGCGCGCAGAGCCTGCGGCCGGAGCTGGCGGCGGCCCTGGCCGGGCTGCACCGCCGCGACCGCGACGTGCTGCTCCTGGTCGCCCTGGCCGGGCTGAGCCACGAGGAGATCGCCACCGCTCTCGGCATCCCGTACGGGACCGTCGGCTCGCGGCTGAACCGGGCCAGAAGGAAGCTCCGCGCCGCGCTCGGCGGCGTCAACCCGATGCTCGACGCCGAGGAGGCCGGTCGTGGATGAGCTGGAGAGGGTCCGCGAGCTGTACGGCGAGCCGCAGGCCGGCCCCTTCGCCGAGGCCCGGGTGCGCGCCAGGCTGGATGCCGCGATCGGCGCCGGAGCGGAGGGCGAAGCCGGCGCGAGGAGCGGGATCGGGGCGGGGAGCGGCTCCCGCCGTCCGCGGCCGCCGTGGGCGATGGCGGTCGCCGGCCTCGCCGTCGCCGTCGCGGCGGCGACGGCGGTGATCGCGGTCCCGGTGACGTCCGGGGTTCCGGGATCCGGCGGCCCGGGATCCGGCGGCCCGGGATCCGGCGGCACGTCGGGCGGACCCGGCACGGGGGCCGCCGGGCTCTCCGGGCTCTCCGGGCTCTCCGGGCGGTCGATCCTGCTCGCGGCGGCCACCTCGGCCGAGTCCGGGGCCGGAGCCGAAGCCGGGGCGGGGACGACGGCGGCCGGCGCCTACTGGCATGTCGCGAAGCTGCGCCGGCGGACCCTGCCGGAACCGCTGGGCGACGGCCCGGACCGGTACCGCGTGGTGGAGTGGCGGCTGACCGAGCTGTGGGCAGCCAGGGACGGCCGGGCCTGGACCGCCTCCCGGGCGCTGGGGGTCCGCCCCGCGGGTGAGGCCGACGAGGCGGCCTGGCGCCGCGACGGTTCCCCGTCGGAGTGGCGGAACGGACCGGCGGGGCTGTCCACGTCCCCGGGCGAGGGCGAGCTCACGGAGATCACCGGCGAGGCGCCCTTCAGCATGGCGGGTCACGGGATGACCCTGCGGCGGATCGAGGGCCTCCCGTCGGACCCGCGGGCGCTGCGGGACCTGGTGGCCGGGACGGTGGCGGAGCCGCCCGCCCCCGGAACGCCCGCCCCCGGAACTCCCGCCCCCGGAACGACGGACCCCGACACGACGGACCACGGCACGACGGGCGGCGACGGGACCGTGCCGGATGGCACGGCGGGCAGCGGGGACACGACCGGCGAGGCCGGCATGGCTCACGGGACCCACAGGACCGGCCGGGCCGGCCGGGCCGCGGTGGACGGGGGTCTCGTGGCGGACGCGCTGAGCGGTCTGCTGTGGAGCAAGCCGTCCCCGCCCGCCGTGCGCGCCGCCGCCTACCGGGCCCTCGCCGAGTCGCCGGACGTCCGTTACCTGGGCCGGGCAGCCGACGCGCGGGGCAGGGCGGGTGAGGCGTTCTCCTTCACCGTGCGGACCCCCGTGCCCTTCCGGCGGACGCTGGTCATCGACCCGGGCACCTCCCAGGTGCTGTCCAGCACCACCTCCGGCCGGCCGGGGGCGGCCGGCGACGAGGTGGAGGTGGTGCTGGAGGCGGGCTGGACGGACGACGGGCCCGCCGTGACCCCGGTGTCCCGGCTGCCCCGCGTCCCCTGGCCCTCCTGAGCGGGACGGCGTCCGCGCGGACACCCGGACGAGGTCCCGGCCGGAGGGTCCGGCGGCCCGGACGAGGCCCCGGGGCTCCGCGCGGAGCCCCGGGACGCCGACCGGCCGGGGCCGGCCGCGGGACGCCGGCCGTCCGGGTTCTCAGGACACCGAGCAGGGCGTGCCGTTCAGGGTGAACGCGGCCGGGGCCGGGTTGCCGGAGCCGTAGGAGCCGTTGAACCCGATGCCGGTCGAGGCGCCGGGCGCGAGGGAGGCGTTCCACGACAGGCTCGTCGCGGTGACGTCGGCGCCCGACTGCGACCAGGTCGCCGACCAGCCCTGGGTGACGCGCTGGTCGCCGGGGAAGGTGAACCGCAGCGTCCAGCCGTTGATCGCGGAGGTCCCGGTGTTGGCGACGGTGACGGTGGCCCCGAAGCCCCCGCCGCCCCAGTCGCCGGCGGCGTAGGTGATCCGGCATCCCCCGCCGCCGTTCCCGGCGCCCGTGGTGACGTTCACCGTGCCGGA
Organism: Streptosporangium sp. NPDC048047; assembly: GCF_040653115.1. NCBI lineage: Bacteria > Bacillati > Actinomycetota > Actinomycetes > Streptosporangiales > Streptosporangiaceae > Streptosporangium > Streptosporangium sp. NPDC048047. The sequence continues at coordinate 272,283 of NZ_JBEZNH010000001.1, read as the reverse complement.
CCTGGGCGAGCGGTTGCCCGCCGCGTCACGCGCGTAGACCGCGAACGTGTACGCGGTGCCCGCGGACAGGCCGGTGACCGTCGCCGAGGGGGCCGCCTGCGTCGCCACCGTGGTCTCGGTCGTGCCCTGCACCCGTACGACGTCGTAGGCCGTCACGCCGACGTCGTCGCTCGACGCCGCCCAGGACAGTTTGACCTGCGAGGACGTCACCTCCGACGCGACCGGCACACCGGGCGCGGACGGCGGGGCGGTGTCGGCGGGCGTGTCCCGGTAGGTCAGGCCGTGGCCGTAGGGGAAGAGCGGCGTCTTGCCGTCCCCGTCGTTGATCGGCTGCTGGCTCACGTCGCTCATCCAGGTCATCGGCAGCTTCCCGGTGGGCTTGACCGCGCCGAACAGGACGTCGGCGACGCCCCGCCCCTCGGTGCCCGGCAGCCAGGCGGCCACCAGGGCGTCCCAGCCGGGCAGCTGGGCGGCGATGTCCAGCGGGCGGCCCGAGACCAGCACCACGACCAGCGGCACCCCGGCCCGGCGCAGCGTGTCGAGGGTGCGCAGGTCGGTGGCGTCCAGGCCCATGGATCCGGTGCGGTCGCCCTGGCCCTCGGCGTACGGGGTCTCGCCCACCACGGCGATCGCCGCCCGGTAGGAGCCGTCGACGCCGCTGCCGTCGCGGCTGTAGGTCACCGTCGCCGCCGGGCCGACGGTGTCGCGGATGCCCTGGAGGATGGTGGTGCCGGGGGTGATGTTCCCCGTGGAGCCCTGCCAGGTGACGGTCCAGCCGCCGCTCTGGACGCCGATGTCGTCGGCGCTCTTGCCGGCGACGAAGATCTTCCCGCCCGAGGCGGCCAGCGGCAGGACGTTCCCGCTGTTCTTCAGCAGCACCTGCGACTTCGCCACCGCCTGGCGGGCCAGGGCGCGGTGCGCCGCGCTGCCCACGGTGGAGGTGTAGGACCGGTCGGTCAGCGGCTTCTCGAAGAGTCCCAGCTCGAACTTCTTGGTCAGGATGCGCCGTACGGCGTCGTCCACCCGCGAGGTCGCCACCCGTCCGGCCTGCACCTCGGCCCGCAGCAGGGTGATGAACTGCTTCCACGCCTGGGGCTCCATCACCATGTCGACGCCGGCGTTGACCGCGGTGCGCACGTCGGTGGCCGACAGCCCCTCGGCGCCGTCGATCTGGTCCACGCCGTTCCAGTCGGAGACGACGATCCCGGTGAAGCCCAGCTCGCCCTTGAGCACGGAGGTGATCAGGTAGCGGTCGCCGTGCGTCTTGACGCCGTTCCAGCTGCTGTAGGAGACCATCACCGAGCCGACCCCGCGGTCCACCGCGGCCTTGAACGGCGGCAGGTGGACCGCCCGCAGCTCGGCCTCGGTCAGGCGGGCGTCGCCCTGGTCGTCCCCGCCGGCCGTGCCGCCGTCTCCGACGTAGTGCTTGGCGGTGGCCATCACCGAGGCCGGGCCGCCCAGCTGCGAGCCCTGCAGTCCGGTGACGATCGTCGTCATCGACGAGGGGAGTTCGGGCACCTCGCCGAACGACTCGTAGGTGCGTCCCCACCGGTCGTCGCGCGCCACGCACACGCAGGGGGCGAAGTCCCAGTCGACGCCCGTGCCGGAGACCTCCTCGGCGACCGCCCGGCCGATCTGCCGCACCAGCTCGGGGTCCCGGGTGGCGCCGAGCCCGATGTTGTGCGGGAAGATCGTGGCGCCGACCACGTTGTTGTGGCCGTGCACCGCGTCCGCGCCGTAGACGAGGGGGACGCCCAGCGGCGTGGCGAGGGCGGCCCGCTGGAAGCCGTCGTACATGTCGGCCCAGGAGGCGGCGTTGTTCGGGGAGGGCGCCGAGCCGCCTCCCGACAGCAGGGAGCCCAGCCGGTAGGTCGTGATGTCGGAGGCGGTGACGGAGGCGCGCTCCGCCTGGGTCATCTGGCCGATCTTCTCGTCCAGCGTCATCCGCGAGAGCAGGTCGGCGACGCGGGTCGCCACCGACAGGGACGGGTCCCGGTAGGGCTCCCCGGCCGCGGCCCGGAGCCCCGCTCCCGTCCCGGCCACGGCCGTGGTTCCCGCTCCGGCCACGGTCGTGGTCCCCGTCCCGGTTCCCGGGGCGGACACGGCCCCGGCCGTGGTGGTCGCCGCCGGGATCGACATCCCGGCGGCCAGCAGCGCGGCGGTGAGCCCGGCGCGGAGCCGGGCCCGGCGGCCGGGCAGGAGGGAGGTGCGCACTTCGGTCCCCTTCACAGGGTTCGGCCCCCTTCACGAGGGTCGTCGGCGGGGCGGGCGTCGTGCAGGCCGGTGGCACGGCACGGGTACGGCGTCCCGGTCCGGGACCGGGACGCCGCGGCGGAAGGCCCGGGGGTACGGCCGGGCGAATGCGCCGTACCCCCGGTCCGGTTCAGGACGCGGTGCAGGTGTAGCCCGAGGGAACCTGGAGGTTGCCGCCGGGACGGGTGACCTGGAAGCCGAAGCTCGCCTTGGCGCCGGGCGCGAGGGAGCCGTTGTGGCTCACGTTGCGCGCGGTGACGGTCTGCCCGTTGACGGTCACGCCGGCGTTCCAGGAGCCGGAGAGCGTGTGCCCGGCGGGGAGGGTGAAGGTGACGGTCCAGCCGTTGGTCGTCGAGGAGCCGGTGTTCGTGACGGTGACCGGATCGATGACGTAGCCGTTGTTCCACTGGTTCGCGGTGGACCCGGCGGCCGAGCAGGTGCGGCCGCCGCCGTTACCCGGGTCGCCGTTGCCGGGGTCGCTCCCGCCGACGCTGTAGGAGAAGTCGTTCACCGCCAGGCCGTTCTGGCCCACCCACGGCTCGAAGCCCGCTTGGACGCTGGTGAGGTACCACGACCGCTGGGCGTAGCCGCGGTTGATCGCGTCGTCGGCGAAGGTGCGCACGGCGAAGCTGATCGAGTTCGTCGCCGAGGTGCGGACGTAGGAGATCACGTTCCAGCCGATGTTGCCGTACCAGACCTCCCAGGTGGCCCCGGCGAGGTTGACCATGCCCACCCGCGAGCCGACCGGCTGGATCGACCCCACGCGGTTGAGCCACACCATGATCTCCGCGCCGGTGTTCTGGCCGTCGGTCCGCGGGGTCGGGTCGAACCAGATGTCGTAGGCGGCGTCGTACACCCCGCCTCCGGGGTAGCTCATGCTGACGCTGGTCTGGACGCCGTTGAACCGGCTGTCGCTGACCCGCATCGGCAGGCCGCTGCCGGAGGTGCAGTTGGCGTAGTGGCAGCCGGCGTAGATCGACGGGTACGAGCCCGGCGCGCCGTTCGTCGGCTTGTTGTGGCTCGCCTGGGTGACGGTGAAACCGGTGCCCGTGACGTTGATGCACTGGGTCGTGTCGTCGCCCCAGTTGTTGTTCTGGACGATGTACTTGCCGTTCTGGATGCTGGTCGAGCCGTACTTCTCGCAGATGGTCGTGTCGGCACGCGCCGGGGCGGTGACCGCTCCGGCCGCGAGGACCAGGCCGAGCGCGGCGAGGATCACCGCGACGGCCCGGCTCATGCCGCGTCGTTCCGTCGTGTCCGTCATGGTGCGCTGCTCCGGGGGTCGCGAACGTCTGCAGGGTCCCTCCTGCACGACGCACCATAAAGTCCGGTCTCCCCGCTGCAAACGGCCGTCCGGCCGCGCCGCGCCGCGTCCGGCCGGTCACCAGGCGCGATCCTCACCGGCGGGCCGCGGGGCCCGTGAAAATTTCACCTGCCCCGCCCGGCCGGAGCCCCATGGCCCGAAGCCCCATGGCCTGGAGCCGGGGCCGGGGCCGGGGGTCAGGGCCCGGGATCCGTCCGCGTGGAGTTCACCGGCCGGAGCCCGTCTGCCCGGAACTCACCCCGCCGGGTCGTCCCAGCCGTGGAGCGCGAAGCCCCGCCCCTCGGCGATCGCCCGCAGGGCCGCCGCAGGGTAGGCGACCATGTCGGCGGGCAGCGCGTCGAGCGGGTACCAGTCCAGGCCGTCGCACTTGCCGGGCTCGGCGTTGTACGGCTCGCCGGTCCAGCGCTCGGCCCGGAAGAACAGCCCGATCCGGTCGGGGGCGCGGTGCATGACGTGGACGAACGTCAGGTCCGCCGGGTCGACGGTGACGCCGACCTCCTCCTCCGCCTCGCGGGCCGCGGCCCGGATCGCCGGCTCCCCGGCCTCCAGGTGCCCGCTGGGCAGATGCCACAGGCCGTCGCCGTACCCGGTGTTCGCCCGCCGTCCGAGCAGCAGCGCGCCGTCGCGGACGAACATCACGTGCACGTCGACGATCGCGGTGAACCGGGTCTCACGCACCCGGTGCGGCGCGGTCGCGACGCGCCGGTCGAGGGCCTGCGCCCACTTGACGGCGACGGCGGCGACCTGGATCAGCTCGCCGCGCAGCAGGTCGGGGTCGTCCTCGGCGAACGCCTCCAGGACCTCCTCGTGCAGGATGTGCCGCCAGGTGACCCTCCCCGCCCGCTTGGCCCCGTCGAGGTCGCGCTTGGCGCGGTCGGCGGCGGCCGTGCCCTCGGGGCCGGTGCCGTCGGGGTGCTCCTGCACGCCCCACATGGCGTCCTGCGCGGCCCGCTCGGCGGCGACGTCGGCGAGCACCTTCCTCAGGGATCCCGGCACGCCGGAGTCTCCGTCGGCCATCACACCCACACCCTCTCCTCGCGCGTGCCCGCCGTACGGTCTCCGGCGGGTCCGCCGTACGGCCGTACGGTCGCGGCGGCGGAGCGGCGTCCGGCGGTGACGCCCTTCGCGGGTGATCCACCGCGAAAAGGCGTCACCGCCGACGACCGGTACCGGATCCGGGCGTCTAGTGACGGATCCGGGCGTCGCGGATGTCGGCCGGGAGGGCGGGCCTGCCGTCGACCGGCGGGGTCGGGCCCCCCTCGGCGGGCTGGATGCCGCCGGCCGCGATGCGGTCCAGGGCGGCGAGCCCGGCGGCGTCGACCGTCCCGAAGACCGTGTAGTTGGCCGCCAGACCGGAGTCGCCGTAGACCAGGAAGAACTGGCTGCCGTTGGTGTCCGGTCCGGCGTTGGCCATGGCCAGCAGCCCACGCGCGTACGTCCTGCGCTGCCCGGTGGAGTCACCCGGCCACGGCGGCAGATCGGTGGGCAGTTCGTCCTTGTACCGGTAGCCCGGTCCGCCCTCGCCGGTGAAGCCGGGATCACCGCACTGCAGCACCTTCAGCCGGTCGTAGGCGGTCAGCCGGTGGCATGAGGTGCGGTCGTAGAACCCGTGCCGGACCAGGTGCACGAAACTCTGCACCGTGCAGGGCGCCTTGGCCGGGTCGAGGGTGAGCCCGATGTCGCCGTGGTTGGTCTTGAGGACCGCGGAGACGGGGCGGGCGGGCGTGCGGCGCGGGTCCGGCGGGAGGGGGACCCTGCGCACGGCCGGCTCGTCCGGGGTCGGGGTGTACCGGCACGGACCCTTCGTCGGGCTCGTCGGGCTCGGCGGCCTGCCTGCGGCCCCGGCGGCCGAAGCGGGCATCGCTCCCGACGCGACCAGCGAGCCCGCCGCCGCCATGACCAGCGCGGCGCGTACCGCGCGGCGCGGCAACGCTCTGTCGAACACGGTGACCTCCCGGGAGATGATCGATGACCTCATGAGGTCTAATCGATCTGACCGAGGACGTCAAGGACTCGGCGGCGCACCCGTGGGACGCGAGGGGGCCGGCGGGGAGGGACGTCGCCCTCTCCACCGGCCGCCACGGGCTCCCCCTACGCGTGTGCCGACCGGAACGCCGCCGCGGCCCGCGCCGGATGGCAGACTCGGACCATGTGGATGAGGCTGGTCCATGGGGACATCACCACCCAGAACGTCGACGCCGTCGTCAACGCCGCCAACTCCTCGCTCCTCGGGGGCGGTGGGGTCGACGGGGCGATCCACCGGCGCGGCGGCCCGGCGATCCTCGCCGAGTGCCGTGAGCTCCGCGCCTCCCGCTACGTCCACGGGCTGCCGACCGGCATGGCGGTGGCCACCACCGCGGGCGATCTGCCGGCCCGCTGGGTCATCCACACCGTCGGCCCCGTCTTCTCCGCCGACGAGGACCGCTCGGAGCTGCTCGCCTCCTGCTACCGCGAGTCGCTGCGGGTCGCCGACGAACTCGGCGCGGCCCGCGTCGCCTTCCCGGCGGTGTCGGCGGGGGTCTACGGCTGGCCGATGGACGACGCCGCCCGCATCGCGGTCGACACCGTGAACGCCACGGCCACACGGGTGTCGGAGGTGTGGTTCGTCCTGTTCACCGCGACCGCCCACACCTCCTTCGACTGGGCGCTCAGCCGGCTGAACCGGGAGTGACCCCGCGCCCGGCCGTGCCCGTCAATCCGGTGGCCCGGCCGCGGCCGTACGTGGCATGGTGAACCGGTGTCCGGAATGAGCAGACTTCCCCGTTCCGTCGATGAGGCCGTGGCCGCCGAGCGGGACGGCGTGGTGCTCCGTCACCTGTTCTTCTGGGGGCACCGGCCGCCACGCGGCGGAGGCGTCGGCCCGGGATGCCTCAGCCAGTGGTGGGAGGCCCCCTTCACCTCGGACGGGCACGTCTTCCGCTCCGCGGAGCACTACATGATGGCCCACAAGGCGTGGCTGTTCGGCGACGGCGGGACCGCCGCGCGAATCCTCGGAGCCCGGCATCCCGGCGAGGTCAAACAGCTCGGCCGCGAGGTCCGGGGCTTCGACGAGACCGTCTGGCGCGAGCATCGCTACGGGATCGTGGTGCGCGGCGGTGTCGCGAAGTTCGGCGCGCACCCGGAGCTGAGGGAGTTCCTGCTGGGCACCCGCGGCCGGGTTCTGGTCGAGGCCAGCCCGGTGGACCGGATCTGGGGCATCGGGCTGGCGGCGGACGACGCACGCGCCGCCTCCCCCGCCGCCTGGCTCGGCCTCAACCTGCTGGGCTTCGCCCTCATGGACGCCCGCGACGCCCTGACGGACGGCGACCCGGCGGACAGCGGCTTGACGGACGGTGACCCGAAGGACGGCGACCCGGCGGCTCCGGGGACGGGTACGGGGCTCATCCCGAACGCGTCGCAGTGATCGCTCATGTACCCGGCTCCCGGCCTCACGCGGTGTGAGGGCCGAGCCGGATCCGTGAACCCCGGTCTCGCCCCGACCATGTGGCCGGCCGGCCGGGCCACCGCGCCGAGCCTGCCTTCGGGCGGCCGTACGGCCCGCGCCGGATCCCGGCGGGCACGGGTCACGCCGGATCCCGGTGGGACGCGGACCGTACTGTATCGAGCATTCCAAAATGTGTTACGGTGACCGCATGGCACGGCCGAGGACGTTCGACGAGGACCGGGCCCTGGACGCGGCGATGCACGCCTTCTGGGAGAAGGGCTACGAGGCCACCTCGACCCAGGACCTGTGCGACGCCACCGGCCTGGGCCGCAGCAGCATCTACAACGCCTTCGCCAGCAAGCACGACCTGTTCAAGCGCGCGCTGGCCCGCTACATCGAGACCATGAACGCCGCCCAGTTCGCCCTCCTGGAGGACGAGAGCCGGCCCGGCGCGGAGCGGATCCGCACCCTGTTCGCCATGGTGATCGGCGACGACCCGGACGACCGGCGCGGTTGCCTTTCCGTCAACACCGTCGTGGAGCTCGCCGACCGCGACCCGGAGGCGGCCGCGATGCTGGAACGCGACACCGCGCGCCGGCTGGCCGTCATGCGCGTGGCGCTGGAGGCCGGACAGCGCGAGGGCGACATCACCTCCTCCCGGGACGCGGCCTCCCTGGCCCGTTTCGTCAACGCGGTGATCGCGGGGTTGCGGGTCTCCGGCCAGGGAGGCGCCGACCGCGCCACGCTGGAGGCGGTCGCGGCGACGGCGATGGACGCGCTCACCCGAGAGCCGGATCCGCCCGGCCCCGCGCCCCGCGAGCCCGCACCCTCGGACCTCGGACCCACCGGGCCGCCCGCCCAGGACCGCTGAACGCCGGATCGCCGGCTCGGACCCCGCCCCTCCGAAAATCCCCGGAGCCCCCACGGCGTCTCCATGCCCGAATTTTGAACCGATCAATCCAAAACCGATGTCCCCAAGGAGCGCCGTGCACCGCGCCGTACACATAATGGCCCTCGGGATCTTCGCCATGGTGACCAGCGAGTTCGCCGTCGCCGGCCTCATGCCGCAGATCGCCGACGGGCTGGGTGTCACCGTCCCGCAGGTCGGCTATCTCGTCACCGCCTTCGCGGCGGCCATGGCCGTGGGCGGCCCTTTCCTGACCGTGGCGCTGCTTCGGGTGAATCCGAGGACCGCGCTGACGGCGCTGTTCGCCGTCTTCCTGGCGGGCAACGTGCTGGCCGCCGTCGCCCCGGGCTACGGGGTCATGACGGTGGCGCGGGTGATCACCGGAGCCGCCTCCCAGGCGTTCTTCGGGATCTCGGTCTCGCTGTGCATGCGACTGGCGCGCCCCGAGGCACGGGGCCGGGCCGTCGCGGCGGCCATGAACGGCCTGATGCTCGGCACGCTGCTCGGGCTGCCGCTGTCCACCCTGATCGGCGAGTGGCTGGGCTGGCGCGCCGCCTTCTGGGCCGTCGGCGTCCTGACCGTGATCGCCGCCCTGGCCACGCTCGCCGGGGTGCCGCGCCTGGAGCGCGACGGCGACGGCGGGAACCTCCGGAGCGAACTGGCCCTCTTCCGCGCCCCGCGTCTGTGGCTGACGCTGTCCACCAGCACGTTCGTCATCGGCGCGACGTTCGCGGCCTTCACCTACTTCACCCCGGTCCTCACCGGCGTCACCGGCTTCGCCGCCGGGACCGTCCCGGTGCTGCTCGTCGCCTACGGCGCCGCCACCGTGATCGGGAACGTCGTCGTCGGACGCCTCGCCGACCGGCACACCCTCGCAGTCCTGCTCTGCGGCCTGGTCCTGAACCTCGCCTTCCTCACCGGCTTCGCGCTGCTGGCCCACCTTCCGGTCCCCGCCGTGACGTTCATGCTGGGGATCGGCCTGGCGGGGGTCACCCTCAACGCGGCGATGACCGCCCGCGTCCAGCGGGCCGGGAACGCCGGGCCCCTGGTCAACACCGTCCACACCTCCTTCATCACCCTCGGCGTCATCATCGGATCCTCGGCCGGCGGACTGGGCATCGACGCGTTCGGCCTGCGCGCCCCGCTGTGGCTCGGCGCGGCCCTGGCCGCGGCCGGGATCTTCACCCTCGTGCCCGACGTCCTCCGCCGCCGCCGGACACCCGCGGACGCGCCGCGCGACGGCACCCGGGCCGATGACGACCTACTCACGGAAGCCGCGAGTTGAGAACGGCTTCGGGAACGCCTGGCCGTATGAAGCCCGGTCCGATCTGATCCGGCCCGGCCCGGAACACCAGGCGGAGGTGTCCGGGCCAGGGTCCAGGCAGGGTCGGTCAGGCCGGGGCGACGAAGGTGCCCGGGCTGCCATCGGTGGCCCGCCATTCCGGGCCGCGCTCGGGCCTCGCCTGGGCCAGCGCCTCGCGGACTCCCCCGGCGTCCCTGTCCGTGGCGTAGACGGGCGTGCCGGGCTGCTGGCGCCAGGAGTCGTCCAGGCCACCGGCGTCGACCGGGTCGAATCCGAGCTGGTCGATCAGGTCCATGACGACCCTTTTCGCGGCCTCGTCGTCGCCGGCCACCGGCAGGGCCACACGGCCCGGCGCGCCGGCGGGACGGCCGTGCTCGGCGAGGTGCCGGGCGTAGATGTTGTTGAACGCCTTGATCACCGGACGGCCGAGGCGCCTTTCCACCCAGCGGCTCTCCGGCAGGCCGGACTCGATCTCCTCGATGCGGCCGTCACGCTGCTGGGGGTAGTAGTTGCCGGTGTCGACGACGACCACGTCGTGCGGCACCCCGTCGAAGAGACCCGGAGGCAGCTCGGGCACCCGGCACTCCGGGATCGTGACCACGACGAGGTCGGCCCCGCGTGGCGCCTCCTCGACGGTCACCGCCTTCGCCCCGGTCTCCGAGGCCAGGTCGGCGAGGGTGTGCGGGCCGCGCGAGTTGGCCACCGTCACCTCGTGGCCGAGGTCCGTCAGCCGCCGGGTGAGGGCGCCGCCGATGTTTCCGGCGCCGATGATGCCGATCCTCATGGTCGCTCCAGGGATTGTCCGGTGAATACGGCGTGGCCGTCCGCTCCGGGCCCCGGGATGAGCGGGCCTGCGCGGCCCCGGAAGGGCCGTGGAGGCGGGCGCCACCGGAAAACCGATCGTACGCGAAATCGCCGCAGTCGCGGGTTCCACGCCACGTAAAGGAATTCCCCTCCGGACTTCTGAGCCATTCACGGGAATTTGAGACACGGCGGCGCGGACCGGAATTCCGGAATACGGAACACCCGAGAGTCCGGCGCTCGCGGAGCCGCGCCCGCGCGCCACATGGACGGCCACGTCCATGTGGCGCGCCGCCCGCCGAAGCCGTCGGCGCCGTCCACCCGCGCCCCTGCCGGCCGGCGATGGGTGGCTATGCTCGGGAACACCACTGTCCGGCGTGCTGGAGGCGGGCGATGACGGAACGCAGGCCACTCGGTGTCGGCTTCGAGACGTGGGTCGACCGGCAGATCCGCGAGGCCGCGGAGCGCGGCGCGTTCGACGGCCTGCCGGGCGCGGGCAAGCCGCTGCCCGGCGAGGGCGAGCCGTACGAGGAGATGTGGTGGATCAGGCAGAAGCTCCGCTCCGAGGGCCTGTCGATGCCGCTGCCCGGCACGCTCGCCCTGCGCAGGAAGGCCGAGGAGGCGCGGGCCGCGGCCGCTGAGGCACGGTCGGAGGACGAGGTCCGCCGGATCATCGAGGAGATCAACGAGGAGATCGTCGAGGGGAACCGCAAGGCCCTCTCCGGTCCCCCGCTGAACCTGATGCCCTTCGACGTCGAGGAGGCCGTACGCGACTGGCGCGACCGCCACCCCGTCCGGGAGGAGCCCTCCGAGCCCCCGCCCGCACCCGCGCGGCGCGGACGGGGACCGTTCGGCCTGTTCGGTCTGTTCCGCCGGGGAGGGTGACCCGGGCTTCGGCCGGCGGACGCGGCACCGGCCCCCGGGGGACGCGGTGCGCCCGGGGCGTCACCGTCTCCCCCGCGGCGAAGGGCGCGCCCCGGCTCTCCGGGGCGCCGGCGCCCTCCCAGCACCGCGGATTTCTTGGAAACCGCCATTGTCGAACGAGAAAAGCGACCGGCCATTCCTTCCCCTCTACGGTTGACACCGACCGCGTCAATCGCAGGAGGAATCCATGAATATGAAACGGCTGGTCCGTTCGATCGCGGGAACCGTACTTCTGCTCGTTTCCGGTGTGGTGGCGCCGGGCGCCGTCTCGGCCTCCGCGGGCGCCGCGTGCACCTGGACGCGATCCGCCCTGCCCGTGCCGGCGGGCACCGGGCAGTCCGAGGTCACCGCGACGAACCACCAGGGTGGTTTCTCGGGCCGCGCCATACTCGCCGACGGCTACTGGCACGGCGTCTCATGGCGGAACGGGCTGTTCACCGACCACGGCACCAAGATAGGCAACGAGCCGCTCCTGAGGCTGCCGGACGAGAACCGGTCGGGCACGACACTGGCCTGGGCCGCCATAGCCGTCCCGCCGTACTACGGTCCCAGTTACGCGGTCCTCCTGAAGGACGGTCAGGCGGAGAAACTCGTCCGCCCGGACGGAACCGGATTCGTCACCCCGCTCGCCATCGACGAGAAAGGCGATGTCACCGGCAAGAACATGGTCCGGATCGACAACCGGTTCGAGTACCGCCTGCTGCGCTGGCCCGCGGACCGTCCCGGCCAGGTGATCGAGACCGTCCTGCCCGGCGGATACCAGCCCGAGGACGCCGACGAGGACGGCACGGTGCTGCTGCGCGGCCCGGACGGCCCGGCGCTGTGGCGGAACGGCGCGATCACCCCTCTGGCGAAGGTGCCGGGGGCGTCCGCCACGTCCGCCACCAGGATCTCCAACGGCCGCGTGATCGGCCGGGCCGGCTACGCCTCGCCCTCCCGCGGCCAGGGCGTGCTGTGGGACACCGACGGGGTGCCGCGCCTGCTGCCGAACAGCTCCGACACCCGGGCCCTCAACCGTGACGGCCTGATCACCGGCCCCACCGACGAGGCCACCGGAGGCGGCGAGGGCATCTGGCGCCTCGACCGGTTCGTCCACGCCGTCCCGAAGTCGCCCACGTACAGCATGTCGCTCACGGTCGCCTCGGACGACGGTTCGGTGGCCGGGAGCACGTACAACGGGCACGACGGCACGGGCGAGTCGTTCGTCCTGCGCTGCGTATGACCGGCCACGGCGTCCGGACCTCCCGCACCGGGAGTGTCCGGCCGCCCACCGGCGGAACGCGACCGGGCGGTGACACCGGTGGGCCGCGCGGAGCATGAGGATCAACGCGGCGAACCGGTGACGTGGTCGCGGAAGCGGGCGGCCGGGTGACCGGGTAAGCCGACGGGCCCCCGCCCGCCGGGCAGGCGAGGGGGGCCGAGGGCCGGGCGGCGGAACCGTGTCAGTTGATCGTGACGATCGTTCCTGCTCCGTTGGGGTACTCGACGTAGCCGGTGTTCGTCCGCGGCGTCGCCTGCGTCCAGGAGACCGTCAGCGGGATCGGCGTGCCGACGGTCGCCTTCGGCTTGCCCGGCGTCAGGGTGAGCGTGCCTCGCGCGTGGTCGGCGGTCACGAGGTTGATCTGGGTGAGGAAGTCCGTGGACGTGGTCCCGGGCAGGTCGCCGAGGGTGAGCACGACCAGGGTGTGCCTGCCGGGGCGCGGGTGGGGCAGCACGACGCGATGGTCGCCGTCCGGGCTGGACACCCACGACTCGAACTCGAGCGTGCCGTTCTTCTCGTAGAAGATGACGCCGCCGACCTGGGCCTCGGGGTTCGCCGCCCGGATCTTGAACGAGACGGCCTTGGCGCCGTCGGGAACCATGACCGGGATCTCGCGGCCCAGCACCTCGCTCTCGCTGACGGTGCCCGGCACCTCGTCCGCCGACACGGGACCGTACGGGGTGACCGGGAACTTCTTCACCCCGGGCGTCACCTCGAAGCGCACCGAACCGTCGGTTCCGGCGCCCTTCACCTCGACGGGCGCCCGCGCGCTCAGCGGGGTGGCGACGACCGCGCTGCGCACGGTCGTGCCCGCGCCGGTCCACGTGAGCCGCCCGGCGACGGTGCCCGTGATGTCCGACGGGACCGTCTCCATGGAGACGGTGAACTCCTTGGTCTCGCCCGCCTTCTTGAAGACCAGCGTGGACGGCTTGACCTTGGTCTTGAAACCGGGCAGTTCGATCGCCGAGTGGTAGACGCCCGGGGTGACGGCGGTGACCCTGCGGGTGACCGTCCGGGAGCCGAAGAGGGTGCCGACGGAGATCGTCGGGTAGTTCAGGTCGGGCCCGGCCAGCGGCTTGACGCCGGTCCCGGTGCCGACGCCCAGGCCCTCCAGGTAGCCGTACCAGTCCTCGGCGCCCGCGTCGTAGATCAGGCCCGGCGTGAGCATGCGGGCCGGGTCGACGTGCCCGGCGCCCTGGGCGAACACGTCCGGGGTCTTGGTGTCGTAGGCGGTGGTCATCATGGCCGACTTGATCGCCATCGGCGACAGGAGTGGGTACTCGCCGAGGTAGAGGGCGGCCAGGCCGGCGATGTGCGGGGCGGCCATCGAGGTGCCGGAGTAGAAATCGAAGTCCTTGCCGCCGTTGCCGGGGGGCGCCACGGCGGCAAGGATCGCCGAGCCCGGCGCGGTGATGTCCGGCTTGAGCAGGTCGCCGTTGTTGGTGAGCGAGGGGCCGCGAGAGGAGAAACTCGTGACCTGTGGGTACGGCGCGCCGCCGGAGGCGGCCGGGACGAACGTGACCGTCGCGCCCGCGGTGGCCGCGTAGCCCTCGACCCTGCCCGAGTCGGGGGCGTTGACGTGCACGGTCGGCACGGAGTGCAGGTCGACGTCGGTGTCCTGGTCGGTCGGGTTGCCCAGCACCATGCCGACACCGCCGGCCCGCTTGACCTCGTCCGACTTGTCCACGCGGAGCGTGGTCCCACGCCGGCAGTAGACGATCTTCCCGGCGGTCTTGGCGGGGTCGAGCGAACCGGCCGCGCAGACCTGCGCGTCGGCCTCGGCGGCCGTGTCCGTCTTCACCGACGCGGCCGTGACCAGCGGCTTGGGACCGAGCGGGGCGAGGACCGTGGTGCTCACGCCATCGGCGACCGTGCCGTCGCCGAGCCGGACCTCGGCCTGCCAGGGCGCGATCGTGCCGGCCGCGACCGTCGTCGTCCACGGCATCGTGTTGTCCACCGTGGACGGGTCGGGACCGGAGTTGCCCCCCGCCGTCGCGACGAAGACGCCGGCCTCGGCGGCGGCCAGGAAGGCGCGCTGGACCGGGTCGTCGGCCGCCGACTCGAACATGCCGCCGACCGAGTAGTTGATCACATCGACACCGTCGGCGACCGCCTGGTCGACGGCCGCCACGAGGTCGGAGGTGTAGCCGCCCGTGACTCCGCCGTCCTTGCCCTGCCAGAGGGCCTTGTAGACGGCGACGGCCGCACCGGGGGCGACGCCGGAGATCGTGCCGTAGTCGGCGCCGTTCGCCGTGGCCCGGACGGCGTGGTCGCCCGCCGCGGTGCCGGCGGTGTGCGAGCCGTGGCCCTGGGCGTCCCTCGGGGAGACGTAGTCGGCGCGCTTGTCCGGCGGATTGCCCTTCAACCACTGCTCACCGAAGTACCGGGCGCTGATGACCTTCTGGTTGCACAGGTTCGCGGCGAACTCCTCGCCGGTCTGGCACAGGCCGATGAAGGTGGCGCCGTCGGCCTTCTTCATGACCGTGACCCCGTCCTTCAGGTAGGGCCGGTACGGGTCGGTTCTCGTGGGCGGCTCCGTGCTGAGGGCCGGGGCGGCGAAGGAGGGGTTCTCCGGCCAGATGCCGGTGTCGATGACACCGACGACGACGCCCTTCCCCGCCTTGCCGACGCCGCCGAGCTTCGCCCATAGGCCGGCGTCGCCCGTCAGGCCGAGGAAATCGGCGGAGTTGCGGTCGTCCAGGGCCTTGCGCAGAGTGTCGGGGACGACGGACAGCACGCCCTGGGTGGTGTGCAGCCGCAGTGCCTGGGCTGGGGTCAGCTCGGCGGTGAAGCTGTTGGAGGCGACCGCGTGGTGGCCGGTGGCGGCCGCGCCGACGCCGCGGGCCACCTTGTTCTGCCGGTCGACCAGACGGTCGCGGTAGCGCCTGGCGTGGGAACTGGTGGTGTCGACCTTCCTGCCCTTGCCGCCCCTGGTGGGGGCGATGCCCTCCGTGCCGCCGTCGTAGGTGGCCAGCGGTGGTTCGGCCAGGGTGACGATGTACGAAGTGGGGGCGACCGCGGAGGCGGCCCCGGGAGGTGCCGACGCCGCAGCGGGCCGGGCGATGGCCGGGGTGATGACGGTGACCGCCAGCGCGGCGGCCAGCGCCGGCACACGACGGACGCGGGGGTTGCGGAACATTGCGCCTCTGAGGGGGAAAGAGACTGGTCACCCGTCCGGGGAGATCACCGGAGGGCCGCTACGGAGTCAAGCGTCCGGCGTGGATCCCTGTCGAGATATAGTGCTGACATTTTCGGCCGCATGACCAAAAACGACATTTCGGCAGGTGCTTCGTGGGCGATCGGTCCGTGCTCGGCGCCGTGGGCGTCACGGACTCCGACGAACGGGTGTACCGGTTGCTGCTGCGCCGGCCTGGCCGGCGGACGGGGGAGATGGCCGCCGAACTCGGCGTCGGCCCGGCCCGGGTGCGTTCCGCGCTGGCTCGCCTGGCCGACGCGGGGCTGCTGCGCCGCGGTGGACCCGGCCGGTACGAGGCGGTGCCCCCGGAGGCGGCGATCGAGTGGCTGGTGGATCGGCGACGGCTGGAGACCGAGGCGCGGCTCGCCGCGGTAAGGACGGTCGTCTCGGACTTCTCCCAGCTCTACCACTCGGGCCGGATGGAGGCCGGTCCAGCCGGGGTCGTGGAGGTCCTGGTGGGAGAGGAGGCCGTCAAGCGGGTCGTCACCGAGGTGCAGCGGACGGTCGGCACCGAACTGCTCGGCTTCGACCGCCCGCCCTACGTGGGCCGCCCCGACGACACGTCGGACACCAACGAGTCGGAGTTGAAGGACACCCGGAGCCTGCTGGCGCGTGGCGTGGACATACGCGTGGTCTACTGCGCCGACTCCCTGTACCGCCCGGGACGCCTGGAGACCCTGGTACGGCTGGCCGAGGAGGGCGAGCGCTCCCGCTTCGTCGAGCGCCTGCCGTTCAAGCTGCGCATCGCCGACCGCAGAGTCGGTCTGTTCCCACTGGTGGACGGGGTCTACGACAACATCGCGCTGCTTCACCCCTCCCGGCTGCTCGACGCGCTCGTCGAGCTGTTCGAGGTCTACTGGGAACGCGGCAGGCCGCTGACGGGCGTACCGCCGACGGTGGACGAGCGGCCGCCAGATGAGGACCTGCTCGTGCTGCGGTTGCTGAACACCGGTCTCAAGGACGAGGCCATCGGCCGGCATCTGGGCGTCAGCCCGCGGACGGCCACCCGCAAGATCGCCGCCGTGGTCGAACGGCTCGGCGTGACGACCCGCTTCCAGGCCGGCGCGGCGGCCGCCGCCCGCGGCTGGCTCTGACGAACCCGGCGGGGGTGAACCCCGCCGGGGGCCGGCCCGGCCTCCGGCTGCCTGCGCGGCAGGCCGGTGACGCGGTCGCGGAGGCGGGTGGCGGCGGCGCCTCGGGGCAGGGGGCCGGGCGGGTCGCATAGGCACGATCGCCACGCCCGGTCCGGCGGCGACAAGGTCCTCGATGGCGGCCAGGTCCTGGCTCTCGAACGAGATCGCCGGCGTGACCCCCGCGCCCCGCCCGCCCGGCGGAGTGTCCACCGGTCAGGCCGCCTCGCCCTACCTGTTCACGTACCACCTGGGCTCGTCGGTCTTCGGCAGCCTCGCCGGCCCCGTACGGTCACCGGTCACCGGTCACCGGGAACAGGCCCCTACGTGCCGAGGTCCGCCTGGAGCGAGACGTGCACGGGGGTGAACCCGCGCGCCCGGTAGAAACGGACGGCGTCGGAGTTGGTCGCGTAGGCGGACACGACGGCCTGGTTCGCGCCCCGCTCCCCGGCCCACGCGAGGAACCGTTCGACGAGCCGGGCCCCCACGCCGCGCCCCCGATGCTCCTCGTCCACCCGCATGCTGAGCAGCTCGGCCACGACGGCGTCCGGGCGGAGTTCGTCCCGGCCCCGCATCCGGGCGGTGAGATGACCGACCACCGGCCCCTCGGGCGAACCGGACCGGGCCAGCAGCGCCAGGTTCCCCTCGCCCGTCACCATCCCCCGGTAGTAGTCGTCCCCGTCCCGGGCCGGCCAGTCCACGTCCATGAACGGATCCCGCCTACCGCCGTCCTCCCGGAAGAGCGCGGCGGCCGAGGCGACGAGCGCGGGAACGTCCTCGACCCGCGCCGTCGTGATCATGATCTCCACGCCACCGACGGTAACAATCATGATTAATCATGTAAATGGCGACCTTGGAAGGCCATGCGGGTCCAGAGTGGTAAGTCCTGCGAGCGGCTTCAGGCGTCGGTGTCCTTAGGATGCCGGGGTGAGGCATAGACGAGATGAACGGTCCTCCGGGGCTCGTCGACGAGGTAGCGCACCCGCCCTCCCGCGGTGACCTCGTACTCCCATTGCGGATACTCGCGGCCGCCCAGCGTCCCGGAGGCGAGACGACCGCGCAGCCGGTGCTGACGGTCCGGGTCCTTCTGCGACAACGGATCCGTACGCAGCGCCTCGAAACACCGCCGGGTGTTGCCCGGCGCCTCACCGCACAGATCGATCCAGCCCTTGGCCGCCTCTCCGGTGGCGAAACGCAGATGCCACTCGTCACCGACCGACGGCGGCGCTACCGCGTCACCGCGCTTGGGGCTCACGGTGTGGTCACCTCACCATGGTCCTCATCCGGCAGTGGACGGGTGAGCTGCGCGGTCAGCGCCGGGTCAGCCAGGATACGGGCGGTGGCGCGCCACTCGACGATGACTCGGTGCAAGGTGGCGTGGACGTCCAGATCGACCGCGTCGCGCGTGGCATCGACGAGTTCCTGCGCGAACTCGCGCCTCTCATCCGCGGACAGGTGCCGTCCCCAGGGAAAGACCACGGGCAGGGCGTGCAAGATGACGCGGACACCCTCATCGCTGGACAGCAGGGCGGCGATCATGCGGGCTGCGACATCCGCCGTCTCCTCGCGCTGGCGGTCGTGCTGAGCCGTGGAGATGAACAGATCCTCCCCGTCACGGCGTTTGACGTGGACCCGATGGAACTGATCGATGGTCTCGGCGACCTGCTTGGAATGCTTCGACAGGTCAGAGAACGGAACGGTCGGCACAGCCATACCACACCATACTTCGGAACACATTCCGAAGTAAAGCGAGGGCCGCCGAACGGCGCGTCCAGGGCGGCCACGGCCTGCCGCATCGACTCGGGCATCGGGCTGCCCGTGCCGCCGGTGTTCACCTCGTGACCCTGGCCGGCGGGGGCGGGCAGGACGTGCGCCCGTTCCAGTTCGGTCAGGCGGGTGAGCGCCCAGGAGCCGGCCGAGCGCACCACCGCCGCGGTGCAGCGGTGCATCGATGCCGGAATCGCCCCGGCCGACGATGCCGCCGCGGTCTCACTGGATCTGAGGGCGGCGGTGCACGGAGCCGTGTCGATGCGGGTCAATCAGCCCGACCTGCCATGGCCACCGCTGGCGGAGCAGGTCGATCGTTTCCTCGCCAAGCTCGTCGGCCTCGCACCCGCACTCGGCGGCCCACCGGAATGATCGCCTTGCGGGCGAGGAGCGCCTCGGCCGGGGACACCCGGTGAGTCGAGGATCCGGCGCCGCCTCACCCACTGATCATTCGGTCAGGAGCCGCAAGGGATCCTCCGGACAAGTCCTGGCTGGACGCAGGCAGGGCGGACTTCTCCGTGGACCGCGAGAGGTAGGGCGGGCGGGACTCGAACCCGCGACCCAGGGATTATGAGTCCCCTGCTCTAACCGGCTGAGCTACCGCCCCTCGCGCGCGTACCGTACTGCGGCATTCAACCAAAGGTCGGGCCCGTTCGCACATCCGGCGAGCGGGTCGCGTTCAAGCTGTGATCTTCACGGGCCTTCGAGCGGGCTCCAAGGAGCTTCGAGCGGCTTCAGGCGGCTTCGAACGCCTTCGCGCCGCCTTCGGAGGCCGATGGGGCGTCCCGGACTCGCTACCCTACGGAGGGACCCTGTTGAGGAGTGTTTGACCATGCGCGTTGTTGATGCTTTTCGTGAGTCCTTCGGTGCGGAGCCGCAGGGGGTGTGGCACGCTCCGGGGCGGGTCAACCTGATCGGCGAGCACACCGACTACAACGACGGGCTCGTCCTGCCGTTCGCGGTGCCGTGGGGGATCACCGCGGCGGTCTCGCCGCGTGAGGACGACGTCGTACGGCTGCGCTCGCTCCAGGCGGCCGAGCCGGGGACCGTCGAGACCGTCGAGGACCTGGGGCGGGCCGCGGGATGGGCCCGCTACGCCGTCGGGGTTTTCTGGGCGCTGCGCGAGGCGGGGCACCCGGTGCGGGGCGCCGACCTGGTGATCGACGGGGACGTCCCGCAGGGGGCGGGGCTGTCGTCCAGCGCGGCGCTGGAGGTGGCCGTCGGCACCGCCCTCAACGACCTGTACGGCCTGGGCATGACGAAGATGGAGGTCGCCCGGGTCGCGCAGCGGGCCGAGAACGACTTCGTGGGCATGCCCTGCGGGATCATGGACCAGGCCGCCTCCGCGCTCGCCGAGGAGGGCAGGGCGCTCTTCCTCGACTGCCGGAGTCTGGGGAGCAGGAACGTCCCGTTCGACCTCTCCGCGCACGGCATGCGGTTGCTGATCATCAACACCGGGGTCCGCCACGAGCTGGCCGACGGCCAGTACGCCCGGCGCCGGCGCGACTGCGAGAGCGCCGCCGGGCACCTGGGCGTGGCCGCGCTGCGCGACGTGACCGACCTGGCGGCCGCCCTCGGGCGGCTCAGCGGCGACGAGCGCAGGCGCACCCAGCACGTGGTGACCGAGAACCACCGGGTGGAGGCGGTGATCGGGCTGCTGCGGGCCGGGGCGGTCCAGGAGATCGGCGCCCTGCTGAACGCCTCCCACCTGTCGCTGCGCGACCAGTTCGAGGTGTCCTGCCCGGAACTGGACGTGGCCGTGGAGGCGGCGATCCGCGGCGGGGCGCGCGGGGCGCGGATGACCGGCGGCGGGTTCGGCGGGTCGGCCATCGCGCTGGTCGCCGAGGACCGGGTGCAGGCCGTACAGGACTCGGTGATCCTCGCCTACGCCGAGCGCGGCTGGGCCCGTCCGGAGATCTACCCCGCCGTCCCGGCCGCCGGAGCGCGTCGTCTCCAGTGATCCATCTATGTTACCTTGGTAACATGGTAACAGTTGAGCGGGTCCAGACCGGGCTGCGCGTCGAGAAGAACGTGCTGAAGGTCCTCAAGGGCCTCGCGGAATACCTGGACGTCTCCCTCGGAGACCTCGTCGAGGGCATCGTCCTGCACTCCTTCGAGGGCAGGGCGCCCTTCTCCGAGGAGACCATGGCGAAGATCGAGCAGCTCCGAGCCGTCTACGGGCTGACCCTGACCTCCGCCGACGCTCACCGGCTGGAGGAGGGGCGATGAGACTCACCGGCACGCTCACCGTCCCCCTCCCGCCGAGCCGGGCGTTCCGCCTGTTCACCGCGCGCGGCGAGCAGGACTGGGTGGAGGGCTGGAAACCCCGCTTCCCGGTGCCCGTCGAGGACGACACCGTGCCCGGCACCGTCTTCGAGACCGACGCCGACGGCGTGACGACCACCTGGGTCGTCACCGCCCGCGAGGAGCACTCCCGCATCTCCTACGCCCGCGTCACCCCGGGCCACCGCGCCGGGACCGTGACGGTCGCCCTGGCCCGCGACGGGGACGGGGACGGGGACGGGGACGGCAGCGAGGTGACGGTCACCTACGACCTCACCCCGTTCGACGACGAGGCCGCCCGGGAGCTCGCGGAGTTCGCCCGCGGCTACACCGCCTTCCTCCGCTCCTGGCAGGACGACATCGAAGCCTTCCTGCGAGCCGTCTGACGGCCCGCCGGCCGCGCCTCACCACGCGGCGCCACCACCGAGCTCCGCCGTACGGCCACCGTGTCCGGCCCGTACGGCGGCCCGCGGGGTACCTCCCGCCGCGCCTTCACGCCGTCCGCAGCCGGCCGCGCGGCGTCCCGCGGGAACCCCGGACGCCGTACGGCCCGCGAACTCGCACCCGCCGGCCGTACGGCGTCCACCACCGCCCGGGCCACGGGGGCACGGACGGAACGTCCCGGGAGGGATCCCGGACGGCGGGGCGAGGGCGCCGACCGGCCGGGAGCCGCGCCCCGGCCGGAAACGGGAGGCACGGACGGCCGCCCGCCCCATAGGGTCGGGGAATGCCCTCCGAGATCGTGAACGTGGTCTACCGCAAGTACGACGACTCCCTGCACTGGCACCACCCGGCCGTGCTCCTCGGCGAGGACGAGCACGGCGTCTGGACCGGCTGCCCCACCGGCACCGTCGCCCGCCGGGGCTCCGAGACTCCCATCACCTGGCACCACGCGTTCGTGATGCTCTTCCCCCGCGACGCCTGGTGGACGGCCTGCTTCAACGCCGAGCCGTACAAGGCGGAGATCTACTGCGACATCTCGACCGTGCCGGAGTGGCGCGACGGCGAGGTGACCATGGTCGACCTCGACCTCGACGTGCTGCGCATGCGCGACGGCCGGATCATCCTGGACGACGAGGACGAGTTCGAGGAGCACCAGGTCCGCTACGCCTACCCGCCCGAGGTCATCGGCAACGCCCGCGCCTCGGCGGACCTGCTGCTGGAGGCCGTCACCGCCCGCACCGCCCCCTTCGGCCCCGCGCCCCACTGGCTCTCCCTGGTGTCATGAGGGGTGTCCTGAGGGCGGGAGCGGCGGGAAGGCGGGCGGGCGGCGCTCCAGGAAGGCCGCCACACCCTCGGTGACGTCGGGGCGGCCGAACGACTCGGCCATCAGCCGGACCGCGTCGGCCTCGGCCTCCTCCAGGCTCCGGTTCCAGTCGCCCCGGATCTGGCGCTTCATCACGGCCATCGACGCCGGCGAGCTGTGGAGCGCCAGCTCGCGGGCGTAGGCCGCGGTCTCCGCCATGAGGCCCTCCCCCGGCACCGAGCGGCTGACCAGCCCCATCCCGTACGCCTCGGCCCCGGTGAACGTACGGCCGGACAGCAGCAGGTCCATGGCCCGCGCCTGGCCGGCCAGCCGGGGCAGGATCCAGGACAGGCCGTACTCGGCGATCAGGCCGCGCCGGGCGAAGGCGGTGGTCCACTTCGCCTCGTCCGCGGTGAAGACCAGGTCGCAGGCGAGTGCGCAGACCATGCCGAGCCCGGCGCAGGCTCCGTTGACCGCGGCGATGACGGGCTTGCCGAGCGTGGCCGGGAGGGTGACGGAGCGCCGGTCGGGCTCGCCCTCCCAGCGGTGGGAGCCGTCCAGGACCGCGGTGAGGTCCTCGAAGTCCGCGCCCGCGCAGAAGCCCCGGCCCGCGCCGGTCACGACGACCACCCGGACCGCCGGATCCCGCTCCGCCTCGGCGAGCAGGTCGAAGTAGCGGCGCCCCATCGCGTGAGTCCACGCGTTGAGGCGGTCGGGCCGGTTGAACGTCAGCGTCAGCACGCTCCCGTCGATCGACGACAGCACCGGATCCGCCATGTCCCGCCCATCCCCTCCACCGGCCGTCCGCACCGGAACGCCTCCCGGCCCGGGAGACGCCTGCGGGGAACGCCCTCCGGGGAGCGCGCCTCCCGCCGCCGGGCACGGGCCCGGCCAGAACACCGAATCATGTTCTGCTCAGGCCCGCAACACCACCCGCCGGTCGGTCACCGGGGCCGGGCGGCGCGTACGGCGGCGGCGCTCCCGGCGTCGCCCCGCTCCTCCAGCCCGGCGATGACACCGTCGATATCCGGCCCCGGCCGGTTCTGGCTGAGCTTGAACTTCGCCTCGACGCGGCTGATGACCACCTCGACCCCGACGACGGCCCGCAGCTGACCGGCGACGAACGTCGCGGGGGCGTCGTCCACCGACCAGGCCGGATCGTTCCCGGCCTCGTGCAGCTCGGTGAGCCTGCGGACCACCGACTCCGTCCAGACCGGGTCGTCGTGGACGACCAGCCGGCCGTAGACGTGCGCGGTGACGTAGTTCCAGGTCGGCACCACACGCCCGTGCTCGGCCTTCGACGCGTACCACGAGGGCGTGACATAGGCGTCCGGCCCCCGGACGATGACCAGGGCCTCACCCTCGGCGGGCTGCCGCCACTGGTCGTTGTTACGGGCGAGGTGACCGAGCAGCGCCCCGTGCGGACCGGCGTCCGGCTCGTACACGAAGGGCAGGAACGTCGCGAGGAGCCCGGCCGGGGTCACGGTGACCAGGTCCGCCGCACCCGGAGCGGCCAGGAGGTCGCGTACGGCGTCGGCGTCGGGAGCGAAGTGGGCGGGGACGTACATGGTCTTCCTTCCGTTCCGGGCGAGAGGGTCTCCCGGGCGGAGACGCACGTGACAGAACCTACCGCCCGGCCGATCACCCCTCCGGGACGGGCCACCGGCCGCGTGACCGCTCCAGGACGTCGGGGTGGTGGACGAACGCCGGACGCAGCCCCACCTCGTCGCAGCGGCTCCTTCACGTCACCACGCTGGATTTCCGAACCTTGATACCGGAAGAGAGCGCGAGAACGCGGAAGGCCCCGGGAGCGGGGCTCCCGGGGCCTTCGTTGGCTCCCGCGATAGGACTCGAACCTATAACCTGCCGGTTAACAGCCGGCTGCTCTGCCGATTGAGCTACACGGGATCGTTTCTCTGCGCTGGTCGGAGGGAGGTTTTCCCCGCTCCTCTCGGCGCAGGAATAGATTAGCGCACTCTGAGAGTGTGTGTCGCATCGAAGCTCGCGGGTAGGTCGGAGAGGACCGCCCGTCCATGGGTAGGGGGTTCTCGCGAAGCGCGGATGTGGAGGTTGAGATGTATCGACTGATGTTCGGGGCAGGGCTCGCCGTGGGCTACGTCCTGGGAAGCAGGGCCGGACGGCAGCGCTACGAGCAGATCAAGCGCATTGCCGAGCGGGTGGCCGACAACCCCTCCGTACAGGAGGCCGCCGGTCTGGTCGGCGCGCGTGTTTCGAAGGCCACCGACATCGCCAGGACCAAGGTCGGCGACGTGGCCAAGAACAAGCTCCCCTTCCTGCAGTCCGAGAACGGCTCGCAGACCGGTGAGCACGACGAAGCGGGCACCGGCTGGCCGCAGAAGGAGAGCCAGGCCGCGGCCGGACCCTACTGACCCGCGAGGTGCACGAGCACGACGAAGGCCCCTTTCCCGGGGGCCTTCGTCGTGTCCGGAGCAGAAGTCCCCCGGGCCGCCGTCAGACGCCGAAGCTGCGGCGGGCCTCCTCCAGCGCCTGCTCGGCCAGGGCCCGCAGGCCCGGGTCGTCGGGGTCCATGCCACTGTCGAAGACGAACTCCCAGACCGTCCGGTCGTCGTCGGTCTTCCTGGCCACCAGCCGCACTCCCCCGCGCGCGTCCAGCGGGGCGTACCGGCTCACCACGATCGAGGCGGTCACCCGCTCCCGCACCGCCTCCGGGACACGACCGGGCTCGGGCAGCAGCGCCCGGTGCTCCTCGCCCGACGTGGTGACCACCGTCAGGCCCTCCTCGTCCCACAGTCCCCGGTCCACCCGGAACCACGGCAGCCTGGTCCCCCGGATGTAGAGCGCCCGGTCGGTGGCGATGACGTGGCCGTCCGGCCCCTCGGCGTAGGTGAGCACCCGGTCGGGCGGTGTGACGGCCTCGCGGACCTCGGCGGGCATGCGGTTGAAGAGCTTCATACGGCCACGTTATCCGCGAGCAGGTCGAGGGTGAGGGCGGCCGAGGCGGAGAAGTCACGGCTGCCCCGGCCGCTGCCGTCGAAGGGGTCGAAGCACTCGCGGAAGCCCGCCTGCCGTACCAGGCGCAGGGTCCCGGCGGCCAGCAACCGGGCCAGCTCGGTACGGCCGTGCGCGTCGGCCGCCCGCAGCAGCAGCCAGTTGGTGATCACCCAGGACGGTCCCCGCCAGTAGCGGGAGCGGTCGAACTGCGGGGAGCGGATCTCGCAGCTCGGCACCGGGTATCCTGCGGCGCCCATGAACCTGGGCGACTCCAGCACCCCCACCAGCGTGTCCACCCGGTCGGACGGCAGCCCCGGATCGAGCAGGGGGCCGAAGGAGCCGACCGAGCAGACCGGGCTGAGCCGTCCGGACCGCAGGTCGCGGGCATGGAAGAGGCCGTCGAACCAGAGGCGTTCCAGCAGCGCCGCGCGGATCCGCTCCGCCGCCTCCCGCTGCGGCGCGGGGTCGGCCCCCGCCACCGGCGCCAGTTCGGCGAGCGCCTCACAGGAGGCCAGCCAGATCCCGTTGAACATCGGATCCTCGACCGCGAAGGGGTGGTCGTGCAGGTATGCGGGGTCGTAGCCGGAGTCGCGGTAGCGGGAGGCCAGCCAGACGTAGCGGTCGTGGTGGCCGGTCTGCGGCTCGCCGTGGGGCTCACCGCGCGGCTCCCGGTCCCGGTAGGCGGGGTGCAGGGGCGGCAGCGCGTCCAGCGGGGCGTCCCAGACGGGGCTGTCGTCCATCCCCGACTCCCAGGGGTGCACGATCGCCGCCAGCCCTCCCCCGCCGAGGTCCCGGGTGGCGGCGAGGTGGTCGTGCTGCGCGACGAGCATCGGGTGGACCCGGCGGACCAGCGCCGCGGCCTCGTCGCGGTCCGTCGCGTGCCGCCACACCCGCCACAGGGCCAGGGCCTGCGACGGCGGCTGGGTCAGTCCGGAGGTGGGCACCCGGCGCGGGGAGGCGGGGTGGTCCCGTGACCGCCAGAAGGCGGGGCCGGGGAAGTACGTCTCGGCGTGGGAGGCGTGGGAGGGGTGGAAGACGATGTGCGGCACCATGCCGGTGCGCCACTGGCCCTCCATCAGGCCGAGCAGCTCCGCGCCGGCCCGGCGGGTGTCCCAGCGGGCCAGGCCCGCGGCGACGAAGGCCGTGTCCCAGTTCCACTGGTGCGGGTAGAGGCCGGGTGCGGGCACGGTGCAGGAGCCCGTCCGGTTCGCACCGAGCACGGACCACGCCTCACGCCCGAGCGCGCCGTTGTCCAACGCGGGCCGCGCTTCCATTCGCCCAGTCTGCTCCCGCATCGACGAGGAGAACAAGGTTCGGATCGGCTACCGACCCGTTGCTCCGCCGCCGGCGGGCCGGGCCGCACGGGGCCGCCCGAAGCCGCGCCGGGAGCCCCCGGGACCGCGCCGGGACGCCCGGGGCCGCACGGGCCGCCCGGGGCCGCGCCGGACGCCCGGGGCCGCGCCGGGACGCCCTGGAAACGGCTGCGGGAACGCCCTGGGAAGGGCCGCGGGAACGGCGAAGGCCCCGGGGAGCTGAGATCGCTCCCGGGGCCTTCGCCGTACGGATGTCCCGCCGGACGCTCAGTCGAGGTAGTCGCGGAGCATCTGGGCGCGGGTCGGATGGCGGAGCTTGGCCAGGGTCTTGGACTCGATCTGGCGGATCCGCTCCCGCGTCACGCCGAACTCCCGGCCGACCTCCTCCAGTGTGCGGGGGTGGCCGTCGGCCAGGCCGAAGCGCAACTGGATGATGCGCTGCTCACGTTCGGACAACGTCGCGAGGATGTCGTCGAGCTGGTCCTGCAGCATGATGAAGGCGGCCGCCTCCATCGGCACGACGGCGTCGGCGTCCTCGATGAAGTCTCCGAGGTCGGAGTCCTCCTCTCCGATCGGCGACTGCAGTGAGACGGGTTCCTGCGCGATGCGCTGGATCTCGATCACCCGCTCGATCGGGAGGTCCATCTCCAGCGCGATCTCCTCGGGCGCGGGCTCGCGGCCGAGGTCCTGGTGGAGCTGGCGCTGGACCCGGACGAGCTTGTTGATCGTCTCGACCATGTGCACCGGAATACGAATGGTGCGCGCCTGGTCGGCGATCGCCCGTGTGATCGCCTGGCGAATCCACCACGTGGCGTACGTGGAGAACTTGTAACCCTTGGTGTAGTCGAATTTCTCGACCGCCCGGATGAGTCCGAGGTTGCCCTCCTGGATAAGGTCCAGGAACAGCATCCCGCGGCCGACATATCTTTTGGCTATCGAGACGACGAGCCGCAGATTCGCCTCGATGAGGCGCTGCTTGGCACGGTTGCCCTCCCAGACGAGCTCCCGGAACTCCGGGAAGGCCAGACGCGAGGCGGCACTGGTCAGCTTGTCCTCGGCGAACAACCCGGCCTCGATCGACTTGGCGAGCTCCACCTCCTCCTCGGCGGTGAGAAGCGGCACCCGGCCGATCTCCCGCAGGTAGATGCGGACGAGATCGCTGGTCGGCGCGCGTTTGCCGACGTCCTCCTCATCCGGGCGGCTCGGCTCCTCGTCGCCCTGGGGCTCGAGGACCTCCACTCCCTGTTCGGCGAGCATGCGCACGACGCGTTCGAGCGCGTCGGACGGCAGCTCGGATCTGTCGAGAGCGGCGGCCACGTCCTCGACCGTGACGCTTCCGCGCTCTCTTCCCTTTGCGACGAGGTCGGCCACCTGGTCTACCGCTGGCGGCCCGCTTGGCAGCACCGATGCACCCACGGGAGACAGTCTGCTGTATTAGGCAGTCAAAATGGCAGACCCATTTTTGTAACCGAAGGTAAGGCCGCGATCATTATCGAATCGAGACCTCATTAGGGTTTGACCTAATGACGGCATGGAAATCAAAGACCATTACGCTTCAGCTTCCCGCGGCGCGGTCCCGCAGCACGCGCCGCTGCTGCTCCATCGCGACCAGCTCGCCGAACAGACGGTTGTACTCCTGCTGCTCCTCGACCGGGTTGGTCCGCTCCATCCGCGACTTCAGCCGCTCGATCTCCCGGGACACCGAGATGAGCTCCAGGGCGGCCAGCATGGCCGAGGCGTAGCGCTCCTCGATCCCCACGCCGGCGCGCAGCTCCTCCACGGCGAAGCGGGTCACCGTACCGCGCAGGTCGTCGGGCGCCCCGGCGAGCAGGCGGTCGACCCACTCCCGGCCGCCCGGTCCGGCGGCGGCCGCGCCCCCGGCGCCGACGATGAGCTTGTGCAGGGCGGCGTGCTCGGGCAGCGTGAACGCCTCCGTGCCGACCGCGTCGAACCCGGGCCCGAGCAGCGCGGGACGCTGTACGGCCAGCTTCAGGATCTCCGCCTCGGTCCGCACGGCCGGATCGGTGAGGTCGGCGACCTTCCTCGGCCCGGCGGGCCGCTGGGCTCGCTGCTGCTGCCGGTCGGCGGAGACGGAGATCTCGGCGATGCGGTCCATGACGAACCGCTCGTTGTTGAAGCCCAGCCACCGGTCGAGGTCGACGGCGTACAGCTGGCGCAGGGCACGGTCCTTGATGCCGGCCACGATCGGCGCGGCGGCGTCCAGGGCGGACAGCCGGCCCTCGTTGGTCGTCACGTCGTAGCGGGAGATCACGCTGCGGATCGCGAACGCGAACAGCGGCTCGCGGGAGGCGATCAGCTCGCGCACCGCGGCCTCGCCGTGCCCGGTGCGCAGGTCGCACGGGTCGAGGCCGTCGGGCTGCACGGCCACGAAGGTCTGGGTGACGAACTTCTGCTCGTCGGCGAAGGCCCGCAGCGCCGCCTTCTGGCCGGCCGCGTCGCCGTCGAAGGTGAAGATCACCTCACCGTGGGAGCCCGCCTGGTCGAGCAGCAGCCGCCGCAGCACCTTGATGTGCTCGGCGCCGAACGCGGTGCCGCAGGTCGCCACCGCCGTCGGCACGCCCGACAGATGGCAGGCCATCACGTCGGTGTAGCCCTCGACGATCACCGCCTGGGACCGCCGGGAG
Organism: Streptosporangium sp. NPDC048047; assembly: GCF_040653115.1. Classification (NCBI taxonomy): domain Bacteria; kingdom Bacillati; phylum Actinomycetota; class Actinomycetes; order Streptosporangiales; family Streptosporangiaceae; genus Streptosporangium; species Streptosporangium sp. NPDC048047. The sequence goes on along the minus strand of NZ_JBEZNH010000001.1, from coordinate 243,533 downwards.
ATCTCCCGCTTGGCGAGGTCGACGCCGTACAGGACCTCGCTCTTCTTGTAGAGGGGGCTCTCGGGGGTGTTGAGGTATTTCGGGCCGTCCTCGGCGTCGTTGAGCTTGCGCGCGCCGAAGCCGATGACGTCGCCGGTGATGTCGCGGATCGGCCAGATGAGCCGTCCGCGGAACCGGTCGATCGGGCCCCGGCGCCCCTCTTTGGCCAGCCCTCCCTTGACCAGCTCGGCGGCGGTGAACCCGCGGGACATCAGGTGCCGGGTGAGCGCCTCCCACTCGGCGGGGGCGTATCCCACGCCGAAGTGCTCGGCGTCGGCCCGCTCGAACCCGCGCTCCGACAGGAACCTGCGCCCGGCCGCCGCCTCGGGGGCGGCCAGCTTGGAGGCGTAGAACTCCGCCGCCGCCCGGTGTGCCTCGATCAGCCGGCTGCGCTCGCCCTGCTCCCGGCCGGGGACGTATCCCCCCTGCTCGTAGCGGAGCTGGATGCCCGCGCGGTTCGCCAGCCGTTCGACGGCCTCGGCGAACGACAGGTGCTCCAGCCGCCGGACGAAGGTGATGGCGTCGCCGCCCTCGCCGCAGCCGAAGCAGTACCAGTAGCCGCGGGCGGGCGTGACGTTGAACGACGGGCTCTTCTCGTCATGGAAGGGGCACAGCCCCTTCAGGTTGCCGCCACCCGCGTTGCGGAGCTGGATGTGCTCGCCCACGATGTCGGCGATCGGGGAGCGCTCACGCACGAGCGCGATGTCGTCGTCACTGATCCGGCCTGCCACGCCGCGAGTCTAGTCGGGCGCCCCGACAGGTCGGCGTCCCCGAGGGCGTCCCCGTGGCGTCTCCACGGCGTCCCCGAGGGCGTCTCCATGGCGTCTCCGCGACGGAGCCGCGGCGGGGCCGTGATGGGACCGCGACGGGACCCCGGTGGGATCACGGCAGGGCCGCGAGGGAGCCGCGAGGGGGCCGACTTTCCCGAATCGGTCATGACGGGCAATGAGGTCGGTTACAAATGTAAGGGCTGTTTCTCGATAGGTTACGCGGGTGGAGATCATGCGATCGGGGCACAAAGCACGACTGGCCGCCGTGACCGGCGCGGTGCTCGTCACCGGGGCCTGCGGCTCGGCCGGCGGGGTGACGAGCGTCAGCGCGCGGCCCGCCGCCCTTTCCCAGGCGGTCGCCGCGACGGCGACGGCCACCCCGGAGAGCCCTGGGACCCCGGCCGCCACGGCGACCGGGAGCCCGGCGCCGGCGGCCACGGGGACGCCCGTCCCCCGGGTGCCGCCGCAGACGGTGCGGCGTCCCAAGGCCGACGAGCCGGTGCAGGTGCCGCCGCCCAGGCTCTCGAACTTCACCTACTCCTTCCCCGTCCAGGGATGCCGGGTGACCTACCAGAGCCAGCTCCTCGTACTGCCCAAGACCACCGTCTGGGCCGCCAAGGGCTGCTCGTTCGTCTCCCCGGTGAACGGCGTGGTCGACGAGGTCAACGTCAAGAACCGGTGGTCGGCCTCCACCGACCGGGGCGCCGACCGCGAGGGCCGCTTCGTGACCGTCATCGGCGACGACGGCGTGCGCTACCTCGGCGGCCACCTGGAGCGGGTCGCCCCGGGGATCGTCCCCGGCCGGCGGGTGACCGCCGGCCAGATCCTCGGCCAGGTCGGCAACTCGGGCAACGCCCGTTCCACGGCCAGCAACCTCTACTTCGCGATCTCGTGGAAGACCGACCCCTCGCTCTGGTGGGTACGGCGCGGCATGGTCAACCCGTGGAACTACCTGGACGCCTGGCTGAACGGCAACCGCACCCTGTCCCCGCGTGACGAGATGACGGCCGTCAGGAACCGGACCGGCGCGACGCCCAGGTGCGCGACCCTGTGCGCCTCGAAGCCGAAGCCGAAGTCCAAGCCCACCGAGCGCCCGCCGCGGCCCGACGACAAGCACATCACGGTGGGCACGCTCAGCGGCGGCTGACCTCCGTACGGCCCGGCCGTCCCGCCCCGTGCGACCGGCCGGCCGTGCGACCCCGTGCGGCCCTGTGCGACCGGCCGTGCGGGGTGAGCGGGCGGCGTGGCCGGGTGAGGCCGCGGTCCGCGCCGGTCAGCGGGCCCCGTCCTCCAGGCGCCGGTGCCAGGTGACGGCCGCGGTGTCCGACAGCGAGGCGACCTGGTCGACGACCACCCGCAGCCGCCCGGCGTCGTCGGCCGCCTTGACGAAGGCCGCCCGCAGCGCGGGTTCCAGCGTCTCCGGGGCGCCCCGCATGATCAGGTCGGCCAGCCCGCGGATGAGCTCGCGCTGCCTGGCCTGGTTGGCGTGGTGGACGTCGCGGGTCATCACATAGTGGGCGGTGAGCCCCTTCAGCACCGCGCACTCCAGCCGGGTGACCCTCGGCACGATGAGGGCGGCCTCGTGGCGGCCCGCGGCCGGGCCGTACGCCTCGCGGGTGGCGACCTGCGCGGACCGGCACAGGTGACCGATGAGCTCGCTGGTCAGGGCCTTGAGCGCGGCGAGGTCGCCGAGGGAGCCGTCGAAGTGACGGGGCCAGATCGGCCGGGCCACCAGGCGGGCGAAGACGTGCTCCAGCTCGCCGGGGTCGGCGTCCGGGGCGTACCAGGAGGCGGTGGTCACGCACACCTCGCGGCGCTCGGCGGGGTCGCGCAGGGCCGCGAGCACGACGTCCCCGGCGTGCAGGGCGTCCTCCAGGTCGTGCACGGAGTAGGCGACGTCGTCGGCCCAGTCCATGATCTGGGCCTCGAAGCTGACCCGCCGCTCGGGGGCGCCTTCCCTGATCCAGGTGAAGACGGGCAGGTCCTCGTCGTAGGCGCAGTACTTGGGGCTCGTCCGGCGCGTCCAGGGATACTTGATCGTGGCGTCCAGGGAGGCCCGGGTGAGGTTGAGCCCGGCGCTGCGGCCGTCCTCGGTGAGGACCTTGGCCTCCAGCCGGGTCAGCAGGCGCAGGCTCTGCGCGTTGCCCTCGAACCCCCCGCACGGGGCGGCGATCTCGTCGAGCGCGGCCTCCCCGTTGTGCCCGAACGGGGGGTGGCCGAGGTCGTGGGCCAGGCAGGCGGTCTCCATGAGGTCGGGGTCGCGGCCGAGCGCCTGCCCCATCTCCCGGCCGATCTGCGCGCACTCCAGCGAGTGGGTCAGCCGGGTGCGGGGGATGTGCTGCCCGCTGCCGAGGGTCTCGCCCGGCCCGACCACCTGTGTCTTGGCGGCCAGCCGTCGCAGGCCCGCGCTGTGCAGCACCCGCGCCCGATCGCGCTCGAACGGCCCTCGCTCCGGGTTGCCGGGGGGTTCCGGCACCCATCTGGCCTGGTCATGTTCCTCGTAACCGTGCATAAGTGCAGTGATTTTATCCGGCGTCCGCCAATCCATTCCGAACTATGGGAAAACCTCGGATGCCGCGCCGGCGGCGGCCCGGCGGGCGGGGCCCCGCGTCGCGCGGGACCCGCCTGCCGGACCTCCCCGGCGCCGGATCTCCCGGCCCGGCCGCCCCTTCCGGTCCGCGGTTCCGCCCGGTCCGCGGTTCTCCGGTCCGCGGTTCTCCGGTCCGCGGTTCTCCGGTCCGCGGTTCTCCGGTCCGCGGTTC